>NZ_AP014690.1:587500-887500 GCF_001547995.1 Asaia bogorensis NBRC 16594
GCTGTGGGTGCATATCTTTGATATGCGCGGTAGCGGAGCGTTCCGTAGGTCTGCGAAGGAGACGGGGTGACCCTCTCTGGAGATATCGGAAGTGCGAATGCTGACATGAGTAGCGACAAACAGTGCGAGAAACACTGTCGCCGAAAGTCCAAGGGTTCCTGCGCAAGGTTAATCCACGCAGGGTGAGCCGGCCCCTAAGGCGAGGGCGAAAGCCGTAGTCGATGGGAACCAGTTGAATATTACTGGGCCTGCCAGAAGTGACGAATGCGATATGTTGTCTGGTCTTATTGGATTGACCAGGCTTTTGGAGCATTCCAGGAAATAGCTCTGGCGTATAGACCGTACCCGAAACCGACACAGGTGGACTGGTAGAGAATACCAAGGCGCTTGAGAGAACGATGCTGAAGGAACTAGGCAAATTGCTCGTGTAACTTCGGGATAAGCGAGACCCGTCCGTGGGCAACCATAGGCGGGTGGCACAGACCAGGGGGTAGCGACTGTTTAGTAAAAACACAGGGCTGTGCGAAGTCGAGAGACGACGTATACGGCCTGACGCCTGCCCGGTGCCGGAAGGTTAAGAGGAGATGTGCAAGCATTGAATTGAAGCCCCGGTAAACGGCGGCCGTAACTATAACGGTCCTAAGGTAGCGAAATTCCTTGTCGGGTAAGTTCCGACCTGCACGAATGGCGTAACGACTTCCCCACTGTCTCCAGCATCGACTCAGCGAAATTGAATTCCCCGTGAAGATGCGGGGTACCCGCGGTCAGACGGAAAGACCCTATGAACCTTTACTGCAGCTTTGCAGTGGCATCAGAGACATCCTGTGTAGGATAGGTGGGAGGCTACGAACCCGGGACGCCAGTACCGGTGGAGCCGTCCTTGAAATACCACCCTGAATTTTTCTGATGTCTAACCGAGACCAGTCTAGCCTGGTCCGGGACCCTGCATGGTGGGCAGTTTGACTGGGGCGGTCGCCTCCCAAAGTGTAACGGAGGCGCGCGATGGTGGGCTCAGGTCGGTCGGAAACCGACTGTCGAGTGCAATGGCATAAGCCCGCCTGACTGTGAGAGTGACAGCTCGAACAGAGACGAAAGTCGGCCATAGTGATCCGGTGGTCCCACGTGGACGGGCCATCGCTCAACGGATAAAAGGTACTCTAGGGATAACAGGCTGATCTCCCCCAAGAGTCCACATCGACGGGGAGGTTTGGCACCTCGATGTCGGCTCATCACATCCTGGGGCTGGAGCAGGTCCCAAGGGTTCGGCTGTTCGCCGATTAAAGTGGTACGTGAGCTGGGTTTAGAACGTCGTGAGACAGTTCGGTCCCTATCTGCCGTGGGTGTATGAGACTTGAGAGGATTTGTCCCTAGTACGAGAGGACCGGGATGAACATACCTCTGGTGTACCGGTTGTCGCGCCAGCGGCACAGCCGGGTAGCTAAGTATGGACGGGATAACCGCTGAAAGCATCTAAGCGGGAAACCCACCTCAAAACTAGGTCTCACAGGGCCGTGAAAGACCATCACGTCAATAGGCCGGGTGTGGAAGCGTGGTAACACGTGAAGCTAACCGGTCCTAATCGCCCATATCGCTCACACAACGCTCTCCAAAAGAGAGCATACACATGCATAGCAATCATCCACGCAATCACACTCATCATACACAAACACCAACCTCCACACCGACACACAGTTGTCGGGTGGATCAGAAGACCTGGTGGCTATGGCGGGAGACTTCCACCCGATCCCATCCCGAACTCGGCCGTGAAACGCCCCAGCGCCTATGATACTGCATCTCAAGATGCGGAAAAGTCGGTCGCCGCCAGGTCCCCTGATCCACCCCACAAAACACACCACCACCCCCGCGGGGTGGAGCAGCCCGGTAGCTCGTCAGGCTCATAACCTGAAGGCCGCAGGTTCAAATCCTGCCCCCGCAACCAAAATACCCACACATACAGACACGACGCAGCGCAGCTCTCTCCATGAGCATAGGCGTATGTACGCGCGCGTCTGAACGTCAGGCAGGGCACAAAAGCCTATCAGTCAGCTCGGAACAGCCCTGCGCCAATTGCCAAGCCGTGTCTTTTTGTAGTCCATATCAATTACATCAAAAGCTTCTGCAATTGCGTTGTGATGCCTGAACGCAAGCCCACCATGATCATCAGAGACAGACTGATCATTTACAATCCGCGACAGCCAACGCATCGAAGCGATCGTGGTGACGCCGGGCCCTGTTTCAACCCAGATATTCTCGAAATCGCCGACATGGCAGTAGCGTTTCAGGTTTGCGAAGATCCCTTCCAGAATGGCGCCGATCACAGGATGGTTCGGTTGGGTCATGATGAAGTCGTTATCGACACACCAGGGTGATCCAAACGAATAGGTCAGCAGGCAGGAAAAATCTGCCCCTGCCGCAATGCGTGTAACCGGTGCATGCGAACATGTGTCGACATCCATGTAGATGCCCCCATGTTTGTACAGAGCAGCAATACGCCAGAAATCGGCACGCATGGCTGGATGAAAGCAGCAATCGAAAAGTCTGAGGCCCTCATTGCCATGTTCCTGATACATGAAGGCGCGTGCTGAGGCATCGCAAACCAGTTCGTGCTGGCACTCAGGGTTCATGGCAATGGTTGTTGCGATGCTGCGCCGCACATCCTCGGGTGGGTTTGCAGCATGCCAATACTGGATAATCCGGTAAGGAATGGATGAAGGTAACCCGTTATCCTGCCCTGGTGGAACGACCTTGAACCAGTGACTGTCGACCCCCTCTGCCAGGAGATCAAAACAGGCCATACGATCCCCTTTACTAACGCGACGCAAGGCGGCAGGCGCAGAGATTGCATTACCCGCTTTCATGTCCTGAACTGTCATCAGCCCCCTGTGCAAGGCATATGTTCCAACCCTGTCTTGCTTCTCATAACCATGATCGGGGTTACGAACACCCGATTACTTTCATCGTTCTGCTTGCATATAAGGCCGAGTTCAAATCTCTTTTCCGCGCCTTGGTCGGTGGACTTGCATGGTGTGGTCTTGTGAGAGGCCAATCAGTTCGTGCCGGTCAGACTATCGGCGGTTTGAAGATCCGTGTGAACGACGCCATCCGTTGTCACCACCAGTAGATGATCGCCAACCCACTCTGCCAGGAAGATCTTTTCGAGATCAGCCAGTCCGCGGCGCGAAAGTATTGCCATAAGCCATTCTTTCGAGTGCTTGAGCGCCTCCAGTTCCTTCTCCAGAATTTCACCGCGATGAACCAGGAACTGTGCGGGCTTCTTGGTTTCCTCCTTCATGATGACGCTGACATGGCCTGTCGTCTCGATCTGGGCAAAATCGATATCATCAAAGCTGAAGATGTTCTGCATCCGCAGAGCCGTTGCGACATCCTTGAGGTCGATACGGCTCGCGTTCTCATTGAAGTTCTCGATGAGGAAGACGCCATTACGGATCAGGGTGATTGGCTCGCCTATCGTGCGTTTTCTCAGATCAGGGATTTTGCGTGAGAGATAGTTGAAAAGCGCCATGAGCAGGATGCACAGGATGAGCAGGGCGATATAATGCAGGATAGGTAGTTTGTCGTTGTAGAGAATACCTCCGACAACGCCGCCCAGTATGAAGTTACCAACCAGATCGACCGCCGACATCATGGCAATCTGATTGCGCCCGGTGACATTCAGATAGGTGATGATAAGGGAGAACCCGATCACGAGCTTGAGAATAACCCAGAGGTAGACGGTGATCACGACTAGGCAGCCTTCATAGAGTTCACAACACACAAATAGCGCAGGCTCTCCCACCGGGAAAATCTCTACGTCCAATACGCTTTTGAAAGCATAGGCGGTTCAAACGACCGACAGAGTAGCAGGTTCAGTAAGGAGAACACCTTTGAGCAAAGGGTGATCCTGGTCACTCTTGAGAAAGCGACTGATAGTAATAAGCTGTCCAGGCAATACCGGCAGGCGATATCGGAATTTCCGGCCCGTCACGATCGCCACACTGCCATGTGACACGCAGATGATGCGTAAATCTTATTGGATCGTCCTGATGCCATCGCCAGGCCGAGACCTGATCACTGGTGATACCTGGGCCACTTGCGCCTGCATAACGGTTGTAGAAGACACCAAAGCTGTCGCTGGAAAAAGGAGCGTCCTGAAAATTGAACGATGATCCGAAATAATCTTCAGTGCCAGAGGACTCGTACTGGGGATCAGTCGCCCCATCGATGTAGTAGCGAAAATTACCTTCTATGCAGTTCTCGTTGGTTCCAGGCTGATCGTTATGCCGATCCATAAAAAATTGTAGTCCGGCCAGCCGCCCTGGTCCATTGACGTCAAGAAGAGTCATCTCCTCATAGGGGTGAACGGCAATCTGCCCCCGGTACTGATCGCCTCCACTGACTGTGTGGAGTTCCTCCGTTGGCCGCGTGGAGGGATCTGACTCGCCCTGCAGCCAGCCCCATAATTTAAGGGGATGCAGGCCTCCGTTGTGAAAAAGGGCGTGAAGGCTTTTACGATAGGGTATTCTGAGGTTGAGCGTACAGCCCAAGCGACCGATCGAACTCGAGCAGGAGACAGCACGTGAATGGAAACGTGTTGCCCCATACGTCCCTGAAAGCCCCAGAGAAAGCACGACACTGGGTGTTTTCTCGCCATCAACCTCAAAAGAGAGACTGGAAAGATCAACGTCAGGGCCTTCCCCAGCCAAAGCGATATTAATGATTTTCACGTTGCCAGCATCATCATGTCGCACCGCTAGGGGGAGGTCGTGCCCTGGTGCGACGACCACACGTTCCCAATGCGATGACCATACAGACGGTTGAGCCACCCCTGTTTTGATTGAACAAATGATCAGGACAGGGGTAATCCAGAAACGTATCCAAGGCAGGATGTCTGAGCTCATATGGTCAAAAAAGTCCCATACGGTCGAAATGGTTGAGCATGTAAATGGTTGGAATGCCATCAACAATATCAGGTTGGTGTAGATATTCCCAAGTATAGACCCAGACTGGACTGTAGTTTCTATAATCTCTTATCGATAGAAGGTGGGTATAAAGCAATGACTCTGGTTTGAAGTTGTCAGTAATGAACTTGAAGTCAAATACCTCATAGCCCTTCTTTATATAGAGCCAATAATGGAATATTTGATGTTCAAAGTCCTCGTATCGAACGATCTCTAGGAATTTTGCGAAAGAACCATATCTTCCAGATAGATAATCAAAAAACTCGCCTAGATCTGTGCTTTCATAGTAGGGCGCATCGAAAAACCATGTGTAAAGAATATCACCTTCGGAATTTTTCAGACCGTCTGTTTCCTCGCCGTCAAAATGCCGGAGACAATCTGCTGTAATAGCTGAGATCTCATGATGGCGCATGCATGAGCCAACCAGTATTTTCTTCTGGTAGTTCTTTTGCATGACATCGAAGATATCGCTCATATCCTTGACGGCAGCCGTATCTCCGTCAACGCTCGAAATTCGCTCATATCCCTGCTCATATGCCCATTTCAGCAGGACAAACTTCTTGATGTTTACGATACACCGATCCTTGTTGTGTATATACCGTGAAACAGCTTCTTCAGATTTTGCTACCCGGTGCAGATAACTATCAATATTAATAATGACGATATTTATTTCTTTTGAGAGTGAAGGCACCATCCGCGCAAACCGACGGTATTCCTCCTCATTGGAAGCGCCGAGTATGATATCAAAACTACAGTTACGTGTGCGAGACTCGATAGAATTAATGAACGAAATGAGCCAATTCATTTTGGGCAGATTGCAGGGTATTACAAAGCAGTCACGTTTCATTTTTTGTCTCGCCGTATCCTTTATTTTCTTTAGCTCATAATCGAAACTACGTCTGATAGAAATACACAGTGTATCGAGGCAAAAAAAGTAATCTGCCGCTCCTTGTCTGAGGCAAGCTGCTCACTGATTCATTGTTCATGTTTTGTTCTTGTGATATCGCTGCCGTGAAAGGGGGTCTTTCATGGCGAGTATGGCTATGTTGCGCGACAGCATCGTGCAGATTGAGCAGCGTTATCAGCGCGGTTTTGCAGCGCTTTACCTACAGACGGGCATGGCTGCCGTTGACGAGGCGCTCAAGGGTGGGCTGCGTCGAGGGGCTGTGCATGAGTTTCTGGGGGAGGGACATGATCAGGGGCTTTGCGCCCGCCCGACGCGTTTCATAGCGCAGATTCTGGCGCGGAGTGCGGGGCCTGTCATCTGGCTTGTGCCTGCCCTCTCCGAGAATCACCCCATAGGGCATCGCGGAGCAGCGCAGGGAAGGGGCGGCAGTTCCGGCTTTACCTCCGTGCCGGTCCTGGCGGGGCTGCGTGATGCCGGGCTGGATGGCGCGCGGCTGCTCTGTGTTGAGGTCGAAGCTGCGCGCCTAGTTGGTACGATGGAAGATGTGCTGCGCACCAGAGGGGTGACAGCCGTTGTGGCTGACCTGCCTGAACCGTTATCCCTTACAGCCTCGCGTCGCCTGCATCTGGCGGCAGAAAAGACGATGGTCACCGGGTTTGTCGTGCATCGTCATGCACAGCCTCTTTCGCCCAATTCCTGCTGGACGCGCTGGCGCATCGGCCCTGCGCGTGCCGATGCGGTCAGGGTGGGGCTGCGCTCTTTCCCCTCTGCTTCGGGGGGGCTGTCCCTTTCCCTTTTGCGACGTCGTGGGGGTGATGCCCTGTTCTGGAGGGTCGGTACAGACCATGATGCGTCGGTTTCTTTCCCTGTGGCTGCCCCACTGGCACACGACCCTCTGGCACAAGGGGCATCCCGAAGCCGACCCCGCCAGACCTCTGGCCCTTTATGGTCGTGAGGGCCAGAGCCGGAAGATCATGGCGGTCAATCAACCGGCCCGGGATTGCGGGGCGGAGAAAGGTCAGTTTCTGGCCATGGCACGCAGTCTTGTGCCGGATCTGGCGACGCATCCCGTTACGCCCGCAGCCGATGCGCGCGCCTTGCACAGGCTGGCATCATGGTGCCGGTGCTTCTCACCTCTTGTCGCGGTCGATTCGCCAGATGGCCTGTGGATCGACAGCACGGGATGCGCCCATCTTTTTGGAGGTGAGGTCGCCATGCTGGAAACCGTAAGGGACAGGCTCATGGCGCAGGGGTATGCCGTTCGTGCAGCCTTGGCCGATACGGCTGGAGCGGCTCATGCTCTGGCCCGCTTCGGCGCAAAGGATCTGCTTTGTATTCCCTCTGGCAGCGTGGCTGCAGCACTCGACTCCCTGCCCGTCGCTGCCTTGCGGCTTGATGACGAGGCACAGTCGCGGCTTGGTCTTCTGGGAATTAGCCGTGTGGCGGATCTGCGTGCCGTGCCGCGTGCTGCGCTGACGCGCCGCTTCGGCAAGGCGGTGCTGTGTCGTCTTGATCAGGCGCTTGGGCACCAGAAAGAAGCTCTGGATTTCGATCAGCCTGCAACAGCCCTGAGCGTTAAGCGCCATCTGATGGAACCAATCGGCACGGCCGAAAGCATCGCGCAGGTTATGGACGTCCTGTGTCAGGATATCGCGACCCTTTTGCAGGAGAGGGGCCTTGGCGCGCGCCGGGTCGACCTGCTTTGCCATCGCGTGGATGACGTGGTTCAGGCAGTGCGGGTGGGAACGGCTGAGCCTGTTAACGAGGCCATGCGCCTGTCCCGCCTGCTTCAGGAGCGTATCGAGACAATCGATCCAGGGTTTGGCATCGAAGTCATGAGCCTGCATGTCGGTCACGCCCAGCCCCGCTCGCCGGTGACAGAGGAAGCCATGTTACCGGAGTCCTCCACAGGAGCGGGCGGGCTTCTTCAGGCAGGTCATCCCCCGGCAGGAGAATCGCTGGTGGTTCTGGCAGAACGACTACGCAACAAGCCGGGTTTGCGAGCGATCTATCATCTGGCGGAAACCGACTCACCCTTCCCCGAGATGGCCCAGACACAAGGCCTTGCGCCTGTTCCATCATTGGAAGGCGTTTTGCGGCGCTCACATTGGCCGCGACCAACCCGGCTTTTTGCACCGCCACGCGCTATCGCCGCGCCAGAACTGACGGACCACGACGCGCCTCAGGGCTTTGTCTGGCAAGGGCAGAAACTGCGTGTTTGCGGGGCTGATGGGCCGGAGCGGCTACATGGTGCCTGGTGGCAGCATCCCGCGCAGGCAGGGGCCATACGCGATTACTGGATTGTGGAAACCGAGCAAGGCGATCGCTTCTGGCTGTTTCGTCGGGGGGACGGTCAGCATCCCTGGTCGGGTGACGGGGCGTGGTTCGTCCACGGGCTGTTCTGATGACACAGGATTTCCCCTCTCCTCCGGTCATGCGTCCTGCCGAGCCCCGCGAGATTGCGGAGGCTCTGACCCATGCCCTGCGTTTTGACGGGCGTCGGCGTGTTCATGATGCTGATGAACTGATGGCGACCCTCGTGGCCGAGCGGCTGGTGGCGCATCTGGCGCGTTGCGGTTTCGTGCTCATGAAACGTGCCGATGCCGTGGCGCATGATACGAGCCGGCATCATCATCCCAATGACAGGGCAAAAGGCGAGGGGGCATGACCACGCCGCTTCATGTCACGTCCTATTATTCCTTTCTGCGTGGCGTAAGTGCGCCGCACGACCTGTTTTCTGTCGCCCAGGCCCAGGGGCACAGGGCGCTCGCGCTGACCGACCGCCATTCGGTGGCCGGCATGGTGCGCGCCCATGATGCCGCGCGTCAGAGCGGTGTAAGGCTGTTGCCGGGCTGTCGGCTCGATCTGCTCGAAGGCTCGACTCTTCTGGCCTATCCTGTTGATCGTGCGGGGTGGGGGGCGCTTTGCGGTCTGTTGACGCTTGGGCACCGCCGGGGTGCGCGGGACGTCTTTTCGCTCGACTGGGGAGATCTGCTCCAGGGGGCACGGGGGCTTATTCTGGTTCTTCTGCCCGATCAGCCCGATGCCCAGGCACAGCAGCAGTTCCAGCATCTGGCCCGGATCGGTGCAGCCAATAGCCAGCCAGTTTATGGCGGGCTTTCGCATCGCAATGCGCCGGGTGACCTGCTGCGCCTGCGGGCGCTGGAGGCACTGGCCGCCTCCTGTGGCGTAGCCGCCGTGGTGACGGGCGATGTGCTCTATCACGAGGCACGCTGCCATGTTTTGCAGGATGTCGTAACTGCCATTCGTGAGAACTGCACGCTCGATACGCTGGGGGAGCGACGTGAAAATCATGGTGACAGGGCCCTCAAGACGCCTGGTGCTGTGGCGCAGCTTTATGAGGCTTTTCCCGAAGCACTGGCCCGCGTGGCCGAGATCGAAGCGCATTGCCGCTTTTCGATGGATGATCTTTGCTACCAGTATCCGCAGGAGACTGACCGGCCGGATGAGACGCCGCAGCAGACCCTCACCCGTCTGGTGCAGGAGGCCCTGCCAAGGCGTTATCCTGCCGGGGTGACGGATGCGGTCAGGCAACAGATCGCCCATGAACTCGCCTTGATCGGCTCGCTTGATTACGCGCCCTATTTTCTGACCGTGCACAGCATCGTGCATCAGGCGCGTGCGCTCGATATTGTCTGTCAGGGGCGTGGTTCTGCCGCCAATTCCGCCATCTGCTATGTGCTGGGCATCACGGCGATCGACCCCGTGCGTTCCGGCCTTCTGTTCGAGCGGTTCATTTCCGCAGAGCGTCGTGAGCCCCCCGATATCGATGTTGATTTCGAAAGCGACCGGCGCGAGGAAATCATTCAGTGGATCTATCGCCGCTACGGCCGTAGCCATGCAGCGCTGTGTGCCACCCTCATGCGCTATCGCCCCAAGGGGGCCTTGCGCGAAACGGGCAAGGTGCTGGGGTTGAGCGAGGATCTGCTGGGTCTGCTCTCGAAATATCTTGCCTCGTCACTGGGGGACCCGGAACAGCTCAAGGCACGTGCGGCGGAGCTGAACCTCAATCTGTCAGATCGACGCCTGGCGCTGACCCTGCGTGTGGCTGCTGAGCTGGTGGGCATACCACGCCAGCTTGGCACCCATCCGGGGGGCTTTGTGCTGACTCGCGACCGGTTGGATGAACTCGTGCCCATTCAGCCTGCGGCAATGGAGGACCGGCAGATCATCGTCTGGGACAAGGACGATATCGATATTCTCAAGTTCATGAAGGTCGATGTGCTGGGTCTGGGCATGCTGGGATGTCTGCGCCGGGGGTTCGAGCTTCTGGCTGAGCATCGCATCCGCCAGCTCGATATGGGCTCGGTACCGCCTGAAGATGACGCGACCTATGCCATGATCCGCCGTGCCGACACGCTGGGCACATTCCAGATCGAGAGCCGCGCCCAGATGTCCATGCTGCCGCGCCTCAAGCCCAGGACGTTCTATGATCTCGTCATTCAGGTGGCCATTGTGCGCCCGGGTCCCATCCAGGGTGATATGGTCCATCCCTATCTGCGACGGCGTGAGGGAATCGAACTGCCGGATTACCCGCAGCCGGAACTCAGACAGATTCTTGGCAAGACCCTGGGTGTTCCCCTGTTTCAGGAGCAGGCCATGCAGGTGGCCATCAAATGCGCTGGCTTCACGCCCGGTGAGGCCGATCAGCTGCGCCGCTCCATGGCGACGTTCAAGTTCACTGGCGGGGTCTCGCATTTCAGAACGAAGCTGATCGAGGGCATGGTTGCCAATCATTATGATCGCGCATTTGCCGAACGCACCTTCCGTCAGCTTGAAGGCTTTGGGTCCTATGGCTTTCCCGAAAGCCATGCGGCGAGTTTTGCTCTTGTGGCTTATGTCTCTAATTATCTGAAATGCCACCATCCCGATGTGTTTTGTGCGGCCCTGCTCAATTCACAGCCTATGGGATTTTATGCCCCGGCTCAGGTGGTGCGTGACGCGCGTGAGCATGGCGTGACCGTGCACGCTATCGATATCAATGCCTCGCGTTGGGATTGTGTGCTTGAGCCTGACCGGGGCAAGCGAACACTGGCCGTGCGTCTTGGTTTGCGCTTTGTGAAGGGCCTGTCGAACGATCACGCGGCCAAACTGATCGCCCATCGCTTTCCAGCCTATGAGTCGCTCGATGATGTCTGGCGTCGTGCTGCCATTCCTGTCTCGGCGCTTGAGGCGCTGGCGGCAGCAGATGTCTTTCGCAGCCTCGATCTTGATCGGCGTGCTGCACTCTGGGCCATCAAGGGGCTGGCGGATACGGTTCTGCCGCTTTTTGCCGCGGCCGATCGCAAGCTCAATCGCCCTGGCCCCGAAGTGATCGAGCCTGATTACGCCCCCCGCCCCATGAGCGAGGGTCGTGAGGTCGTGGAAGATTACAACACGCTCGGCCTGACCTTGCGCCAGCACCCGCTGTCGTTTCTGCGTCCGCAACTGGCTGAGCGAGGCATGGTGACCTGTGCCGATCTGCGCCGGTTGCGCGATGGCAGCCGCGTGGTGGTACCGGGGCTGGTTCTGATGCGTCAGCGCCCGGGCACGGCCCATGGCGTGATGTTCATGACGCTGGAGGATGAAACCGGCACAGCCAATATCATCATCTGGAAAGACCGCGCCGAAGCCCAGCGTCGCATTGTGATTGGTGTCAACGCTGTGGCCTGCCACGGAACGCTCCAGCGTGAAGGAGAGGTCATTCACGTGGTGATGCAGCGTCTGGAGGATATTACGAATATGATGCGTTCTATTGCCGTGTCCGAGGAAGAAGAGGGGGCGGTGGCACCTAGATTGAAGGCGCGGGATTTTCATTGAGATAAAGACTTGCTTCTTCATTTTGGAAAAAAATAATTAATCTTTCGGTCTTTCTGTTATCTTCAAGCATAGATTTAGGGACAGGATAAGATAATGAATTATGATCCTGCTGTTTTGCAGAAAATACTGACAATACCGGAGCTGGCGGAATTTGATTTGTCCTTCAAGCCCATGTTCGGCGGGATCATGGGATATGCCGGCGGCAAGGTCTTTGCTTCCCTCTCCAATGTCGGCCTGGCCCTGAAGATGAGCGGCAAGGATCGTGAGGCTCTCCTGGCACTCCCCGGTGCCTGTGCCCTACGTTATGAACCGGAAAGCGCTCCCAGCAAGACCTATGTCGTTGTGCCGGAGTCTCTGCATACGCGTCTGGATGAGCTGAAAATCTGGGTGGCGCGCTCTATTGCGGCGCTTCCTGCGAAAAAATCGCATTGAAGGGCGAAGGAGGCATGAGCTCTTCAGATAGCATCTAAAAAAGGATCTGACGCCTTCAGGGCTTGGTATTGGCGCGGTCTACGGGGCGTGATTTTTATCCGGTTTTAGCCCAGGGGTAATGAGTGCTTGGTGATGATGGCCGTACTCTCTTCAAACCGGCTTGCTCAGAAGAACAAGGCAATCGTGACGATAATCGATGACCATATCGAAATGGCTCAGGACATTTGCGCCCAAAGCACCCTGAATTTCACGATCCATATACTGCCCCACGCCATGCATGCCGAAATTTCTATTCGGTCGTTCGGTGAACCACACGTGACTGATGAGATAGGGGCCGAATTTTATCTGTGGGACCTCAATCAATCGTGCAGGCATCAAGCCGTCACCATTCACGACAATGGGCCAGTCCGGATGCATCTTGTGCCATGCGTTCATGACACTTGTTGTGATGTATGAAGTCGTTCCTTGCCCATGCACCTGAGGGGCCCCGGTCGCCCTAAGGCCTGCCGCAGTCTGCATGGCAGTGGCTCCTGTATCGAGCAGCATGGCGATGGAATGTCCGTCGACTTGCATCTCGACGCTCGGGAATGGGCCAGTATGTGTTCCCTGCGCATTTTTTGGAAATCCCAGCGGGATAACTGTTTTCCCATATGGTATTTTCCAGTCGCCATCTTCGACCGAGAGACGCCGATCAGGATAATTGAAATGCCAGGCGTGGAACTGGGGCAGATACCCTCCGCCGATTATGCCATCTTCGACCAACCTGCCTGTCTTGATGGGTACAACAAGCGCCATGGCATTGCAGGGTGTCGGCAATGGCGGGTGAGGTAGCCCTGCTGCGCCCGTGAATTCCGGCCATTTCACGATCATCCGGCCTGTAGCGACATCGTTGCAGCGATAAGTCGGAGCACGGATTTTCCTGGCAGCTTCTGGTGCGATTAACATCATGCCTGCTCCACCTCCCCCTCCTGTATCCACAAGAAAGTGAAGGGTCTGGCTCTGAGCGGTGACAGGCACTGCGAAGAAATGCCCCGCCTCATACACTGTTGGAATGGTAACCTCGGCAGACCGAGCATGTTGTGAAGCGCAAAAAAACAGCAGCCACGCGGTGAGGGCGGCACGTTTTTTCTTCATGGGCTCGACGGGGCCTTTCCTGGGAGGCTGATATGGGAATTCCGTTGGGATATGACTGCGCAACTTCGCTGAGGTTAGTGAGTGGATCAAAGCCAGAGCAAGAAAAATCAGCCTCCCTTCGAGGTGAGAGGCGCTGGTCCGCCATTCAGGCGCAAAATAGTGACGCTCAGGGTAGAAATTTTGAGCATGGTCTGTGTTTGCAAGGTCTTGTGCAGGATTGCCCTAGAAGGGCAATGTCATGACATGCGACTTATCTTGCCTGCTCTAATCCTTTTGTTTCCTGGCCTGGCGGCTGCCGCAGCCGCGCCAAGCCCGGCTGAAATTGTCGCCCAGGCACCGAATGCTGACTGGAGTGATGTCGCGCCGGAGCGTCTTCTGGTCATGAAACTGGCAGATGGCGGGCGGGTCGTGATCGAACTCGCGCCTGAATTTGCCCCTGTGCATGTGGCCAATGTCGTGCGTCTTGCCCGGTCCCATCAGTGGGATGGCGGTGCGGTTACCCGAGTGCAGGATAATTATGTCGTGCAATGGCGTGTGCATGACGAGGCGTCCCCTTTACCCGAGGGGTTTATGGCTCGTCCTCCTGCCGAATATGAGCGGCCTCTTAAAGGACTGGACTACACACCACTCCCTTACCCTGACCCCTATGCAACAGAGTCCGGCATAGCTTCGGGCTGGCTCGTCGGTCGCGAGGGCGCGCAGATCTGGCCAGCGCAATGCTATGGTGTGGTCGGTGTCGGGCGGGACATGCCGCCCGATACGGGGGACGGGCGTGAACTTTATGTGGTCAATGGCGAGGCACCGCGTCAGCTTGATCGCAACCTGGCCGTCGTCGGGCGCGTGCTGCAAGGCATGGAGCATCTGAGCGCCTTGCCACGAGGCACCGGGAAGCTCGGTTTTCACACAGATCCAAGGCAGGATGTGCCGATTGCGAGCATGACGCTTGCTGCAGATCTTCCTGCGGCCCTGCGTCCTGCCATGCAGGTCATGCGCACCGACAGCCAGAGTTTTCACGATTATCTGGCAGCCCGTGCAGCACGGCGCGATCCTTTTTTCGTGCACCCTGCAGGAGGGGTCTCGCTCTGTAACGTGCCTGTCCCGTCACGTGAGAAAAAGACGAAACACGACTAGCGACAGCGAAAACGCGAGCGGGCTTGCCCATATGTTCTTTCCGCGACGACGCTGTAACAGGTGACCACCACCCCCTAGAGGCCAGCAACGTCGTTGCACGCAGTGGCTCAAGCTTGAGAAAATTGGCGGTGCCGGTACGTGTCGTATTGGCCCACAGAGGCGGATTCTCCCGATGAGCTGCGCGGGAACGGCTTTTACAGGCTGATATACGGATACGGACCGTGGCGGCGACTATCCGCCGAGAAAACCTGCCAGGCCGCCTCGCCTGAGGATAACATGCGGTACGATAGATGAATTATGCCTGATGATCGCATCATGGCTCTCACGTATGGTCAGCCCCGAGAAACGTTTCCCGACAATCCAGGCGCCGATCGAGGCATGGACGCCGCTGATGCGGTGATCGGCATAGGCCTGATAGATTTTCGGGTAGTGGCCATAAGTACCGCTCTCGGCACAAAGCGCGCCATGGGCATTCAGGATGCGGATATTTTCTCCGCCACGCGCATGGATGGGTTTCTCGACAAAGCTCCCCTTCGGACCGATGCTCAGCTCTTCCGGGCTGAAGGCGGCCTCGAGCAGGAGAGGATGATCCGGAAAAAGCCGCCACAGGGCTGGAAGAAGCGCCTTGTTTGAAAGAAGGGCCGTCCAGGGCGGGTTCAGGAACTGGCATCCGCAGCCACCAAGATGGCGCACCCCGCTATCCCTGAACATCAGCTCCCAGGGATACATACGGATCATGCTGCGGATGATGACACCCCGGTGCAGGAGTTCGCCTCCAGTCGTGATGTCGAGGTCTTTGAGATCACAATGGATTGCCTCCAGCCCTGCCTTCCGCGCCCAATGCTCATAGAAACGCGCATGGACCGTGTCTTCAAGATTATCGGGATAGGGCACGATATGAAGCACCCGGCCGATATGACCCGCCCTGCGCAGGGATTTCAGCCTGCTGACGATGGCGCTGGCCTTCAGCGGGGCGTGACCATGGGGGCCGCCGCATTGCCTGTGCCACAGGTTCTGCATGGCTGTGCTTTCAGGCAGCGTGGCGGGGGTGTCGGCGTTATATTCAATCAGTTTGAGTCGGGAGCCGTTCCAGGCAAGATCGAAGCGCCCGAGCAAAAACGGATCGCCCTGGTGCCACGACTGTCTCACCACATCCTGGGCACTGCGTGGAATGTGAAAATCATCCAGCCCCGAGGGGCGGCGCATGACATCGGCAATCAGATCAAGACACAGCGCATGCAGGGTCTCTGCAGCCTCTGACACAAGGCGAAGCGCAGAACGGGTGATCTCGTATCGCACATCCTCACGCCAGGCATAGGTGCCGTCATCATTGCGATAATAGGTATAGCCAAGTTTGGCGGCCTGCTGCGTCCAGTCTGGACGCGGGCATGTTTCAACCCGGCCAATGTGCGGCATCCGGGTTATTCGCTGCCCGATGCATGGGCACTGGCACTCTCGCCAAAACCGGCATGACCAGCGGATTCGGTATCCTCGGAGGCGCGCCACCAATGCCCTGACCTGCCACTGGCGGTAACGGTGCTACCGTGGCTACCCGTTGCGGTATCGTCATCGTCGCAACGCTGCTGGCCAGTCATGGTGCGCCGGCCCGGCGGACAGGGCTTGCTAGTAGGGGAGGAAAAACCTGTTGCGCCAAGACGGGGGAGGATGACCGCCGTGCCCAGAGCGGCCAGTAACAGTCCGACCCCGAAGCGCTTCGACATTCTGCGTTTCATGATCGGCCTCCACAAACAAGGATAGGGAGGCATTGTAACGCAGTTGGGGCTGGCAGGGGAAGAACAGTGGATCCGGCACGTTAAAAAGCGGCAGATCTGTATTTTCGTGTATCCCCCCCTGCCTTATTGCGGGGCCGGTCATTCAGGCAGTGGCAGGGGGCGGATAGCGGGTGCGTCAATACAGGGCTTGTCATGCCCTGCGCTGGTTATAGACATCAACACAGACGGCACCGAGTAGCACCAGTCCCTTGAGCACCTGCTGGTAGTCGATGCCGATACCCAAGATCGACATGCCGTTATTCATGAGACCCATGATCATGGCACCGATCACTGCGCCTCCAACGCGTCCGACACCACCATAGGCCGAGGCCCCGCCGATGAAGCAGGCGGCAATCACGTCAAGCTCGAAGCCAAGTCCGGCCTTGGGTGTGGCGGTGTTGAGCCGTGCAGCAAAAATCAGGCCGCCAAGGGCAGCCAGTACGCCCATATTCACGAAGGTGAGGAAGGTGAGGCGCTCGGTGCGTATGCCCGAAAGCGCTGCGGCGCGCACATTGCCACCCACCGCGTAGATCTGCCGCCCCAGCGTGGTGCGGCTGGTCATGAAGCTGTATAGCGCAATCAGCATGGCCATGATGATCAGAACATTGGGCAGGCCACGATAGCTGGAAATCAGGGTGGCGAGATAAACGATGATCCCGAAAACGGCGATGTTCTTGCCGATGAAAAGCGGCATGGGCTCGACATCAATGTCGTTGCGCTGATAGCGCGCCCGCGCTCGGACCGAGCCAAACACCATGGCCGCCGCCACGATCACGCCCAGAATGAGCGAGGTCGGATTGTAATGCCCGATTTTGGGCAGAAACTCGGGAATGAAGCCGGAAGAAAGCTTCTGGAAAACGGTCGAGAAAGGCCCGAGGGACTGGCCGCCCAGCAGGGCCAGAGCCAGTCCCTTGAAAACCAGCATCCCTGCCAGCGTCACGATGAAGGACGGGATCTTGAAATAGGCAATCCAGTAGCCCTGTGCCGCGCCAATCAGCGCGCCAGTGGCCAGGCAGGTCAGTGTCGTCACGACGACGTTGCAGTGCCATTGCACCATCAGCACCGCTGCCACGGCCCCTGTAAAACCAGCGACCGAGCCGACCGACAAATCGATATGGCCCGAGATGATCACCAGCAACATGCCCAGCGCCATGATGACGATGTAACTGTTCTGGAGCACCAGATTGGTCAGGTTCAGCGGACGAAGCAGGGTCCCGTTGGTCACGATCTCGAAAAACAGCCCGATCGCGACCAGCGAGATGAACATACCGTATTCGCGCAGATTATTGCGGATGAACCGCCCCATCGCGCTATTGCCCAGCTTGTGGCCGCCCGGTGCACCACCGGTGGGTCCGGTATCGCCAGCAGGAGAGAGTGGATTGCCGGGGAGGAGAATATGTTCGCTCATGGTTGTTACGTTCCCGCAGCGAGAGAGGAAACAGCGAGATTGGCTGTCTCGCCTGGAATGGTGGCAATCGGCATGGATTCAGATGTGCTGCGCACGATGGCGCGCATGATCTTTTCCTGACTGGCTTCCGCGCGGGTGAACTCACCCACGAAACGCCCTTCATTCATCACGCAGATACGGTCGCATATGCCAAGCAATTCAGGCATTTCGGATGAAATGACCACGCAACCCCGGCCGCTATCGGCCATCTGCTGGATCAGGGCATAAATTTCGTATTTGGCCCCGACATCAATGCCACGCGTGGGTTCATCCAGAATGAGCACATCAGGGTTGGTAAACAGCCATTTGGACAGCACCACTTTCTGCTGGTTGCCGCCCGAGAGCTTGCCCGCCATCTGCTGCACATCGGGCGAGCGTATGCGCATCTTGTTGCGATAATCCTGCGCGATACGCAGCTCGGCAATGTCATCAATGACGCCATGATGAGCGATGCCGCGCAGTTCGGCCAGGGAGATGTTGTGGCGTATCTCGTTGCTCAGATGCAGCCCGAGTTCCTTGCGATCCTCGGTGACATAGGCGAGCCCGGCCGCAATGGCGCGGCTTACAGTAGAGACATCGACCGCCTTGCCGCGCATGGTGACATCACCCGATATGTGCGTGCCGAAGGAGCGTCCGAACAGACTCATGGCAAATTCCGTGCGCCCCGCACCCATGAGGCCTGCAATGCCCACAATCTCGCCTGCGCGAACGTGGAAATCGACATGGCGTATCACCTGACGGTCGGGGTGGAGGGGGTGCCAGGCCGACCAGTCGTGAACCTCCATCAGCATTTCGCCAATATGCGGCGTATGCGGTGGGTAGCGATGCTCCAGATCGCGATTGACCATGAGACGGATGATCTCGTCTTCATCTGCAGGGCCGTTGCGGCAGTCGATTGTGCCGACACTGCGCCCGTCGCGCAGTACGGTGATACGATCAGCCACACGTGAGATTTCATTCAGCTTGTGCGAAATGAGAATGGACGACAGCCCCTCTGCCTTGAAGGCAAGAAGCAAATCGAGCAGGGCCGCACTGTCACGCTCATTCAGGCTGGCTGTCGGCTCATCCAGAATGAGCAGGCGCACCTTTTTCGAGAGCGCCTTGGCAATTTCGACGAGTTGCTGCTTGGCCACGCCCAGATGCGTGACGAGTGTTTCGGGTGCATCCGTCAGCCCGACCTGACGCATCAGATCACGCGCCCGCACACGCGCCACGTCGCGGTCGATCACGCCGAAGCGCCCCGGCGGGTGGGTAATGAAGATGTTTTCCTGCACCGAAAGCAGCGGAATAAGCGCCAGTTCCTGATGGATGATGATAATGCCAAGCGCCTCAGAGCCGTTGATATCGGCAAAGCGGCGCTCTTCACCATCGAACACGATCTGCCCGTCATAGCTCCCGGCGGGGTATACCCCGCTCAGGATTTTCATCAGGGTCGATTTGCCTGCACCATTTTCGCCGCAGAGTGCATGAATCTCGCCAGGCTCGACCGAAAAACTGACATCGCTCAGGGCCTTTACGGGTCCGAAACGCTTGGCGATGTTCCGCATTTCAAGAATGGGGTTCATGACGCTACTCGATCTGGCTTGCGGTGTAATAGCCGCTGTCAATCAGGGTCGGGCGAATATTGGCTTTGGTGACCACGACGGGCGTCAGCAGATAGGCGGGCACGATCTTGACACCGTTGTTATAGCTCTTGGTGTCGTTCACAGGCACAGTCTTGCCGGCCAGCATGGCATCGACCATATCGGCCGTTACGCCGGCGAGCTTGCGCGTATCCTTGAAGATCGAGGAATACTGATCGCCCGCGAGGATGGATTTGACGGAAGGAATTTCGCAATCCTGCCCGCTGACATAGGCCATCCGCGTGTCGCCACTGCCATAGCCTACGCCCTTGAGCGAGGAGATGATGCCGATGGAAATGCCGTCATAGGGCGAGAGCACGGCGTCGAGATGACGATCGGTGTAATAGGCGCTCAGCAGGTTATCCATGCGCGACTGCGCTGTAGCGCCATCCCAGCGCAGGGTTGAAACCTTGTCCATGGTCTTCTGGCCGGACGGAATGACCAGCTTGCCACTATCCAGATAGGGCTTGAGCACCGACATGGCGCCATTGAAGAAGAAATAGGCGTTGTTATCGTCCGGTGAGCCACCGAAAAGCTCGATATTGAAAGGCCCCTTCGCGTCGGGCAGCCCGAGGGCTTTTACCAGCGAACTCGCCTGAAGCACGCCTACCTGAAAATTATCGAAGGTGGCGTAGTTGCTCACATCGGGTGAATTGCGGATCAGGCGGTCATAGGCAATGACCTTCACACCACGCTGTGCGGCCTTGTGAAGCGTGTCGGATAACGTGGTGCCGTCGATGGCAGCGATCACCAGAACCTTGTCACCCTTGGCGACCATGTTCTCGATCTGCGAGACCTGGTTGGGCACGTCATCATCGGCATATTGCAGATCGGTATGATAGCCGCGCGATTGCAGGGTTTTGACGATGTTGTTGCCATCCGCAATCCAGCGCGCGGACGACTTGGTGGGCATGGCGATGCCAACAGTGGGCTTGTCGTCGGCATTGGCGCTCCCCAGACCGGCCGGGCCAAAAAGCGCGGTGGTAACGAGGGCAAGAGAGGCAAGACCGGTACTGATTCTGCTCATGACGTGACGTCCAAAATTCCGGTCACAAGCCGCGCTGGGCATGATGCGGGCTGCGACAGAGACAACGGCGGGAGAGAGGTCGAAGCTTGATGAAAGGGTGCGTCGGAAAGCTCCTGAACGTCCCGAAGGCAGATCGAGAGACAGACCGACGCTTGAGAGAAAATCCGGCAGGGAGGGCGATCCCTGTATGCAAAAAGCTTTCTGAAAAGATGGTTATGTCACGCCTCACGAAACAAAAAAGCGTAACATGCAACAAGTTAAACATATCATTTTGACGTTATAAATAACATAATTAACGTTTCACGGTAACGTGACAATGATGCCCTTTCCCCGGTTCGGGCCTGTTTCGATGAGGCGGGGCATGAGCCTGACAGGATCGGCGCAGGACGTGACAACTACGTACCTGTCCCGTGCTCACCAACCGCGCACTCGCGGTGTTTCACGATAGAAAGAGATGTTGGGTGAGGTCTATGGTAAGTATCCACCTTGAGCGTCATGATAAAAATTATATTTATAGTTGAGAAAACCAAAACGCATGAACGTGTTTTTGAGACTAAAACAGTCTATATTATGAATAATATATGAATATAGTATATATTATTGTAATAAATATTTTTTCTTCATAAGAATAAGGAGTCCATTCCTGGTCACCTAATCGACGGCAAGAGCGAGAGATATCCAATTCATGCAGACGCCTACTGAGAGCCGGTTTGACGGCAGCCCTCACTATGCAATTGACGGGGGTATCTTCTCAATCAGGGCCTCCGACCTGCCGCGCAGCCAGTCTTTTTACCAGTATGAGCTGGATATCGGGGCGAGAGGGGGAACAGTCGATGTGGACATCAACGCTCTTACTGCGCCGGGACAGTACTGGATTATCTACGTCAATCTGCCGCCTGGTAGCACGGGGGTCGATTTCTATTTTCGCGTGATCAACAACGCCAATGACTCCATCTGGGTCTCGACGAGCTATGACCGTCAGGCGAATACGACGAGCATGTATTTCAGTACCAAGAACATGTCAGGCGAGCCTTCCTACATCGAGCTCGTCCTGCCCGGACGGCCCTTCAGCAACTCCTATGGACCCAATGGCTTTCTGCCTCCCGGCACGGAAATGTATAGTGCGGGCCCGGCCTATTGCTTCCTTGAAGGCGCGCTGATCGAGACCGAGTGCGGTGAAGTCCGTGTTGAAGAACTCGTCCCCGGCCAGAGCGTGATGACCTATGACGCGCAGGGTGCGCGGATGGGTTTGCGTGAAATCACATGGGCAGGGCGCGATACGGGCCAGGTCGGGCATACCGGGCATGATGATTTGGATCACAGGCCAATATGCATTCTCGAAAATGCGTTTGGCGGGGGCCTGCCGCATAAGACCCTGTCTGTGACACCCGAACATTGTTTCCTGATCGATGGCGTGCTGCTTCCGGCCAGAATGCTGGTCAATCACCGGTCTGTTTTCTATCTGACCGATCTGACGCGCTATCCCTATTTTCATTTCAAGACCGAAGGTCATGCCATTGTCAGGGCGAATGGTATCCTGACCGAAACCCTGCGTGATGACGTGCGCCAGTTTGTGCGTCGCAGTGCCGGGGGGAATGCCGATGGGGCAGGGCTGAACGCGTCGGCCGAGGCGGCGTTTGCGGCACCTCTATGCACGGATCACGGGTTGGCCCATACCATTCATACCCGCCTGAATGAGCAGGCTACGGCTATGGGTTTGCAGGCGCAGACCCATATGAGAGTACTTGAGCATGATGCCGGCCTTCATCTGGTTCTGGCGGATGGACGTCGCCTGAACCCGATCCGCCTCAATCAGCGCTGGGCGGTGTTCTCCCTGCCCGCGGGGCAGAATGCCGTGCAGATCGTTTCACGTCATGCGCGCCCTTGTGACACACATGGCCCCTATCTCGATGACAGGCGCGACCTTGGGGTGCGCGTGGGCGAGGTCACCCTGTTCGGGTCTGACATAACGCGCTCTATCAGAGCCCATCTCGACGGTCATGCTGTTGCAGGCTGGCATGATGAGGGTGCAGGCGCGCAGTCGCGCTGGACGAATGGGCGGGCTTTGCTTCCCCTCGGTGAGGCGCTGGGAACACAGGCTCTTATGACGATCGAAGTGCTGGAGACGGCACTGTATTTCCAGGATTATTCGACAGGGACGGTCGCCAGCGAACAGGTCGCAGCCTGACGTGGATCCGGATGGGGCAGAAGGCAGAATCTCCTGCTTTTTGCCTGCCTGTCCTGCACGACATGGGCGACATCAGGTATCATGTTCTCGTGCCGCATGATCTCGGTGCAAAAGGCACTCCATCTGTTGCTTCAGGGAGGCTGATCGTTCCCTTTTTCGCCATGGGGCAGAAAGCCGACAGGGCGATCGAGACAGGCGGGATGGCCAGATAGGGCCCTGCGGAACACCATGAAAAATTGTCGAAAGGATATGCTCGGTCAGGGTGAGCACGTCCCGGTTGATGATAAGGCCGAGCAGGGGCCAATGTCGTCTAACGGCAAGGCGTAACGGGTGCATGAGAAAACACTCCTCGTCTCATCGGGACATATGATGGGGGGATGAGGGTGCGCGGGCCTCAATGCCGAACCGCCCCCCCTCCGCGCGCTCTGGACAATGGGCTTGTGGAAAGCATCGGCAATCAGCCTGAGAGCGGTCGGGTGATGAGGCCCGATCTGTGCATCTCCTCATCCATCAGATTCGCTGCGAGATGGAAGGCACGCCGGGCATGGGCGTAGGGCAGCCATTGCCCCATCATGTTCCACGGCATGCCGTTATTATAGGTCGCGATGGCCATAAGCGTGCTTCCGTTGCTTGCGTCGATGGCCAGAAGTTCCTCGCTGGCGCCCCCTGGTGCTGGCGGGGGAATGGGGGGCAAGCCGCCTCCTGCCGCACCGGCCGCAAATCCGGCGATAATCGGCAAGGCATTGTAGTACCATTGGCTGCGACGCAGATTGGTGATGGCCGCTCTGATGCGGATTGTGCCGGGGGGCAGGGTGGCAAGGCCGGTCTCGTTCAGGATCACCAGATCCTTGCCCAGTGTCTTGTGCAATTCATCCTCGAAAGCCCGTATCACGCGTTGCTGGGCTTGCGGGGAGAGATGGGCTGCCTTGCTCGTCGGGCGCCATTGCACTGGCTCGATGACTGCATAACGGTAGATGATTCCGGCCGGTGCCTTGGGAGCAAAAACCAGATCATCACCGTGATTGTCAGGATGGGCCATGAGCCCATAGGTCTCGGGCGCAATGAAGCCGGTCTTCGTCGTTCCCTGTCCGGCGCAGGCGCTCAGCGCCATCATGCTGGTTATCAGGACGGGATACAGAAATCCGGGGTTCATCCGCCGTGGTGAGGCGGGTTTGCGGGCCAGAGAACGGGTGAGGGAACGAATGGCGTAAGGCAGGCGAAGCATGGTCAGGCGCGTCTCCCGGGCAGGAAAGGCGGCACAGTCTCCTGACAGACAGGGGACGGGCCGGGTGATTTCCCTCTTTCTGCCGGTCGCGTCTTTCTGCGTTATGTCCCGTCTGTGGCCATGTGGAAATATTGGCGTCTTTCAGTCGGAAGCGGGCAACAGGACACGCACACGCAATCCGCCTTCCGCCCGGTTCTCGATGATGATATCGCCGCCCAGACCGCGCATGACGGTACGGGCCGATGTGAGGCCAAGTCCAACCCCGCCTGTCTGCCGGTTGCGCGATTTGTCCAGCCGGAAATACGGCTCGAACACGGCATCGAGCGCATCAGGTGGAATCCCTGGACCCTGATCGAGAATGGTGACGACCCAGCCCGTCGCCCGAATCCCTGCGGGTGATGCGTCTGTCATATCGGCTGGCGCGAGGATAATCTGCGGTGGCGTTGCATATTTGATCGCGTTCTCGACCAGATTGGTGAAAACGCGCTTCATGGCGTGAACCGGACCGCGATATCCCACTCGACCCGGATTGTCGTAACGCACATCATGCCCCTGATCGCAGAAATCATAGGCGACGGTTTCAAGCAGCCCGGAAAGATCGAAAGCCGTCTGTGTTTCATGGGAGGCATCGTCGCGGAAGAACGACAAGGCGCCATCGATCATGGCCTGCATCTCGTCAACATCGCGAAACAGGAGTTTCTGTTGCGTCGGGCAATCAATGAACTCTCCGCGTAGTCTGATACGCGTGAGCGGCGTGCGCAGATCATGCGAAATGGCAGCAAGCATCGTGGTGCGATCGAGGATGAATTTCGCGATACGCGCCTGCATGGCGTTGATCGTCACCGCCACCTGACGGATCTCTCTGGGCCCCGCTTCACTAACGCCCGCATAATTGGGCTGCGCGTCGAGCCTGCGGACTTCATGGGCCAGATATTCGATCGGGCGTGAAAGCTGGCGTGAGGCGATGAGTGACACCGCGATGATCCAGACAAACAGCATCATGCCTTCCAGCATGAGGCGCTGAAAGGCGTAAAGCCCCCAGAAACGCTGAAGGGCAACACAAAGCACCCAACTGCCGTCATCGAGCTGGATCCCGACGAAATACGCGTCGTGATACAGCGAACGGTCATAGGGCAGGCCGGGGAGGGTAGAGACAGGGTTATCTTCCTGGAACACCGCGATGGCAGGAGGCCTTTGCCCCAGAAACGGGCTCAGGAAATGCCAGCTCTCCTCAATCTCGCTGCGACGGTAATGCCCCGCAGCCAGAGCCTTCGCGAGCGGCGAGGCTTCCGGGTACCACCCGAAATGGATCTGTCTCGATTGCGCTGCTGCCAGCAGCGTTTCCCTGTCCGTGGCGGGGGCGACCCGCACCATGCGAAGCACGGCCCCAACCTCTCTCACCATACCGGTGGCTTCAATATCAGGCTTGCTCCACTGGCCGCCAAATTCAACAAAGACCGCGAGCAACAGCAGCGTTATCCCGGCGGCAAGGGCCACAGTAACAATCAGGCGGCGGGAGATGGTGTCCTGTGTGAAAATGCGATCGGGGGGGAGCCTCGCCCATCTCATCGTTTCACCGCGGCGGTGAACATATAGCCGCCATTGCGCACGGTGCGTATCAGGGTTGGATTTCTGGGATCGTCCTCCAGCTTGGCGCGCAGGCGGCTGACCTGCACATCGATACTGCGATCGAAGGCGGCATGGTCGGGGCCGCGAGCCATATCCATCAGCTGGTCCCGCGTGAGAACGCGTTGCGGGTGTTCGACAAAAGTCAGCAGCAGATCGAATTCACCCCCCGAGAGCGGGACGAGCGACTGGTCCTGCGCGCGTAGTTCGCGACGGGCAACATCCAGAACCCAGCGACCGAAACGAAGGACAGGGCGCAGCGACGGGGTTGTCTCGCCCGGCGTGGTAGCACGACGCAGGACCGCCTTGACCCGGGCCAGAAGCTCGCGCTGGTCGAATGGCTTTGTCAGGTAATCATCGGCCCCGATCTCGAGCCCCACGATACGGTCAGTCAGATCGGCCATGGCAGAAAGCATGATGACCGGGATGCGGGATCGGGCACGCAGGCGCTGGCACAGGCTGAACCCGTCCTCATTGCGGAGCATGATATCGAGAATCACCAGATCGACCGGTTGCCTGTCCAGAATGGCAAACATGGTCTCGCCCGTTTCGGCCGTGGAGATCTGATAGTGATGCTTTTGCAGAAAACTGCCGAGAAGGGTCAGGATATCCTGGTCATCATCGACAAGAAGAAGATGAGGCATTGGGGTCATCCCTCAGTCGTATCACGCAGGCTCGTCCGTATGATGTCAGCAACGGACATGATGTTTCAAGTTGCAAACAATCGGATGGAGCGATGCTCCGGGTCACAGGGGAAAGGCGCGCGTCGCCCTGTCCTTTCCGGGCTTTGCATCTCCTTTGGCAAAGCTGCTAGGAAATAAGCGACGGTGCCTCGCAAGGGGTGAAAAGGGAAGCAGGTGCGTGCCATGTGCATCAGTCCTGCGCTGCCCCCGCAACTGTAGGTGGTATGTCATTGCCGTCGCAGCCCACTGGTGACCATGCCGGGAAGGGGGCGGCAATGCCGGGCAACCGGGACCATGAGCCAGGAGACCTGCCGTCGCGTCACCGATTTCACGATCCGGCGGGGTGCCCGGAGCGCGACAGACCATGAACCCGCACCCTTCATCGAGGGGCGGCTTATGGCAGGCCGGGATATCCCGGCAATCATCCTTGTGCCCTGTTGCGCCCGTTTTGCGGGCCTGGTCCGGGATTGTTCATGGCCGAACCGATAACATCTTGCGATACGCCTCCCGTCATTCATGTCTGCCTTACCTGCAGGGATGGGGGTGAGGCGCTGCACGAGGCCCTCTTGCAGCAGGCGACCACCGCCGGTGTGCGTGTCGAGGGGGTCAAATGTCTTGCGGCGTGCCAGCGGGGCTGCACCGCCACCCTGTCCATGCCCGGCAAATGGTCGTGGCTTCTGGGAGGGTTGAGGCCTGAACTGGCGGAGGATCTGATGGTCTATGCCAAGGCCTATGAACACTCGCGCTCAGGTACGGTCATGCCCTCAAAGCGTCCTGAAAGCCTGCGCGATATTATTTTGGGGCGTTTTCCTGGCCAGTTGTCGCCGTCAGGCGAATCTCTTCAACCTGCTGCACCTGCCCAACCTGCCGCATCTGAAAGACTGTCATGAGCAAGATTCCTGTTACCATCATCACCGGCTTCCTTGGTGCGGGTAAAACCACCCTGCTGCGTCACCTGATCGAGAAATCTGATGGCCGCCGCATCGCGATCGTGGTCAATGAATTCGGTTCTCTGGGCATCGATGGCGAGACCCTGCGCGGGTGCAGTATTCCGAACTGCCCTGAGGAAGATATTGTCGAACTGACCAATGGCTGCCTGTGCTGCACCGTGGCGGATGATTTCATCCCCACCATGGAAGCCCTTCTTGATCGCCCGACCCCACCCGATCACATTGTCATCGAGACCTCGGGTCTTGCCTTGCCCAAGCCGCTGCTCAAGGCGTTCGGCTGGCCGAGCGTGCGCACGCGCATGACGGTGGATGGCGTGATTACCGTGGTAGATGCGCCGGCAGTGGCCGATGGCCGCTTTGCCGATGACCCTGAGGCCGTGGCGAAGCAGCGCGAGGAAGATGAGTCGCTCGACCATGATAACCCGCTCGAAGAGGTTTACGAGGATCAGCTGGATTCAGCCGATCTGGTCATCCTCAACAAGACGGATCTGCTGGATGACGCCGCCCTCACTGCGGTCGAGGCCGGTCTTGCTGCACGCAAGCGTCGGGTGCGCGTGATTCGCGCCCGTGAAGGGCGTGTCGATCCGGCTGTGCTGCTCGGCCTTGCCGCTGCGGCAGAGGACGATCTGGCAGCACGCCCCTCGCATCATGACGGGGCAGATGAGCATGAGCATGACGATTTTACGAGTTTCGTGCTGAGCCTGCCCGAACAGGCCAGTGCCGAAGCCTTTATCGCCAGACTCGAGAAGGTGGCGCGTGAGCATGATGTGCTGCGTATGAAAGGCTTTGCCCGCGTGGCCGGCAAGAGCCTTCGTCTGGGCGTGCAGGCGGTGGGCGCGCGCATCCGACATGCCTATGAGCAGGGCGAGGCGCCAGAGGGCAGGCTGGTTGTGATCGGTTTGCATGGGCTTGACCCCGCGGCTGTGCAGCGCAGCTTCGACGCAGGCTGAGCCGTGCATATTCTCTTTCGGGAAACGCATGATCTGGATGGGCAGGCTGTGGCCGAGGACCTTGCCCACGCGCCAGCCGATCTTGTCCTGCTGTCGTTTTCCGAAAGTGATTTGCTAGGCCTGCGCGATGTGCACAGGGCGTCAGACCCCAGTTTACAGGTCGCCACCCTGTCGCGCCTGCGTCATCCCCTGTCGGTCGATCTTTATCTGGAGCAGACGATTGCCCATGCACGTTGCGTAGTGGTGCGCTTGCTCGGGGGTACCGAATACTGGCGTTACGGCGTGGATGAACTCAGGCTCGTCTGCCGGGAAAAGGCCATTCCACTGGCCTTCATCACCGGCGAGGCCACGCCGAATACTGCACTCGAAAGCCTTTCGAGCATCGCGCCCGCCCAGTGGGCCCGGCTCGACAGCCTGTTTCGCGAGGGCGGAACACGCAATCTGCGCTGTGCGCTCACCCTTATGGGGGCTATTGGCGGATTAAATGCGGATGACGGGGCCGAGGCCGAAAAGCTGCCTGAGGCCGGAATTTACCGTCGCCTGAACACGGACGTCTCCAGTCGGGCTCTGGTCGTGTTCTACCGCGCCCACCTCCTTTCTGCCGATCTCGATGGGATCGATGCGCTGGCAGAGGCGATCGCGGCTGCCGGATGCGGGGTCGATCTGGTGTATGTCTCGTCCCTTCGCGCGGCCAAAGTCGTGCCTTTTCTCGACCGGTGGCTTGTGGACGATCCCCCCGACATCATTCTGAATGCCACGTTCTTCGCCTCTCGTGGGGATGATGGCGGGGCATCGGTCCTTGAAGCAGCGGGTGTGCCCATCGTCCAGCTGCTCCAGCCGGGCACGACGCTTGAAGGGTGGCGCAAGGCCGCCCGGGGGCTGTCACCGTCCGATCTTGCCATGCAGATCGTCCTGCCCGAATTTGACGGTCGTCTTTCAGGGGCACCCATATCGTTTCGCGATGAGGCACCGCCCGGCCTGCCAGCCCGGCGCGTGGCTTATGCCCCCGGTATCGCGCAAATTGTGCGCCAGATGCAGGGCTGGTTGCGTTTGGCAGCCGAAACGCCAGGCGAGCGGCGTCTGGCGCTGGTTCTCTCCGATTATCCCGGCGCCGAAGGGCAGGCCGCCCACGCTGTTGGGCTGGATAGTTTTGCCAGTGTCGAGGCCATCGCCACCATGCTGGCCAGTGCGGGATACGACGTGCCGCCTCTTGTCGCGTCAGAACTGCCAGACAGATTGTGCCGCGCCGCGCCCACTCTCATCATGAGTGCCGACGCCTATCGGGCGGCTTTCGACACCCTGCCTGAGTCGTTCCGGCAAAAAATCATTGCGACATGGGGGATGCCCTCTCAGCCGGTCAAGGCGCGCTTTCTGCGCGTCGGCGCCCTCATTCTGGCCCTTCAGCCCGGTCGTGGTGAGGAAGCTGACCGCAAGGCGCAGTATCACGACCCCGATATTGCGCCCTGCCATGCCTATATCGGCTTCTATCTCTGGCTGCGCCGCATCGGCGATATCAGTGCAATGATACATCTGGGCACGCATGGCACGCTGGAATGGTTGCCCGGCAAGGCGGTGGCGCTCTCACCTGAATGTGCCCCCGCTGTGCTGCTGGACGGGGTACCGGTCATCTACCCTTTCATCGTCAACAACCCCGGTGAAGCCGCTGCGGCCAAGAGGCGCCTCGGTGCGGTGATGATCGGTCACATGACCCCGCCCGTGCAGCGTGCAGGGCTCGACAGCGCCATGGAGTCCCTTGAACGCCTGATCGACGAATATGCCGAGGCAGACGGGCTGGACAAGCGACGCGGCACCATGCTGCGCCGTCAGATTCTTGATCGGGCTGCCGATCTGGGAGTGCTGGCCGAAAGCCATTCATGCGCTACCGGCCGGGAAGGGGCCGACGGGCGCAAGGCACGCGTGGGGACGCCCAGGGATGATTCGGCGGATGAGGCCGAGGCGCTGGCGCGGCTCGATGCCTATCTGTGCGACGTCAAGGACCTCCAGATACGCGATGGCCTGCATGTTTTCGGCTGTACGCCGCCCCGCCATGATGCGCTGGTCGCGATGCTGTCCGAAACAGCCCATGTCCCCCCCGAGGCGGTGCGGGCGCGTCTGAATGCCTGTCCCGAGGCCGAGCGTCTGGCTCTTCTGGCGGCGCTCGATGGTCGTTTCATCCCCCCCGGCCCCTCGGGCGCACCCACACGCGGGCGTCTGGATGTGCTGCCGACAGGCCGCAACCTGACAACGACCGACCCGCGCATGGTGCCCACGCGGGCCGCCCTGCTTCTGGCCCATCGTACGGTCGAGCTTCTGCTGGCACGGCATATCCAGGAGGAAGGCGAAAACCTGCGTCATCTCGTGCTCGATCTGTGGGGCAGCGCCACGCTGCGCACGGGGGGGGAGGATATGGCGCTGGCTTTCCTGCTCATGGGCGTTCAGCCCCGGTGGGATGCCACAAGTGGCAGGCTTTGCGGCTTCGAGATCGTGCCGCTCACCGTGCTTGACCGGCCCCGTGTGGATGTCACCTTGCGTATATCTGGGCTGTTCCGCGATGCCTTTCCGGGGCTGATCGATCTGTTTGATCAGGCCTCACGCGCCGTAGCCGCGCGTGCCGAAGACGCGGAGTGGAACCCGCTCACTCTCGACCCTGACAGTTCGCGCATATTCGGTGCGGCACCGGGGGCCTATGGCACAGGACTCGAGGCGTCACTGAGCCAGGGGGGCTGGAAGGACAGGGACGAGCTTGGCCGTCGCTATCTTGAAGGGTCACAATGGAGCTATGGCGGCGGTCGGGAAGGCGTCAGGGCCGGGGCGGAGCTTGCCAGTCGTCTCGGCCGGGCAGAGGTCGTGCTGCACATGCAGGACCATGCCGAGACGGATCTGCTCGAAAGCGTTGATATGGCAGCGCATGAAGGTGGGCTCGGTGCCGCAGCGTCCAGCCTTGGGAATTCACCGATCCTGCTTCATGGCGATACCAGCCAGCCCGATACGCCCCGGCTGCGCGATGTGGCGCAGGAAGTGGCGCGTGTAACACGGGGCAGACTGGCCAATCCGCGCTGGATTGCGGGCATGATGCGCCATGGCTATCGGGGTGCGGCGGAAATGGCGCGTGGTGTCGCAGCGCTTCAGGGCTGGGCGGCGACCCTGCCCACACGGCTGGACCGACAGATCGATCTTGCCTTCTCGGCTTTGCTGGAAAACGAGGAATGCGCCGCGTTTCTGGAGGCCCATAACCCGGAGGCACTGTCAGACATGAAGCACCGTTTTGCCGATCTGCTCGATCGCGATCTGTGGCGGCCGCGCAGCAATGCCGTCGCAAGAGTGCTGGCGAGCGACGATGAGCCGGTTTGATCTGCGAAGAGGGCAACCCCGGTCCAGCGCGCCTGCGGTTCTGAGGCGTAAGACTAGGCTCGTGAATGCATCCATCATGAGAGAGAGTCCATGACCCGTATGCTGATGGTGGCAGCCCCGCGCTCCGGTTCGGGCAAGACCACGCTCACCTTGTCGCTCATTGCCGCCTTCCGCCGCAGGGGGCTGACGGTGCGGGCGCTCAAGACAGGCCCCGACTATATCGATCCCGCGTTTCATCAGGAGGCATCCGGGGCACCCTGCGCCAATCTCGATAGCTGGGCGATGACCCGTGGCCAGATGGCCGCAGGGCTGGCCCAGGCGGCGGAAGAGGCGGATCTGGTCATCGTGGAATCGTCCATGGGGCTGTTCGATGGTCTCTCCCTTGAGGACGGCGCACGTGGGGCCGCCTCCGATATCGCCTCGCTTTTCGCCATGCCTATTTTGCTGGTGCTCGATGCGAGCGGGCAGGGACAGACCGTGGGTGCCATTGCACAGGGTATGGCCGGTTGGATGCCTGATGTGCGCATTGCCGGCACCGTTCTGAACAATATCGCTTCGGACCGTCATGAAAGGCTCTGCCGCGCCGCCTTGCGGAATCCTCCTCTAGGCGTGTTCCGGCGCGACAGGGGTATCGTGCTGCCAGAGCGTCATCTGGGGCTGGTGCAGGCGCGCGAGCGTGGCGATCTGGCTGGTTTTTTTGCGGCTCTGGCAGACAAGGCCGATGCCGAGCTCGATCTTGACGCCATATTCGACATGGCTGCGGTGTATCGCCCGGCTGCCCCGCAGGACAGGGCTACACTCAGGCCCCCGGGGCAGGTTATCGCTCTGGCTGATGATGCTGCCTTTTCCTTCCTTTACGCCCATCATGCCCGGACATGGCGTGAGGCCGGGGCGGAAATCCTGCCCTTTTCGCCCCTGGCTGATGAAGCACCACCGGAGCATGCGGATTGCTGCTGGCTGCCCGGTGGTTATCCGGAATTGCATGCCGCATCACTGGCAGCAGCCAGCCGCTTCAGGGCAGGCATGACGCGTTTTGCGGAGACACGACCGGTCCATGGCGAGTGTGGCGGATATATGGTGCTGGGCGCGGGTCTCGAGGATGCATCGGGTACGACCCATCCTATGCTGGGGCTGTTATCGCACCGCACCTCCTTCGCACGCCGCAGGATGGTGCTCGGCTATCGTGAAGCGCGGCTGTGCCATGATGGCGTGCTCGGCGCGGCCGGACAGGTGCTGCGTGGGCATGAATTCCATTATGCGAGCGTCACGGATCGCGGCTCGGACGAGGCTTTCGTGACGCTGCGTGATGGTGAGGGGCAGGATCTCGGCGAGGCGGGCAGCCGACGTGGTCTGGTTTCGGGCACGTTCTTTCACATGCTGTCTGGTCCCAGACCACCTTCAGATTCATGACACCGGCTTTTTCCATGCTGTTGGCGCGCCACCCTGCGGTGCAGGTGGCGGCGGGTCTGTGTTACGGGCGGCTGGATGTTGATCTGGCCACGGGTTGGCAGGACTGTGTCGCTGGCTGGAAACGTATCTGGTGCGACGGAACGGTCGCGCGATCCTCAGGCACGATGGGGGCTCCTTTGCCCTCTGAAATCCGGGTGTTTCATGCGCCCGCATCACGTTGCGCGCTCTCTGCTCAGTTGCTGGTCGATGTATCCGGACAGGGTGCTCAGGCAGGACAAAGGCCGATGGCGTGTGAGAGCGATTCCCGTCTGGCCGAGCTGGATTTTGGCACCTGGGAAAACCGTCTGTGGTCAGACGTGCCCCGCGATGCGCTGGATGAATGGGCGGACAACCCGATGGGGTATGCGCCGGGTGGGGGCGAAACCGTGCAGGCCCTGTCGCACCGTGTGACGGGTTTCTGGCAGGAGCGCATGGCGGCGGCGCAGGATTGTTGCATCGTCACACATGGTGGCCCGTTGCGCGTGATGCTGGCGCTGGCGGAGCGCCGCCCTTTCGAGGTGTCAGACCCGGCCCCTGCACAGGGTGCGGCAATTCTGTTGCATTTTTTCAACAATCCCGGTGGGTTTGTTGCGCAAAAGCCGCCGATCCGTTGACAAACTGCAACAGACGAATGAGGAGTGGGGCAATCCTGAATCAACGGTAAGGTTTGTCATGCTGTTACGCTCCCATACCCTCCTGCCATCAGTTGCGCGCAAGGGGGTGTTTTTCCTCATTGCCTCGACGTGTCTGATGTCCTGCGGGGGTGAGGCGCTGGCGCAAACAGCCTCAGCAGACCCCGCAAGCAGCATTGCGGCCCCGGCCAAACCGGCGGCCAGCCATGCCGGCAAGAAAAACGCGCTGCGCACGCGCCAGTCTGCGCCGGTTCACGCTGGCGATGCCGATGGTGGCAGTGAGGCCATCGTGGTGACGGGCACGCGCGAGATCGGCAAGAAGGCGCGTGATTCCATCGCGCCGCTCGATATCGTGTCGCACAAGCAGATTGCTGCCACCGGGCAGGGCACGCTGCGCGATGCGCTCTCGCTTCTTCTGCCGTCGCTCACCACCCCGACCGCCGGTTTCGATGCGGGTGCGATGACGGACACGATCAGCCTTCGTGGCCTGAACCCCAATGAGACGCTCGTACTTGTTGATGGCAAGCGCCGTCACAACACGGCCAATATCTATTCCAACCCGGGCCCGCAGCAGGGCTCGACGGCATCTGACATTGACATGATCCCGATGTCGGCGATCGACCATGTGGAAGTGCTGCGTGATGGTGCCTCCGCCCAGTACGGCTCGGATGCCGTGGCAGGGGTGGTGAATATCATCCTGAAGAAGCAGGCGCGTGGCTTTCATGCCCAGAACATTACCGGCATCACATCAGAGGGCGATGGCTTCCAGCAGGGTGTCTATCTCGATGGCGGGGCCGGTCTGGGCTCGCGCGGCTTCGTGCATGTCAGCGGTGACTTCGTCCATCAGGATCACACCTATCGCAGTGCTGCCGATAACCGCACCGGTACCTATCAGAACAATATCCTGAGCCAGCCGGAGCAGACGCGCGAGAGCGTTTCCGTCAATGCAGGCTATGATCTGACGGACAACATCCAGCTTTACGCACTCGGCACCTATGCCCATCGCTATGCGCAATCCTACCAGAACTACCGTCTGGCCTCATCGCTGAATGCCTATCCCGCCTACAAGGCGATCTACCCCTGGGGCTATTCGCCGGTCGAGACGCTCAACGAAAATGACTATGAGCTCAAGGCTGGCATCAAGGGTGATTTCCGTGGCTGGCACTGGGACGTGTCGAGCGTCTATGGCCGCGATTACGACGATATCGGGCTGATCAACTCGGTCAATCTCTCGACCAACAAGGCGACTGGCGCCACGCCGACCTCATTCAATGTCCAGGGTTTCAACAACCAGCAATGGACGAATGATTTCGATTTCAGCCGCAAATTCACGTTCAGTGGCTGGCCGCATAGCGTGAACTTCGCCGGTGGCGCGTCCTATCGCTATGAAGGCTATTCCGTGGGAACGGGATCGCCGGGGTCGCTCTATGGTAATGGCTCCGATGCTCTGGCGGGTACCAATCCGGGCAATGCGGGCAATTACAGCCGCGATGTCGCGGCGGGCTATCTCGATATCTCGACCTATCTCGCCAAGGGGCTGCAACTCGACCTGGCCGGGCGTTACGAGCACTATACCGATGTGGGCAACACCCAGAACGGCAAGGTCTCGCTGCGTTATGACATCACGCGCCGTATCGCGCTGCGCGGCACGATCAGCAACGGCTTTCATGCGCCGACACTGGCCCAGAAATACTACTCGGCCCTCAATATCTCGCCGACTGCAGCGCGTGGTCTGATCGGTGCGGGCTCACCCGGTGCGCTGGCCAATGGCTCGTCTGGCCTGAAGCCGGAGCGTTCGACCAATGCCGAGGGTGGGTTTATCGTCGAGCCGATCCGCAATCTGCATGTCACGACCGATATCTACCAGATCAACATGCGCGACCGGATCATGCCGGGGGGCAATATCTCGGGTGCAACGGCCATCAGCGCCATGCAGATGAACGGCTTTGCGCTGCCCGCAGATATCAGCACATGGAACCAGAGTGCGATCACGGCCAACTGGTTTGCCAATGTGGCCAGCACCCGCACACAGGGTCTGGATATCACGGTCACCTATCTGACGAAGCTCGGCGCCTATGGTCGTATCGACTGGGATGCCGCGATCAACCTCAACCGGACGCGTCTGTCGCATCAGGCGAGCAACCCCGTCACGGGCGCGCCGCTGCTCAATGCAGCGTCGATTGCCTATCTGACGACGGCCTATCCGCGCAGCAAGATCATCTTTGGTGGAAACTGGACACACGCCAAGTGGATCGTCGGCCTGCACGAGATCCGCTGGGGCCAGACAACCAACCAGCTGACCTATTATGCGCCGGGCCCTTATCAGTTCAGCACGACGCATTTTCTGGAGTACCAGAACAAGCCGAAATGGACGACCAATCTGGACGTGTCCTACCGCATCACCCCGCGCTGGACGGCCACGATCGGCGGCAACAACATTTTCTCGGCCTATCCCAGCCGCGTGCCTGACGGAAACCGCTACCTGGGTGCCCCGCAATATTACATGAGCACGTCACAGCTCGGCATTAACGGCGGCTACTACTATTTCCGCGTGAATTACGATCTCTGAATCGGCGATTAACGCGACGTTCCCCCTGCTGCGACCGGCTATGCCGGTCCAGCAATGATTTGTCGTGAGGGCTTTGCATCAGATTTAACGGTGTTTTTTCCCCGTCAGTGGTGGTCTGCTCACGAAACCGGCATAAAATGACGACTCTCAGGGTCCAAAAAACCTGTCAGTTTTCTTAAAAGACGGTCATCTGTTCACAGGGAGCTTGAGCCAGACATTGTCTTCTACCGTCCTGCGCTTCTTTTCCGCCTGCCTTGCCGTTTCCTGCCTGACCTCCGTGGCTCACGCGCAGCAGTCAACAACGGCCATAGCATCCGCACAGACCGGCCCCGCCGTGGCAGCGAATTCTGTTCCTGCCCCCGCCGGGCTCGGTGCGGTCAATGCAGGGCAGCAGCCCTCTGCCCTGACCCAGACATCGCTTTCGGAGTTGCACAAGGACACGACGGTCGCCCCTCTGCCCAAGCCGGAGGCAATTTTCGTCAATCCTCTGGGCATCAATGCCTGGTTGCGTGAACGCGGTATAGCGATCCTGCTCGACAATACGAACGAGATGTCAGGCATGCTCAATGCCCCGACAAAAGGCCTTGGTCTGCGCCAAGGCGCCAGCAATGCCGGTCAGTATTCGATGGAAAACGATATCGACTGGGAGCGTCTGGCAGGCTGGACCGGTTTCTCCACCCATGACGTGATTGTCGGGCGTTACGGTATTCCGGCCAGCCGCATGTTCGGAGACAATCTGAACCCCAGTCAGGAAATCTATGGCGGCGGTGGTAACGTATTCGTCCACCTTGTTTACGCCTATGGCGAAGAGACGATGTTCAACGACCGCTTCGATGTCGCAGCGGGGCGCATGTCCTTCCTGTCAGATTTCTCGGCCAACCCGCTCTACTGCAACTTCATGAACAACGCGTTCTGCGGCAATCCGAAAGCGTCGAGCGATAACACCGCCCATGCCTCTTATCCCGACGCCAACTGGGCAGCCCGCTTCCGCCTGAGACCGACCGACAACACGATCTTCCAGTTCGGTGTCTATTTCACCCAGACACAGGCCATTTACGGCAATGCCCAGATGCGCACGGGTTTCAAGTTCAACGGTGCCACAATCGATGGCGAGGCCATGCCGGTCGAGTTCATCTGGGAGCCGCGTTTCGGCCATGACCATTCCCTGCCGGGCCATTACAAGGCGGGCTTCGCCTATGACACGGCAGACCACAAGGACAATTACTACGACGGCAACGGCAATCCCTTTGCCCTGAGCGGGCTCAAGCCACGCGATGTGCATGGTGCCTGGGCCGCCTGGGGGCTGGTTGACCAGATGGTCTATCATCATCCCGGTCAGGCCCCTGATGCCGGTGTGACCCTGATCGGGGCTGCCTATTTCAACAAGGCCCAGACACAGACCCGCGCCGATCAGCTTTCGTTTGGTGTGCTGGATCGCGGTTTCTGGAAGTCGCGCCCGCTCGATGCGGTCGGCGTGAATTTTTCATGGACCCATGTGTCGGACGATCTGACGCGCTCCCAGCGTCTGTACGCAGCGCAGGGCCTGCCTTTGCCCAATGGTTCGCTGTTCCCGCAGACCAGCGCGTATGTCGTGGAAGCGATGTATCAGATCCACGTGCTGCGCGGTGTCACCTTTGCGCCTGACTTCCAGTATTATTTCAATCCGGGTGCCCAGAAACAGCTGCGCGACCAAGCCATGTTGGGCTTCAAGAGCCACATAGAAATCTTCTGAAAAATACCGGGGGGCAACCTTGCCCCTCTCTCGATTGTTGCAATGGCCCGACGAGACTGCCTGGCCATCGCCACGGCCTGTCAGCTCAGCATGATCGAGAGAGAAGCGCCCATGACGCACGACCTTCCCGCACTGGCCAGGGAGCTCTCTCCCGCAGGGCCCCTCGACGGGTTCTGGCCAATCGAGGATTATGCAGCCCTTGGCGACGGCCGTTGTGTGGCGCTGCTGGCGCCGGATGGTAGTGTGGACTGGCTCTGCGTTCCCAATATAGACTCGCCTCCGATGTTTGATCGTCTCCTGCATCGTGCGGGCGGCTTCTTCCAGATACGCCCTGTCGGCGCCTACAAGGCCACGCGGCGCTATCGTGAGGACAGCAATGTTCTCGAAACCCTGATCGAAACCGAGACGGGTTCGGCCAGGCTTACAGAATCGCTAAACAGTACCTTCGCCGGGCGTCTGCCCTGGACCGAATTTGCACGGCGTATCGAGGGTTTGACGGGGCGCATGACATTCATCGTGCGTTTCAGGCTCGGTACGCGCTGTGGCACTGTCGCGCCCTGGATCCAGACCACACAGAACGGCAATATCTTCCATGTGGGGTCCGTGCTCGCCCATATGGTGCACACGCCCAACATGCGCATCCTCCGCGAAGAGGACGAGGCCATCGAGGCCGAGATCGTGGTGGGTGAGAAAACCCATGCCCTCGTGGCGCTGGTCGCAACCGAAAACGAGCCTCTTGCCGTACCGAGCGTCGAGGAGATCGACGGGCGTATCGAGACCAGTGATGAGGCGTGGCGTAGCTGGGCCAACACGCTCCATTATGACGGCCCCTATCGTGAGCAGGTCCGGCGCAGTGCGCTGGCACTCAAACTGCTGCTTTATTCATCGAGCGGGGCTATTGCGGCGGCAGCCACGACCTCGCTGCCCGAACGGCTGAAGGACGGCAAGAACTGGGATTACCGTTACGCCTGGATACGCGATGCCGCCTATGTGGCGAATGCCTTCCTGCGGCTTGGCGCGGTGGCGGAGGTCAAGGCCGCGCTGGCCTGGCTTGTGCATCACCTTGGCGAGTCAGGCCCGATGGTGATGTATGGCCTCTCCGGGCAGAGTGTCGATGACGAGATTGTCTACGACGAGGTTGAGGGCTATCGCGGCATCAAGCCTGTCGTGAGCGGCAACCGCGCGGCGGGTCAGCATCAGCATGGTATTTATGGCGATATTTTCGAGACGGCGGCGCTGTTCGTCTCGCGAGGCAATCTGCTCGACCAGAAAACCGCCGTGCTTCTCGCCGATCTCGCCGATCGCTGCGCCGATCACTGGCGCCAGAAAGACGCCGGGATCTGGGAGCTGACCGAGGACCAGCACTATACCATGTCCAAGATCAGCTGCTGGCAGGCACTGGATCGCGCATGCCAGATGGCCGAGCGTGGGCATCTGGCCAAGGACCGCGCGCCGCGCTGGGCGCGTGAGAAAGAGCGTATCCTGGAATGGATCGACCGTGAGTGCTGGTGCGACAGGCGCAAGGCTTATCTGTTCTACCCCGGATCGGACGGTCTGGACGCATCGATCGCGCTTGCCGTTCCCTTTGGTCTGGACAGGCGCGATCGTATGCTCTCGACCTTGCGTGCGATACGAGAGGAACTTGGCCACGGGCCGTTTTTGTTCCGCTATACCGGCATGCGTGAGGAGGAGGGCGCTTTTCTGGCCTGTAGCTGCTGGATGGTCGAGGCGCTGTATCTTCTGGGGGAGAAAGATGAGGCCGAAACGCTTTACGCCAGTTTCCTCGAACGTCTGCCGAGCAATACCGGCATCATGGCCGAAATGATCAACCCGGAGACGGGAATGTATCTGGGCAACACACCGCAGGGGCTGAGCCATCTCGGCGTCATCCATGCAGCCTGCGCGCTTGCAGGCAACAGGATGAAGGCTTTTGATTTGTCCTGAGGCGGGCACTGCACTGACGATTGGATGGGCCGTTCACGCTTTGGTTAAGGGTGAACGGCTCACTCTCACGGCTTCGCATCCTGTTGGTCCGTTACCGGGCCTGACGCAGGAGCAAGATAGGACTAACTGCGTGCAGGGCGGAATCAGCTGCGCCCCGTAAGCCTCCACGCCTCGCGGGCAAGCGTCAGTGCGTGCAGGCGGGCTGCGGGGGCATAGATCGGCGCGCTGATCATCAGTTCATCGGGCGCGTGGCGGGACATGAATTGCTCCATACCCTCAGCCACCTGCTCACTTGTGCCAATCAGGCTGGTACCCTGCATCGTATCGAGTTGTGCACTGACCTCTCGAGGCCAGGGGAGATCTTCTGGCAGGACCGGCGGCAGGATGCGTCCGGGTTTCCCCTGACGCAGGGCTGCCACGAACAGGCGCCGTGACGTGGCAAGATAATCGGCTTCTTCTGCTGTGTCGGCGGCAATCACGTTGACCGCAAGCATTACATAGGGTGCGGCCAGGTGGGCCGAAGGCTGGAAGTCGCGACGATAAAGCGCGATCGCCTGCTCCATCATCTGCGGCGCAAAATGCGATGCAAAGGCGAAAGGCAGTCCCAGCGCCGCAGCAAGCTGCGCCGAGAACAGCGATGACCCCAGGAGCCAGACCGGCACGTTTGCTCCGGCGCCCGGCGTGGCCACTACACCATTGGCGCTGCCTGCAGGCGAGAGATAGGCCATGAGCTCGAGCACATCATCGGGGAAGCGTTCGGCGTGGTCGATATGACGCCTCAGCGCACGCATAGTGCGTTGATCGGAACCCGGTGCCCGGCCGAGCCCGAGATCGATGCGTCCGGGAAAGAGCGCCTCAAACGTGCCGAACTGCTCGGCGATGACGAGCGGCGCATGGTTGGGCAGCATGATGCCCCCCGCCCCGATGCGCATTGTCTGCGTGGCTGCGGCCAGATGGCCGATCACAACGCTTGTGGCCGCCGAGGCAATGCCGGGCATGGCGTGATGCTCGGCCACCCAGTAGCGATGAAAGCCAAGGGCCTCCGCATGAACTGCCTGATTGCGGGACTCAAGAAGAGCATCCCGAACCGTGCCGTCTTCGCGAATGAAGGAGAGATCGAGTACTGAGAGCGGTGTCATAATCCCGATATGGGATGCTGCCTGGCGCTCTGAAAGCCCCCGGAGCGATCCGGGGGGCGTAGCCTCGCGGCGTATCAGATCAATCGCGGGGCACGTAACCGCCGGGCTCTGGCCTCGGATCAGGCCTCGTGGGGCTTGTCGCCCGGTTTCCGGTCGCTTTCCTCGACCAGAGTCTCGATGGCAGGGCTGGGGTTGGGGCTGCTGCGCGTATAGATCGGGGCAGGGGCGGCGCTATGCGCTGCCTCCATGAAGCGGTCGGCCAGCGCGCCATAAAGCGCGTGCTTGCAGATCATGCGCGAGACACCGAAAGCGAGAAAGGACGTGGCCATCAGCGCAAGCGTCACCTGCTGGTTGTCGCACATTTCCATGACAATGACCGTCGCTGTCAGCGGGGCCTGCACCACGGCAGAGAAATAGGCCACCGTACCCAGCAGCACCACGGCGCCAGCTGTTGTATGGGGCAGATATTGCGCGATCCAGCCGCCGATTCCGGCACCAACGGACAGGGAAGGGGCAAAGAGGCCGCCCGGAATACCCGAGCAATAGGACACGACGGTCGCGATGAATTTCAGTACGAAGAACGACGCCGGATAATGCTCCGAGCCGTCAATGATCGCGCGTGCCTGGGTATAGCCTGTGCCGTAGGTCGCGCCGTGCGATACCAGCCCAAGCAGTGCCAGAACCAGACCGCACAACGCCGCGAAGGCAACTGGTCGTGCCTTGATCAGCGCCCCGATGCGCCCTGGCAGGCCTTTGGAGAAGCGGATGAGCAGGGCCGAGAATGTTCCGCCCGCAATCCCCCCTACGATGCCGCAGGTCAGCACCGCAATCCAGGCTGTGCCAATGGGGACATCGACATCCGTATGCCCGAAATACGAGTAATTGCCGACGAGAGCGATGGCCGTCACACCGGAGAGCACGACACCGGTCAGCATGGTGCCCGATGTTTTCTGCTCGAAGGAGTGCGAGAGTTCCTCAATGGCAAAAACGATTCCGGCCAGAGGCGTATTGAAGGCAGCCGAGACGCCTGCGGCACCGCCAGCAAGAATGGCGCCGCGACGGGCTGCCACGTTCGAGATGCCAAGCAATCGCGAAAAGCCGTGCATGATCGCGGCGCCAACCTGCACCGTAGGACCCTCGCGGCCGATAGATGCGCCTACAAGCAGGCCAAAACAGGTGAGGATGATCTTGGCGAAGGCGATGCGCAGCGAGAGAACACGATTAACGATCGAGAAGTTCTCGATATGCAGTGTGGCGATGGTCTGGGGGATACCACTGCCTTGCGCACCTGCAAAAAAGCGACGGGTGAGCCAGGTTGAAAGGGCCAGACCCGCGGGTACGACCACCAGCATGACATAGGGATCCCAGTGCAGCAGACGGCCTCTGGCGCGTGCGGCCCAGTCCGCCGTACCAGCGAAAGCGACAGCCACGACGCCCACCAGAATGGCGCCCAGCCAGTAGGTTAGGGTGCGTCGCCATTGCGTGGTGGTTCGGCGCGCAGAGCGGCGCAGGTGCAGAATCCGGTTCTTTTGCCGCAAAGCGGTGCTGGGGCGCATAGGTTCTCGCCTGGCTGAGGGTCAGGAAGCCCCGACCGATGAGGAACGCTCCTGCCAGCACCCCAGGCGACTGGTCAAGAAACTCTTGTCACGAAAAAACGTAACGGGCGTCGCCTTTTCCGGTTCGCCCGTTCATCGTTTCAGGCCAGCACCGGGATGCCGGTCTGCTTGGCCTTTTCTTCTGGCTCGACATGAATATGGATAAGGGCGCGTCCGATATGACGGCGCAAGGCGTGTTCGACCCGGTCGCAGATATCATGCGAGTCCGATACCGTCATGGTGCCAGGCACCACCAGATGAAATTCGATGAAGCTGACACTGCCTGCGGTACGTACCCGGATGTCATGGGCCTCGATCGCACCGCTGGCATGTTCAGAGATGACTGCGCGGATCATCTGGAGTGTGTCCGTGTCCGGCGCTTCGTCCATCAGACCGGCGATGGATTGCTTCATCATGTCGAATCCGACGCGCAGGACGTTCACGGCCACAAGGGCCGAAAGAATGGCATCGAGGCGCGTGTAGCCGGTGAGCGGAATGAGCGCGATACCAATCACCAGGACGACTGTGGTCCAGACATCGGAAATGACATGGCGGCCATTGGCTGTGAGGGCGGGCGAGCGGCGCATGCGGCCCTGACGCACCAGAACGAGCCCCCAGACCAGATTGACCACACCGCCAAGCGCGTTGAACACGATGCCACGCCACGGGGCGAGATCATGATTGGGCGCCCACCAGCTCTGCCACGCGACCCAGGCGATCCCTATGGCGGTGAGCACCACCAGAACAGCCTCGCTCACGGCAGAGAGATACTCGGCCTTGTCATGCCCGTAGGTATGGTTCTCATCCGCTGGACGCTGCGCCACTTTCAGTGCCCACAGAGCCCCCAGAGCGGCAGCGACATTGATGATCGTCTCAAGCGCGTCCGACAGCAGGGCAGAACTGCCACTGACGCGCCAGGCCACGTATTTCAGCCCGAGGGCAACAAGGCTGACGAGCAGCGAGAACCAGCCGAAAACGATCTTTTCGGGCTGCTTCAGCATGAAACGGCACCCTGACAGGCAGGATTGTCGCCGCATGTCATCCCGTGATCATGAGGGCTACAGGGAAAGGGTGACCCGGCTGCCTCGATCTGGAAGGTCGCATGGCCGATCCTGAAGCGCTTGGCGAGCATGGCGGTCGCCTCCCGCAGGATACCGGCCTGCCTCGTGGCGTCGGCATTGCTGACAAGATGAACGGTCAACGCGGTTTCAGTCGTGCTGAGCGACCAGACATGCAGGTGATGGAGGCCCTCAACATCAGGCAGCTCCAGCAGGCCGGCTTCGACCTCATCCAGACGGATCTGCTCGGGCACGCCGTCGAGTGCCATATCGAGTGAGGCGCGCAGAAGGGACCACGTACCGATGATGATGGACACACAGACCAGCAGGCTCACGATGGGGTCGAGAATGGTCCAGCCCGTCATCATGATGACGAAACCCGTAATGACCACAGCAAAGGACATGAGCGCATCGGCGGCCATATGCAGGAAGGCACCGCGCAGATTGAGGTCATCCTTGCCGCCCCGCATGAAAAGCAGGGCTGTCGCGCCATTGACCAGAATCCCCCCGAACGCCACCAGCATGACCACGCGCCCGGCAACCTCCCCCGGCGCGACAAGCCGCGTGATAGCCTCCCAGATGATGCCGCCGGTCACCAGCAGCAGCAGTACCGCATTGCCTAGGGCCGAGAGGATGGTGGAGCGCTTGAGCCCATAGGTAAAGCGCGTGGTCGGCGCACGCCGGGCCAGACTATGGGCAAGCCATGCGGCCCCAAGTCCAAGCACATCGGAAAGGTTATGGCCAGCATCCGAAAGGAGCGAGAGGGAATGAGCCAGTAATCCCCAAATGGTCTCGGCAACGATATAGGCAATGTTCAGCGCCATTCCCAGAAGGAACGCACCGCCATAACTTGCGGGCTCATGAACATGGTGATGTCCCCCATGCCCATGCCCATGCCCATGCCCATGCCCATGCCCATGCCCATGCCCATGCCCATGCCCATGCCCATGCCCGTGCGTTTCGTGATCGTCATGACCGTGTTCATGCGTATCCGCGTCATGTCCATGCGGGTCATGATCATGGTGGTGGGCATGGTCGCAGGCGTGTTCGGCCATGAAATTGCTCTCGAAAGAAATTGCCACAGGGATTGTGCTGGTCAGGGATCATATAGGGCATCGACACGATACCCGCCAAGGCGAAGCCGAACTGTGGGCGAGAAATGACGTGCGGCGCACAATATGGGTGATTCTGTCTCAAAAGTTAACGTAATTCTAAAATCGTTACTACGAAACACTTAGTCAAATTGTAATGCATCGATTGTTTAACGACATGTATGTGCCCGGTTTCTGATAAAGGAATAGAATGGAAAGTGAATGATTCGGGTGGTTATTCCGTCCAGAAAGGGTTTGTCATCAAATCATTCAATTTCGTTATTGAATTATCGGCTTTATTGGGGTGGTATGCGTGGCACGAAGTTGGGCTACTGGCCGTTAATGAGCTTTTAACGTTATTGGGTATTCTGGTGAAGGTCTCTCAGCTTTTCCGAGTTTGCGCCTCGGGTCTTCCGGCTTCCGAAAGGACAGTTCCGGTCGTGCGCGGCCAGTTCCGGTCGTCCATCGGGCAGATGTGCCAAGGGGCTGCGGCGTCACAGTTTCCATGTCCGGCTTCAGCCGGATCTCTTCACTCCCGGAAGGGCGATGTGTCCTCCCCGGTGGGAATAAAACACAGGATCCGGAGCGGAATTGTCGCTCATTACTCTATCACCACCGTGCCGCTTTCAGCGGATCAGCGTGACCGAGACGTTATCGCGTCCCATAAAAGCAAGGAAAACATGATGCGATCGCTACGCCCTTCCGTTGCAGCCCTCATCATCGGAACGGTTCTGGCCGGAATGCCAGCCCGTGCGGCTGAACCGCTGGTCTATGCGCCAATGGAGCCCGGCCGCATGTCGGATGTGATTCGTACGCTTGCCTCAGATCCATTCGAGGGACGGGCACCCGGCACGATGGGGGCGATCCGGACGGTCAATTACATCGTCTCCCAGTTTCAGGCGATTGGTCTGGAGCCGGCGGGGGATAACGGGAGCTGGACCCAGGAAGTCCCGATGATCCATACGCGGATCGCGCCCGACTCCCTGATTCATTTCAAGGCCGGTGGGGCGGAAGGGCTCGATTTCCATCAATCGGAACAGATCTATCTGACTACCGGGACACCTTCGTCCCAGATACGCATTACGGACGCGCCGCTCGTGTTTGTCGGGTATGGCGTCACTGCACCGGCCCGCGACTGGGATGATTTCAAGAATGTCGATCTCAAGGGCAAGATTGCGGTCATCCTGATCAACGATCCTGACTTCAAGGCGGCTGCGGATGAGCCTGTGAAGGGCCGCTTCGGTGGTCGGACCATGACCTATTATGGCCGCTGGACCTACAAATACGAGGAAGCGGCCCGCAGGGGCGCCGTTGGTGCTCTGATCGTTCATGATACAGAGGCCGCTTCCTATCCGTGGAGCACCGTCATTGCGGCGGGAGGAGAGGCCTTCGATCTCGAGCGCAAGGGCAAGGCGGAATCGCTGGTCGTCAAAGGCTGGCTGGAGGGGCAGGCGGCCCATGACCTGTTTGCTCGTGCGGGTCTCGATCTGGACAAGCTGAGCGTGCAGGCACGTCGCGCCGATTTCACGCCTGTCACCCTGCCGGGTGTCACCATGACCACGACGCTGGATGTCACCACGTCGCATCTGCAAAGCCGGAATGTTCTGGCCAAGCTTCCGGGCAGCACTCATCCTGACGAAACGATCGTTTACGGGGCCCATTGGGATGCGTTCGGCAAAAGCCGCGGTCCCAATGGCGAGGCCTTGATACGGCGCGGCGCCATTGACGACGCTTCGGGCATTGCGGCGGTCATGGAAATTGCCCGTGCCTTCAAATCCGGCCCTCAGCCGGAGCGGACGATTCTCTTCAGCGCCTGGACAGCTGAGGAACGTGGGCTTCTGGGGTCGACCTGGTATGTCGAGCATCCCCTGATTTCCCTGCCCAAGACGGTTGCGAATTTCACAATCGACGTGCTGCAGATGGGAGGTCTTTCGCGCAATGCCTTCCTCGTAGGGGCCGGGCAGGATAGTCTGCAGGATGACTTCGCGACGATCGCTTCCGCGCAGGGGCGTGTGACCGTCAACGAAGCCCTGCCTGAACGCGGGGCTTTCTATCGCGCCGATCATCTGCCTTTTGCCCGTGCCGGTGTACCGGTGCTGCCGATCATGGATCTGGCCGGATACCCGGACCTCGTAAACGGCGGTGTTCCTGCGGGTCGCAAATGGCTTGAGGGGTATATGGCCTGCTATCATCAGCCCTGCGATGCCTGGAGCGCCAGCTGGGATCTGCGCGGGGCGGCTGAGGACGCCGCGGCACTTTACGAAGTGGGCAGAAGTCTGGCCTTCTCGCGCATGTGGCCAAGCTGGAAGCAGGGTTCGGAATTCAAGGCGATCCGTGAACACACGGAGTCGCAGCGCCCCGCACTCTGACGGGTGTGGGGTGGAGGCCGGGAATGGCCTCAGCCCTGCCTGTCATAGGGCTATCAGCAATGCAGTGGGCACGTATCCCGATGGCGACAGCACAAGGTGACATTGTGCAGAGGAGGGCTCGTCCTGCCAGCATAGACCGTCAGATCGAGGAGGATCGCGCTATTCTTCTTGACAAGACACGCCCAGTTCGTGACTTGCAGCCCACATGATCCGGCTAACAGAACTCAGGCTCCCTCTCGACCATTCAGACGATGCCCTGCGCGAGGCCATTCTCCAGCGTCTCGGTGTGCCATCCGAGGCATTGACCGCATTCACTATTGCCCGGCGTGGCTATGACGCCCGCAAGCGCGGGCGCATCATGCTGATCTACAGCATCGATTGCGCGGTCGAGGATGAAGACGCCGTTCTCGCCGCCCATGAAAACACGGTCTCGGTGATGCCGACACCAGAGATAAGCTACAAGGCGCTTTCGGCTCAACCGGGCCCTCTTCGTCCCGTGGTAATCGGCGCCGGGCCCTGCGGTGTGATGGCGGCGCTGGTTCTGGCGCAGGCCGGTCTCAAGCCCATCGTTATCGAGCGCGGAAAGATCGTGCGTGAGCGCACGGTGGATACGTTTGCCCTGTGGCGTCGCTCAGAACTGACTCCTGAAAGCAATGTGCAGTTCGGTGAAGGTGGGGCAGGGACCTTCTCGGACGGCAAGCTTTATAGCGGCGTGAGCGATCCTCGCCATCTGGGCCGCAAGGTGATGGAAGAGTTCGTCAAGGCAGGCGCACCGGAAGAAATTCTCTACGTTTCCAAGCCTCATATCGGAACCTTCAGGTTGGTCTCGATGGTGGAGCATATCCGTGCCGAGATCGAGCGTCTGGGGGGCGAGTATCGTTTTGGTGTGCGTGTCGATGGTCTGCGTACCGAGGGCGAACCACGACGTCTGACGGGGCTCGTTCTTTCCAATGGCAGCACGCTCGATACCGACCGCGCCATTCTGGCGGTGGGTCACAGCGCGCGTGATACATTCGAGATGCTCCGTGACGCGGGCGTGGCCATGGTGCCCAAGCCGTTCTCCATCGGGGTGCGTATCGAGCATCCGCAATCGCTGATCGATTGCGCACGCTTTGGCGATCAGGGTGGCCACCCGCTTTTGGGTGCGGCCGACTACAAGCTTGTGCATCATGCAAAAAACGGTCGGGCGGTTTATTCTTTCTGCATGTGCCCTGGTGGCACGGTTGTCGCCGCTACCTCCGAACCGGGACAGGTCGTGACAAATGGCATGAGCCAGTATTCGCGCGCCGAGCGTAACGCCAATGCCGGAATTGTGGTGGATGTCTCGCCCGAGCGTGACTATCCGGGGGATGTGTTGGGCGGCGTTGCGTTCCAGCGCCACTGGGAGCGGGCTGCCTTTGTCGCGGGTGGCGGGGATTATCGCGCGCCCGCCCAGCGCGTTGAGGATTTTCTGGCCAATCGCCCCTCGACCCATCTGGGTGAGGTCGTGCCCTCCTACAAGCCAGGTGTAACACCAACGGATCTGTCGCTTTGCCTGCCAGATTTCGCGGTCGAGGCCATTCGCGAGGCGCTGCCGGCTTTCGAGCGCAAGCTCAAGGGGTTCTCGGTGGGCGATGCCGTGCTGACCGGGGTGGAAACACGTACCTCGTCGCCCATCCGGATGCCGCGTGACGAAACGGGGCAGAGCCCCGGGCTGGTCGGCCTTTTCCCGGCGGGTGAGGGCGCAGGCTATGCCGGGGGTATTCTTTCGGCGGGTATCGATGGCATACGCGCCGCCGAATGGGTGATCGGGTATCATCAGGGCGCTAAGGCCAGTGCCGAGGGCTGAGTCTCGGCGGCGGCATATTCGCTCATACGAAGGGGTAGCATCTGCTTTGCATGGAGCGGGGTAATTTCACTGCGCCTGCGGTCCGGCCCACGAGTTGCATGGCAGCGCGATAATAAATAGGCAGAACCGCGTCGTTTGGCCGTCGTTGCAGGCTCACCACCTTGAGAGAGTTGAGCCATCATGACCCTTATCGATCCCCGCACGCGTTATCCCCGCCCTCCTTTCGAGGTGCAACCGCAGGAATTCCCGGGTGTCTCCGCAAGGATGAAGCCCGAGCCCGATTACGGTGATGAGAGTTATCAGGGCAGTAATCGCCTGAGCGGTCTCGTCGCCCTGATTACAGGGGGTGATTCCGGCATCGGGCGCGCCGTGGCAGTCGCCTATGCAAAGGAAGGGGCGGACATTGCCCTGTCTTATCTCGAAGCCGAACAGCAGGACGCGCAGGATATTGCGCAATCGGTGGAGAAGGCCGGTCGTCGTTGCCTGCTCCTGCCCGGCGATATCCGCGAAAAATCCCATTGCGAGCATCTGGTGAGCCAGACGGTTGAGGCCTTCGGCGGGCTCGATATTCTGGTCAATAACGCCGCTTTCCAGCATCCAAGAGAGAATTTTCTTGATATTGAGGATGAGGAATGGCGTCGCCATTTCGACACGAATATCCATGCGATGTTCTACATCACCAAGGCAGCCCTACCGCATCTGAAGCCGGGGGCCTCGATCATCAATACCTCATCGGTGAACACACGCACGCCGATGCCCATTCTCATTCCCTATTCCATGACCAAGGCGGCGATTGCCAATTTCACCGTTGGGCTTGCCGGAAGCCTGGTCGAGAAGGGTATCCGCGTAAACGCAGTGCTCCCCGGCCCGATCTGGACACCGTTCATTGCAACCGGGATGCCGCCCGAACAGCACAAGGATTTCGGCTCGCAGGCCCCCATGGGGCGTCCTGGCCAGCCGGCTGAACTGGCGGGAGCCTACGTCTATCTGGCAGACCCGAATAACAGCTACACGACAGGAGCCCTGCTGCCGGTGCATGGCGGCATGCCGCAACTCTAAGGCCGGGCATAAGTCCACCGAGGAACTGACACCCGATGTGGCGTGATCGCTGCATCGGGTGTTCTTGCAGGTAATCAAGATCGGTTCGGCAGCTCGGACAGGCGGCCCGCGCTTAAGGAGACGACCTATTGGGCCGAATACGGAACTCTTCCCAAATAATGAGTTAACCGAGGCCGTTCAATTCAAACATAATCACTCATTAGTATAAGAAATAATAATTTGACGCATTTGACACGATAACTCATATAAACCTGTTTGTTATTATGATTAATGACTGTTAAAATGCAATCAATGCAAATTCGTTGATGTATGTATGGAGTATAATCTCTACTCCATATTTTATCTCTACGTGATAATATTATATATTTGCTGTCTGTATTTGTGTAGATCGTGACGTATTCTCCAATTTCCTGGTGTGATTGCGTGCGTCATGGTTATCGCAGGCGGCACGGATGCTGAAGGAATGCGAGAGTGGCCACCAACATCACGGGAACCTGGTCCGCAGTTTTGAACGACAAAGGTGAGACGGTCTATCAAAGCGGCACGACGATCCAGGAAGGCCCGGTACAGCTTGTCGGGGGGGCAACGCTCTATGTGACAAGTGGTGCAACCGCTGCCGGTGTGTCCAATTCTGGCAATATCCCCAACATCATTGTGTCTTCCGGCGGCACATTGCTCAGCTCAACCATCACCAATGGTTATGTCTCCGCGCTTCAGGGGGCTACAACCAGCGGTAATGTTTTCAATTCCGACCCGGCCTATTACTTCAGTGGCGCCCAGTCGATTGGCGACTCATATTACGCTGGTGGCGGTTATGGCACCGATACCGCCTATTTCAGTGCAGGCTCGATTGTAACCAACGCCACGACATCTGCTGGTGGCCCGATGATTTTCTACTCAGGTGCTACGGTCAATGGCGTCACCGTGTCGTCCGGCGGGGTTGTCACGTTCAGTGCGGGTTCGGTTGTCTCAGGGCTGAATATTCAGCCGGGTGGCTCGGCCTTCATCAGTACGATTGTTGGTACGCCAGTGAACTCGGCGCCTGTCATGCCCACAAGCGGGGTGACAACGGTGACAGGTGTCTGGTCGGCGGTGCTGAGTGGCGGCAAGACCATCTACAAAAACGCTGCCGGCACGGCTGTCGAGGCTCCCCTCCGTTTGAGTGGTGGCACGCTTTATATTGCCAGTGGTGCGACCGTGTCCGGGCTGCTCGTCCTGGGGGGGACGCCTGTCGTCTCGGTGCTCAACGGAGGAACCCTGCTCAATTCCCAGATCAATAACGGGTATGTCTATGTCGATGGCGGCGGGATCACGAGTGGCAACCTGCTGAATTCGAACCCGGTGCGCTACAGTGCGGGCGCAAGTTCGGTCAATGATATCTTTCTCAATAGCGGCTACACGGCTGATACGGTTTACGCGCTTGATGGGGCGACTCTCATCAACCCGACGATTTCGGCAGGGGCACCTGTCGTCATCAGCAGTGGCGCGACGATCATTGATCCGGTGGTAACGTCCGGCGGGCAGCTCTCGATTTACGGCGGTACCGCCACAACCTGCTTTCTTGCGGGTGCCATGATCGAGACGCCGCAAGGCCCCTGCGCCGTCGAGGCCCTGAGGGCAGGACAGGAAGTCGTGGTCTGTCGGGATGATGTGCGTTGTGTCGAGATAGTTTCACGCGTCTGTAAAGCGCGCGCCATCGTCGAGAACCTGCATGATGACGATATGGCCGGTTTCCCGGTCCGGATCAGCGCGCATAGTCTCGGGCAGAACATACCCGACCGGGATCTGCTGGTAACGGCCGAGCATTGCCTTTACTTTGATGGCGGATTCATACCGGCCCGGATGCTCGTCAAAGGGCAGTCTATTCGCTATGCGCGCGAATATGAAAGCTATGATTACTACCATGTCGAACTGTCCCGACATGGCATCATCTGCGCCAACAACGTCCTTACCGAGAGCTATCTCGATACCGTCACGCCGCTGCATGATCGCGAAGGCAAGGGTCTGACACGCTATCGCAGCTGGGCGTCTCACGGGGCAGCGCCCTTGCGTGTTGATCGGACTTTTGTCGAGCCGATATACAACGCTATTCTGGCGCGGTGCAGCAGTGAGCAGACAGCGAGAGGCGCTTCTGACCACGATCACGGGTTGTATCTTGTGACTGACGGCGGGCGACGTATCGAACAGCGGCGACGTGCTGGCGATCAGGTGTTGTTCTCTCTCCCGCCGGGGGTAGAGCGCGTCAGGCTTGTGTCACGCCGTGCGCGACCATTCGATACGCTGGGGCCCTTCGTTGATGACCGTCGCGAACTCGGTGTGCTGGTCGGTGATATCACGCTCTATCGCCCGGATGGCACGCATGACATCCGGACCCATCTGGAACAGGACGCCTTGCCGGGATGGGACGGGGCACAGGGCGGGGATTGTCGCTGGACGCTGGGTCACGCCACCTTGCCGCTCGACCTGCCCGTGCAGGACGATCCTGCACTGCTCAGCGTACGCATTGTCGCCGCCGGACCGTATTGCGACAGGCAGGCCATTCGTAAAGCACGAGCTGCCTGACTGGCGGCCCTAGCCCATCATATGGCGCTGGTTGCCGAGCACCCATAGCGTTCCACCCACCATCAGAATGACGATCAGCAGCGAAAACAGGATCAACTGCAGGTCGTCACGATGGGAGCGTGACAGGTCGATGTGCAGGAAGAACCGGAAATGCACCACGACCTGAGCAAGCCCCAGCAGGGCGATGATCCAGATCAGGCTCGGGCGCGGTAACAGCCCGAGCATGACCCCCGCAAAAGGTATGGCGGACAGGAGTAGTGCAAGCACCAGGCCGATGATGTAGCCGTGCAGTTCCTGACGGCGCTCCTGCGCATGACGATCGCTCATGACAGGGCTCCCAGCAGATAGATGATCGAGAAAATCCCGATCCAGACAATATCGAGAAAATGCCAGAACAGGGCCAGGCGCATGAAGCGTGTCTGCACCAGCGGATCAAGGCCGAATTTCGCGACCTGCGCAAACATGATCAGCATCCAGATGCAGCCACTCGTGACATGCAGGCCATGCGTGCCGATCAGCGCCCAGCTTGCCGAGAGCCAGCCGGATCGCGACGGAACACCGCCTTTTTGCGCCATGCTGATAAAGTCATGCAGCTCAAGCGACAGGAACACGATGCCCAGCGCCAGGGTGATTGCAAACCAGAATAGTGTCTTGCCCGTCGAGCGGTCATAACGCATGGCTAGCGTCGCAAGACCGCAGGTGAAGCTGCTCAGCAGGAGGGCCACGGTCTCCCACGCTGCGGAGGAAAGATCGAACAGTTCATGCGGGCCGGGCCCACCGGCCAGAGAGTGCCCCATTGTCGCATAGGTGGCGAAGAGCATCGAAAAGATGATGAGGTCGCTCATCAGAAAGACCCAGAACCCGAACAGGGCTTCCTCGGCCTGGGAGCGCACAGCTTCCTGGTGTGATTCCGGTGCTGAATGGCTGAGACGGATCCCGATATGGCTCGGCCCCTTGCCGTGAACATCCGCCGCCATCAGACAGGCTCCCTGACCAGACCGCGATTGGCGGTGGTAAACATGGCATCATTGGAAATGGCCGGGCTTTCGCGCAGGGTCAGCAGCCAGCGTTCCTCGGTCGCCCGTATCTCCGCAGCCGGGATCACATAGGACGTATTGCGGTTGAAGCTGCGTACGATAATCGCCCCGAAAAACACCGCTGCGCCAAGAAGGACCGCCCACCAGATGTGCCAGACAAGCGCAAAGCCGAACACGCCGCTGGCCACGCAGCAGACAAACCCGACCGGCGTGCTCGAAGGCAGTTCGATATCGTAATAATGCTCGGGTGCGCGCCACGCTGTATGCTGCTTCTTCGCCTGATGAAAGGCATCGACACTGTCGATCTGGGGAATGAGCGCAAAGTTGTATTCGGGTGGCGGTGCCGCCACCGACCATTCGAGGGTGCGGCCATTCCATGGATCGCCGGCCGGCACAGCAAGGCGCTGGCGATCACGGATGCTTATCCAAAGCTGAATGACCATGCTAGCCAGCGCACACAGGACCAGTAATGCGCCGCAAAGCGCGACCCAGAGATAAGGGCGATAGACCGCCTCGAAAAACTCCTGGCTCCGTCGCGGCATGCCAAGCGCACCCACAATATAGAGCGGCATGAAAGCCAGAATGAAGCCGCCGACCCAGCAACCGAAAATCACGCGGCCCCAGCCTTCATGAAGCCGGAACCCGAATGCCTTGGGGAACCAGTAATGATAGGCGCTCAACATACCGAAAAGCAGGCCGGGAATGAGCATGTTATGAAAATGCGCGACGAGAAACAGGGTGTTGTGCACCTGATAATCGAAGCCCGGATTGGCGAGCATGACACCGGTTGCGCCACCGACCACAAACAGCACCATGAAGGCGCAGGCATAGAGCATCGGGACGCTGGTCCGTATGCGCCCACGCACCATGGTCAGCAGCCAGTCATACACCTTCACCCCGGTGGGAATGGCAATCAGCATGGTGGCAATGCCGAATACCGCATTGACGTTCCCATCCTGCCCCATGGTGAAGAAATGGTGCAGCCACACAGTGAAGGACAGAACGGCAATCGAGATCGTGGCCCAGACCAGAGAGGTGTAACCGTACAGTCGCTTGTTCGAGAACGTCGCGATGGTTTCGGAATAGACGCCAAAGGCGGGCAGAATGAGGATATAGACCTCGGGGTGACCGAACAGCCAGAACATGTTGATGTAGTTCATCATGTTGCCGCCAAGCTCGTTCGTGAAAAAATGCATGCCCAGATAGCGATCCATCGCCAGCATGAGTGTCGCGACCGTGAGCGGCGGCATGGCAAAGATCATCAGGATCGAGATGCACAGCGCCGTCCAGGCAAAAAGCGGCATACGAAACAGGGTCATGCCCGGCGCACGCTTCTTGTAGATCGTGACGGCAAAATTGATGCCGGTCATCGTATTGCCAATGGAGCTGAGCGTGAGCGCCCATATCCAGTAATCAACCCCCACGCCGGGGCTGAATGACAGCTCCGTATAAGGGGGATAACCGGTCCAGCCTCCTGTCGAGAACTTGCCCACGCAGAGCGAAACCATCATCAGCACCGCACCCGCGCTGGTCAGGCCCAGACTGATGGAGTTCATGGCGGGGAAGGAGACATCCCGCGCGCCGATCTGGAGCGGCATGGCGAAGTTGTACACGCCAATCAGGAACGGCATGGCCATGAAGAAAATCATGATCGTGCCATGCGTGGTGAAAAGCTGGGCGAAATGTTCCGGCGGAATGAAGCCGGGGTTGTTGTAGGCCACGGCCTGCTGTGAACGCATGACAGCGGCCTCGACTACTGCACGGGCCAGCATGACGAATGAGACCACCACGTACATGATGCCGATGCGCTTGTGGTCCACGCTTGTCAGCCATTCGGTCCAGAGTGCCTTCCAGCCTTTCAGCCAGGTGACAAAAACCAGCACGGCCAGAGCCCCCAGCACCACCACCGACGCGGCAACCGTTGCGATTGCGCTATAAAATGGCAGGGCGTCATAGCCGAGCTCACCAAAAAGAAAATGGCGCAAAAGCGGGTCTCCGGTCATGGGGGCGGTGCGTGAGCAACGGCGGGGTCACGGCAGTTCAGTCGTGATCATGGGGCATGGAGTCGTCGTAGCGGCTGACGATGTCATGAAAGAAAGTGTCGGGTACGGCCGAAAAGCTGGCCATGGTGGCATTGGAATCATGCAGCAGCGTCTGCGCTGTCTTGCGACCATTTTCCTGCTTGCGCACGGCGTCATAGGTCTGGGTATCGAGATGCAGGTTGCTCTGGCCGGCCTGCGTCAGAAACTGCTCGAACTGGTCGGGCGGCACCACATCGACGGCGAATTTCTGATCCTGAAAGCCCATGCCGTTGAACTGGGTGTTTTCGCCCAGATACCGGCCCTGTCGGTCGGCCAGCAGATGAAGCCGGGTGACCATGCCCGCCATGGCATAGATCTGGCTACCCAGAGACGGGATGAGGAACGACTGCATGGTGGCATCGGAGGTGAGGTGAAAGACGATTTCGCGTCCTTTGGGCAGCACCAGATGGTCAAGGCTCGCGACATGCGCATCGGGATAGATGAAGAGCCATTTCCAGTTCAGGGCCACCACATCCACGCTGAGCGGAGCACCGTCAGTGATCGGCTGCTCCGGGCTGTAACGACGCTCTGGCCCCCATACGAGCAGGGAGAAAGCAATCACAACAACAGCAGGAAAGCCCCAGACGAGAAATTCGAGGGGCAGGGCGAAATCCCAGTCCGGTCGGAAGGTCGCTCGTCTGTTCTCAGCCCGGTAGTGCCACAGGCAGAACGGCACGCCGATCAGCACGGGCAGAATGACCAGAATCAGGCCTGCAACCAGAAGCTCGAACCAGTGTCTCTGCAATGCTGCAATAGGGCCTGCGGGGGCGAGAAAAGAGATATGGTCTGTCTGACATCCGCCGAGCAGGAGGAGCGGCAGTGCCATGGCTGTCAGGGCAAGGACACGTCGGCCAGGGCGCAGGGCCGACCTGTTCGGGGCGAGGCGTGGCACGTGGGGCGTGTTCCATGGCAAGGGTTCGGGCTGATAACTCTGAATCGTGATCAGTGTTTCCCTCTTTTCTCCTTAAAATGTCTTTTCATGTCTGATGTTTTCGTCCCCCAAGGCGTTGGAACGCCTGCCGGTTGGGCGATAGGCAGGCTGTTCTTTCGGCGCTACACTGGGCCTCAGGCAACTGCGCGGTGGCTGAGGCGTCTGAACAGCAAGCCTGAGCGAACAAAAAAAGGAGGCGAAGGTCATGACCCCACGTTCTTTTGCGGCTTTTGCCGCGTCACTCCCTCTGTGTTTCCTCGCCACAACCGCTCATGCATTGCCCGGTATGGCGACATCCGCCCTGCCGCAGGAAAAGCCAGCCGACGCCGCCACGACTGACTCCACCATCTCCTTCAGTCTGAAAGAAATCGGGGGTGGTCTGGGGTACGAATGGGGCAAGGGAACCCTCCACCACAATGGCAGGGATTATGCCTTCGAGATCGGCGGGGGCGGGATCGCGTCTCTTGGCTATATCACCGTCAAAGGTACCGGCACGGTGAAGGATCTGGCTCGCCTTGATCAGTTCGATGGCACGTACTGGACGGTCAAGGCAGATGCCGCCATCGGCTCCGGTGTCGGGGCTGCGGTGCTCGAGAACCAGTATGGCGTCAAACTCAACCTGACCATGAGCATCAAAGGTGCCCATGTTGGGGCCTCTGTGATGCGTCTGCGCTTCAGGATCCTGCCGGACAAGACCGAAAAGCTGGCGGCCCAATAAGAACCGCGCCAGGCGCCGAACCGGGGTAGAGGGCGCGCTTCCCGGTTCGCAGGACCTGAACCGTTGCCTTGTTCCCTTCTCTTGATCCCCTCAGCAATCGAGATTTTTGCGGATGGAAATGACCGGCTGGCGTCTGACTGGCGCAGCGTTGAGCTTCATCGTTCAGATGATCTTTATCGGGCGCGCCCTGATGCGTCCGCACCGTCAGCCTGCCTCACGAGTAGCCTGGGTCGCGATCATTGCGGCGCTGCCCATTCTGGGTACGCTCGCCTATCTGATGCTGGGCGAGACCAATATGGGCAGCAGGCTGGTGAGCCGCATCACCGAAGCCCGCAAGACGCTCCGTATTCCCGGCAAGACCAGCGAAGCCCTGATCGACGCTGAAGAGAAATATCATCTGCCGCCGCGCCTCGCGCCCCTTTTCAGGGTCGGCCAGTCAGCGAGCGGTTACCCGCCCGAGGGAGGAAACAAGGCGCGCCTGCTGCCAGATTCCAACACTGCCATCGACGCGATAGTACGTGATATCGATGCGGCCCGTGATCATGTTCATATCTGCTTCTATATCTGGCTGACCGATCACAACGGTACCAAGATCATCGATGCGATCTGCCGTGCCGCCTCGCGCGGTGTGACCTGCCGTGTGATGGCCGATGATCTTGGCTCGCGTCGCCTGATCCATAACGAGGCATGGGCACGCATGAAGCAGGCCGGCGCGCATCTGGTGCGTGCCATGCCCCTTGGCAACATCGTGACCTGGCCCCTCCATGGCCGCATGGACATGCGCAATCACCGCAAGATCGTGGTGATCGATAACCGGGTCACCTATTGCGGCAGCCAGAACTGCGCCGATCCGGAATTTCGTGTGAAGGCGAAATTCGCGCCCTGGGTCGATCTGATGACGCGGTTCGAAGGTCCGGTCGTGCTGCAGAACCAGCATCTCTTTGCGACGGACTGGATGGCGCATACGGATGAGGATCTCGGTCCGCTTCTGGCCTCTGCCCCTTTGATCGAGGGTGAGGGGTTTGTGGCGCAGGTGATCGGCACGAGTGCCGCCCTGCGCTATGCGGCCATGCCCGAGATATTCGTCTCGCTCATGAATGCTGCGGCAGATGAGCTGACCATCACGACGCCCTATTACGTGCCCGACGAACCCATTCAGGCCGCGCTCTGCGCGTCAGCCCGACGGGGTGTGAAGGTGACCATGACAGTACCGACGCGAAACGATTCATGGATCGTCGCCGGTGCAAGCCGCAGCTATTACAAGGAGCTGCTTGAGGCCGGGGTGCGTATTTTCGAATATCCGCTCGGTCTGCTTCATACCAAGGCCCTGACGCTTGATGGCGCCATGGCGCTCATTGGCTCGGCCAATCTCGACCGACGCAGTTTCGACCTCAATTTCGAGAATAACATCCTGCTGGCCGACCCTGATTTCACCCGCCAGATACGCGAGCGTCAGCAAAGCTATCTGGATGCTGCGGTCGAAATCACGCTGGACGATGTATGTGCCTGGCCGTGGTACCGGCAGCTCTGGCACAACACCCTCGCGATGATTGGCCCGGTTCTTTAAGAGACTGCGTCAATCTGTAAATAGCGTCGCGTTGAGTCGCGCTGTCCACTCTGGGCGCAGCGGCAGTGCATGGCCCTCGACGAATTCGACCTCACGGATGGACAGGCTGCTGACCAGCCATGCCGCTTCGGCGCCCATGAGGGATGCGGTTGTCAGGCGGAATTCGTGGCACAAGCCAGCTGCTATCAGAGCCGCGCGTACCGTGCCGGGCAGGGCGCCATCCATCAGGGGCGGCGTGAGCAGGCGCTCGTCTTGCAGGACGATCAGGCTGGCCGCGCTCGCTTCGGCAATGTGCAGATTATCCGATGACAGGAGGAGGGCATCGTCAGCGCCGGCCTCCTGCGCTTCGATGCGAGAGAGGATCTGCGGCAGGTAGTTGAGATGTTTGACACGCGAGAGCGGCGAGGCCCCGTCGCGCCGATAGCGGCTGATATGAAGGGCGCAGGGCGGCAGCGCCGCCGCACGCGGCGCCTGGGTGATCAGCAGGGTCGGTTGCGGGTTGGCAGGCGGTATGATGCCGCGTGGTCCGGCACCGCGTGTGAGGGTAAGGCGTAGGGCGCCCTCTGTTTCACCATTGGCCGTGATCAGGCTGGTCAGTGCGTGGCGAATTGCGGGTTCACCTGGCATCGGCAAGTGAAGCAACGCAGCCCCTTCTGCCAGACGCGACAGATGCGCGTGCAGGCGAAGCACCCGGCCCTGATGCAGGTTCATGGTTTCGAACAGCCCGTCACCCAGCGTGAAGCCCCGGTCGGCAGGATCAATCTGAAGCTGCGCCACGGGGCACAGACGCCCGTTCAGCCAGGCCTGTATCATGCGCCGAAAAGCCCGAGCAGGGGAGCTGCCTTAAGGCAGAGCTCGTCATATTCCCGTTCCGGATCCGACAGGGTGGTTATGCCGCATCCGGCACCGAGGCTTATGGTGTCTGGTTTGAGTACGAGGCTGCGAATAATCACGTTGCTGTCGAGCGCACCATCTGCACCGATGCGAAACAGCGTTCCACAATAGGCACCACGGGCAGCGTGTTCCGTCTGGTCAATCACCTTGAGCGCATGGTGCTTTGGGGCTCCCGTGACCGAACCGGGGGGAAGCGTGGCACGCAGCAGATCGAGCGCCGTCATATGCGGTGCCAGACGTGCCGTGACCGAGGAGACGAGATGATGCACATGGGCGAAGCGCTCGACCTCGCACAGCACGGGCACATCCACGGAACCGATCTGTGACACACGCCCGATATCATTACGCATCAAATCGGTGATCATCAGGTTCTCGGCATATTCCTTTTCGTCACGAGCCAGAGCGTCGGCAATGGCGGCATCTTCTGCCGCATCGCGACCAGGGGCTGCGGTACCCTTGATCGGGCGGGTTTCGATACGGCCCTCACGGTCCATGCTCAGAAAGCGCTCGACCGAGGCGCTGAGCAGCGAGAAGCCGGGCAGGGTGAACAGCGCTCCGAATGGCGCGGGAGAGGCCCGCCTCAGCTTGCGATAGACAGCCCCTGCGGCAAGCGGGGAAGCGCATCGTGCGCGAAACTGCGTGGTGAGGTTAGCCTGAAAAAGCTCTCCGCGATTGATGCGCGCGATGATCCGGCGCACGCCTTCGCAATAGGTTTCGCGGTCGGCATCGGCCACGAAGTCGAGTTTCGGCAGGGGCACGGGCGGTGTCGAACACTGGGGCAGGGGGACTGGCATGGCCGCATCGCAATAGCTGCTCCACCAGAGCCGTTTTTCCTGACGATCAAAGACGAACGCGCCCTCATAGAGCCCTGCGCTGACACCGGGGATGAAGGGTTTATGACGCGAGACAATATTTTCGAGCGCGAGCCCGGCCTCATAGCTCGCCAGACCAATAATACCGCCTGAAAAAGGCAGGGTGCCCAGCGGCGGGACAGAGGGAAGCAGCGCATCGAGCTTCGCCCAGGCTGCACTGTCATCCGTGGTGAGCGTCGTGACAGGCCGGCAGCAGAAAAAGCTCCAGCGGCTGCGTGCGCCTGCGGGACCGCCGCTATCGAGCATGACCGCCCAGGCCTCATCGCCATAACGGGCGATGAATGAGTCGGGCGAGCGCCATGGGAGTTCCTGCTCCAGCATCACATGAATCCCTGCGGATGCCGTCTCGCAAAGGGAGAAGCACCAGGGACACAGGACGGGTGGGTGAAATGCCGCATCAATCGGCCTTACCGCGCCTGAATGATCCCGTCCAGAAATTGGGCAGAACCATGCTGGTGCGGCTGGTTCCTCAAAACCGAGGCTGGCCGATGCAGCAGATTGATCAGGTGTTTTTCGGGTCGATGGTCCTGAAACCATAGGTGACATAATCGGGGATGACGCGGCCCTTCTCGACACGCACCACCAGATAGCCTTCTGGCGTGCCAAGGCTTGTCCCGTGCCACCAGTTGCCCGAGACTGCGCCGCCCGTGATATAGGGGACGCCATGCCATGTGACGGTTTCGAGCACATGGGTGTGACCCTGAAACACGCCGATCACGTTGTAATGGTCAAAAAGCTCCAGCACCTGCCACGCATTCCTGACGCGTGTGCCCTGATGGGCCGGGGCCTTGCCCGGTGGCGGAGCGTAATCCTCGACGGCGGTGACGAGCGGAATATGCGTGGACACGATAACCGGCATACCCGCTGGCATGGCCGCGAGATCGCGGCTGAGCCAGTCGATCTGCGCCTGATCGATAAACCCTTCATAAGAACGATCAGCCGTAATGCCGATCGAGTCCAGCACCACAAAATGCACACCCTTGTGGTTGAAGGCGTAATAGGGGGCGCCAAAATTATCGGTGTAGTATTTCTTGCCATAGAGCGGGTCGCTCGGCTCGATGCCGCTCTTGGTATAGATGCCCATCACGTCGTGATTGCCCATCGTATTATAAACCTGATGGCCCAGTGTGTCGGCCGTCTGCTTGTACAAATCCATCAGGCTCAGGGCGCGTGACTTGGGAACGCCAAGGGCATCGAAAACGTGGTCGCCGCCTTGCAGGGTAAAATCGGCATTGGCGCTGCGCACCTGACGAAAACAGTCGAGACAACCCTTCGAGGCATCGAGCTCAGGCTGGATATGCGTGTCGGTCAGGAACACGAACGAGAAATCATCATGCCCGAGCATGGCCGGGCGCTGCGGTGCGAGCGCAAGAGCCCGATCCGTCAGGCCGAAAGTGCCCGCTGCGAGGCCGGTCAGGGCGGCGGAACGGAGAAACCGGCGTCTGGGTAGCAGCATCGAAAGCCCCTTGCACAATCAGGATGAGGCGCGTGACAGGATGCAGCGAAGCGAAATCTGACGCGCACGGGATAACAGACCGGCAGCCATAGCCCGCCTTGCAAGGAGGCAGGGTTAAGTTTTGGTGACAGTGTGTCCCATCATCGCGTGTTGAACGGGCCTGATTTCAGTCAGGTGCCCCCGTCTTTCCGGCGTGTGGCGACGCCCGGTTTGTCTGGGGCGAGGTGTCGATCTGGCGCAGGGCATAGAACGCCGAGACGGTGCTGGTATCGACGAGTGACAGGAACAGGTTCTGGGCTGATCGGCTGTCGTTTTCGCGTCGATAGAGACGCTGCGCCTCGATGAAGGCTGTCGTCCAGCCCGTGACAAGGAGCGCCGCAGCCAGATGCAATGAAGGATTATCGGGCGGGCAGGGCAGGGCAGCAGAGAATGCCTCGCGCAGGTCATCCGTCATGATATCGCGCAGGGCGCGTGCGCGTGATTTCAGGGTTTCGCTGGCTGTCAGCGTGTCGATGAAGCCCTGGGTCTGGGGGGCAAAGCGCAGAAAAGGCGCGTTTTTAGAGACCATCTCATGAGCCAGCTGGCGCAGCACGTCGAGGGGGTGGCCTGAAAGCGGCCCCGTGAGCGCATCGCGTATGATCTGCCTGATTTCGTCTTCACGATCGAAAAACAGATCTTCCTTGCGGGCGAAATGATTGAAAACCGTCATCCGGCCCACATCCGCAGCCTCGGCAATGGCATCGATCGTCACGTGATCAAAGCCATGGGTGGCGAAGAGCGCCGTGGCGATATCGGAGATGCGCTGACGCGTGGCCTGACGTTTTCGGCCTTGCCGAGTGATGGATGTTGACATACCGCCTTCATATCCGAAAACTATACCCGGTACAATTATGGATTCGGTCTATGGAACATGTCGATGTCGTCATCGTAGGCGCAGGGCCTGTCGGGTTGCTCCTGGCCATCGAGCTTTCGGTAGCAGGGGTCGGTTGCGTGGTGCTCGAGGCCCGTGACACTGCCGAGGACGTGCAGAAGGCCTTGTCCATCGGTCCGCTAGGCGCCGAAGCCCTGATGCGACGAGGGATGAGTCAGGCGCTCGATGCTGCGGAGGCGCAGACGAAGGCCTTGGTTGCCTCTTTCCTTGCCGAAAACCGTGGTGGCTGGGCGCAGGGCGCTTTCTCCCGCGAGGCTAATGATGCGCCTGCGGACATGCGGCCGCGGAAGAAGCGGTTTGCCGGGCATTTCGGCAGCATCCCGCTGCCTGCCCAGCCTGTCGATGCACGTCGCCCGACACGGCTGATTGACCAACGCTATCTGCAACAGGCGCTCGAAACCGAGGCGTCTTCCCGCGGCATTGTCATTCGCCGTGGTTGTACAGTGTGCGATGTGCAGAACGGCAGTGAGCGCGTCACTCTCGCAGTCCACGGGCGCGGCGGGGAACGACCGGCACAGATCGCGGCACGCTATGCCGTTGGGTGCGACGGTGGCCGCAGTACGCTGCGCAAGAAGGGTGGTTTCACCTTCGATGGCACGCCTCCCAGTCTGAAATTCTATCAGGTTTCGGTCACGTTTGCCGCGTCTGAAAGCGCGTTTCCCTCTGGCTGGCAGATGCAGCCGGGTGGCGTCACGGCCTATGGTCCCGTTCCCGGCAGGCTCTTCATGATCGATTTTTCCGGCCCTCCGGAGGCGGGACAGGAAATCCCCGACCGTGCCGATGTCGAGGCGGCCCTTGCGCGCATCTGTGGTCGGGCTGTGCCTCTGGCCGCTTATCACGGTGGGCGCTGCTGGGCCGACCATACCCGTCTGGCAGATCGCTACCGCAAGGGTCGATTGTTTCTGGCCGGTGATGCGGCGCATATCCACGCCCCTTTCGGTGGGCAGGGGCTTGGGCTTGGGCTGGTCGACGCGGCCAATCTGGGCTGGAAACTCGCCGCAGTGGTGCGGGGAATTGTAACGGGTGCCGAGGCCGAAGCCCTGCTTGAAAGCTATGAGACAGAACGGCGCCCGGTGGCTGAATCCGTGCTGGCCAACACGCTGGCGCAGGCCGCCCTCATGAGGCCCGATCCACGGTCACGCGCCTTGCGTGATGTCATGGCGACTATGCTGGACAATGCGGATATCGCCGCTGAATTGAGCGCGGACATGAAAGGGTTTTCCATGCGCTATGCGCTGGATGAAGACGCACCGGAGAAGGGTATGGCGTGTGACGATGATTCCCTTGGGGGCCTCGCGGGGGACAGGACTCTGGCCAACGGTCAGACGCTTTATGGTCTGATGCAGCATGGGGCTGGGGTATTCGTGCTCTCTCCCGCCATGCGGCAGGGGGCTAGTCTATCCATTCTGCCCCCCAATCTGGTCCTTGCAGACACGCTTGAGGAGTACAGCGCGTTATACCGCCCGGATGGCTGCCTCGCCTGGCGGGGTCGCGAGGCCACCCCCGCTCTGACCCGCGCCTTGTCACGCTGGTTCGGTTTATCATCGGCCCAGAGATGATGCGGGCGGCTTTTTGACAATTCGTGCGCCTGCACGCCGCGCACCCTCCAACCGTTATCCAGACCGCTGCGCCAGAGGGCGGACGGCAGGGTATCGTCCGGTCCTCCGTCGTCTCATGCCTCCGGGAGGCGTTGACGGATGCGGATGATCGGTTCGTTATGCGGGCGAACCGGTTTTTCAGGAGGCATCATGCGCAATCAGAACGGGATCTCGGCAAGGGGCAGGCTAGCCCGGCTCAAGAGTGTGGTTCTTGGGGGCGTGGCCCTTGGGAGCATGGTCCTTCTGGACGTTCCCGGCGCGGCATTGGCCGATGATATTGGTCATATTGTCCGTGATTACGATGCCTTTACCACCACGCTCGACCCTGTTTCTGCTGCCTCGCGTGGTGATCAAGCTGCCGCCGAACTCTGGCCTGATGACAGCCCGAAGGCCGAGCAGACGCGGCTTGCGCAACGTCAGGCGTTCAGGGACCGACTGGCGGCGCTCGATCAGAAGGCGCTGCATGGTGAGGATCTGCTCAATGCCCGCCTGATGATCTGGGAGAATGATCTGGCGATCGAGAGCCAGAAATTCGACCCTTCGCGCATGCCATTCACCAGTGATGAAGGTTTTTATCAGGAAGTCGGCTACGCCGCCGATAACACGCCCCTGCGCAGCGAGGCAGATGCGCGCCACTGGCTGGTGCGCATGAACCGTATCCCTGATTTCAATGAGCAGCAGATTGCCAATATGCGGCGCGGCATCCGCACCGGCTTTGTTCAGCCGAGGCTGATTGCGGATATCGCCGCCCATACCGTGCAGGCCCAAGCCGATCTGCCCGAGCCTGAAAACCCGGCCCTGCGGCCTTTCGACTCACTCCCCTCCACGATGCCGGAAGCCACACGTCACGAACTGCGTGCGCAGGGAGAGCGCATCGTCCATGAGCGTATCAAGCCTTCGGAGAAGGCGCTGGCGACATTTTTCGCAAAGGAATATCTGCCTGCCAGCCGATCGACCCTGGGGGCATCGTCCTTGCCTGACGGACGCGCCTATTACGCCTATCTGGTGCGACAGGAGACCACCACCACCCTGAGCCCGGACCAGATCTTTGCGCTGGGGCAATCCGAAATTGCCCGTATCCATCGCGAGATGCAGCGCCAGATGGATGCCGTGGGGTTCAAGGGCGATTTCAAGGCCTTTGTGGCTCACATCAAGGCAGACCCGCAGTTCTATGTCACGACACGGCTGGCCCTGCTGGAAAAGGCGAGTTTTCTGTCCAAGAAGATCGACAACGAACTACCCCGCCTGATCGGCAAGCTGCCTCGGCTGACCTATGGCGTGCGTGAAGTGCCCCGCGCTATTGAAGAGGGCTATACGACAGGGCGCTACGATCCGGGCAGTCCGGCGCTTGGCATTTCGGGTGGGCTGATGATCAACACCTCCCATCTGGACCAGCGGCCGCTATACGAATTGCCCTCACTGGTGGCGCATGAGGGGGTGCCCGGCCATCATATCCAGATCGCCCTGGCGCAGGAAATGACCGATCTGCCGGGTTTTCGTCGTGATTATGCCACGACCGCCTTCGTCGAAGGCTGGGCTTTGTATTCCGAACAGATGGTAAGCGAGATCGGGCTCTACCCGACGCCCTATGAGCGTTTTGGGCAGCTTTCCATGGAGATGTGGCGCGCCTGCCGTCTGGTCATGGATGTTGGCATACACTGGAAGAACTGGACGCGAGACCAGGCGCTTTCCTGCCTGCGTGACAACACCGCCCTTGCCGAGAAAAATATCCAGAACGAGACCAATCGCTATATCTCATGGCCGGGTCAGGCTCTGGGCTACAAGATTGGCGAGATGACCATTCTCGATTTGCGTCATCAGGCAGAGAAAGCACAGGGTACCGGCTTCGATGAACGGCGCTTTCATGATCTGGTGCTGGATGAGGGCGCGATGCCGCTCGATCTGCTGCGCCAGCGCGTGCAGGACTGGATTGCAGAAAACCGCCACGCAAAACCCTGAGCGCGTCACATTGCTTTATCGCAACCGGCCTGTCCCGGCTGCGATAACGCCGTCAGTTCTCTGGCGCAGCACAAAGGCGTGCTGCGCCAGAAGATCCCTCAGTGCAGGCCGCCCGAGGCGAGCAGGATCTCGCCAGTCAGCCAGCGTGAATCATCCGAGGCCAGGAAAACGGCAAGCGGTGCGATATCCTGCACCTCGCCCGTGCGCCCGAGCGGTGTCTGGGCAATGATGGCCTGTTCCATTTCCGAGCCAATGACGCTGGCCGTATTCGTCCCCTCTGTCTTGACCAGACCCGGATTGATGGCGTTCACCCGGATCTGACGCGGGCCAAGTTCCTTGGCGAGCGAGCCGGTAATGGCATCCAGTGCACCCTTGGTGCCGCTATAGACAGAAGCGTGAGCCGGGGTGACGCGTGTCACGATCGAGCTGATATTGATGATGCTGGCCCCTGCCTCCAGATGCGGGCTGGCTGCCTGGGTGACGAAGAGCGGGCCGAGCACATTGATATTGAACAGGCGGTGGAAATGCGTGTCTGTGATCTCATCGATCCCGGCAAATTCATAGACGCCGGAATTGTTGACCACGATATCGAGACGCCCGTAGCTCTCGATGGCCTTCGCGATAATGGCCGCGGCCTCTTCCTTGTGTGACACATCGCCCTGCACGGCCACGGCCTTGCCGCCGGATGCGGTAATGGCCGCAACCACCTTGTCAGCGCCTTCGCGGCTTGAAGCATAATTGACGACGACCGACGCACCTGCCTCGGCCAGTGCCTTGGCAATGCCAGCACCAATACCCTTCGAGGCGCCGGTCACAACAGCGACTTTTCCTGCAAGTTTGCTCATGATCTTCTGACCTGTCCGGTTCGGTCACGGCTGCCAGTGCCCCGTGGGGGGGATCGATACGGGCAGCACAGGTGACGGATAAAATGGGAGGGAGTGGAGGCGTTGGAACTTTAATTGTGGAGCAATCGCTCCAACATCATGCATATGATAGGGCGCAGCCCGGTTTCAAGGATTTATGGAGCGATGACACCAAAAAAAAGTGAAGGCCCTTGTCGACCCCGAGGCCGCCCCCCGGCCTTTGACCGTGCCACGGCCCTTTCCAAGGCGGTGAAACTGTTCTGGGACCGGGGTTACGAGGGGACGAGCTTTGATGATCTGATCACAGCGATGGGGATCAGCGCGTCGAGCTTTTACAACAGCTTTGCCAGCAAAGAGGCGCTCTATGTCGAGGCGATCGAAGCCTATGCGGAAGAGCAGGGGGCCTGGTTTGTCGAGGCCTTGTCGAAAAGGGGGACCAGCCGCCAGGCCTTTGCCGCCATGTTCGATGCGGCAGCGACAGCGTTTACCCGTGAAGATGCACCGGCTGGCTGCATGATTGCCGTGGCCGCGACTCAATGTTCACCGGCCCAGCTTCGGCTGCGTGACCTGATGATCAATCAGCGTCATCTGGCCGAACAGGCCATTCATGCCCGGCTGGAGCAGGGAGTGGAGGAGGGCGATTTGCCTCATTCCATCGATGCCGGTGCGATGGCGGCATGTTTCGGAGCGGTTCTGGGGGGCATGGGGATTCAGGCCCGCGATGGGGCCTCGCGCGAGAAGCTGCGTGCGGTGGGCAGAATGGCTCTGAATATACTGCCGAATGACGCGATTTGAGACAAACTTTCATCAAGGATCAGTCAAGATCGAGCTTTGTTAAGTGTCCGATACTATTTGAAAGGGAACAGAGCCAATCACGCATTGAATGATCGCCTTTCGGGTTTTAAATATCGGTCTATAGCGAGCGCGATAATCTTTACAGAATGTCTCAGGCGTCAGGCTGGGGCTTGTCTTGCTTCTAATGTATTTCATAGACTTCATTGAAAGGTGACGACGCGGCCCATGTCCACTGACAGTTCAGCCACAACCCCCGAAGGTGAGATCGCGCCTGTTGCCCCGCCTCAGCCCGCGCCCGCGCCCAATCCTTACGTCACGCCGCCCGAGCTGCCGACCAATGATGCCGGTCAGGGCATCCATTTCGATTTCAACTGGGGGGCACGCGTCCTGTTGCCCAAGAGGCCCGATGGGCGTTGGCGCGCAACGCTGACGGATCTCGATAATTCGACGATCATCTTCCAGGGCGATGTGGAGGAAGGGCATCTGTCCTCCACCAAGAAATTCTTCATCCGCTTTGCTGTGGATGTGGTGCGCATCGCGACTGATGGCACCGAGACGAAGGTGCTTCGTCATGAATATGATGCGCGTGACAAGCTGGTTCTGGTGCAGCTGCCGGTTGGTACGCTGGGCGATACGCTCGGGTGGTTTCCCTATGTAGCACGTTTTGCCGAGCAGAGTGGCGCGAGGGTCATCTGCTGCCTGGCGAAAGTGTTTATTCCGCTCTTTGCCGACGCATATCCCAACATCCAGCTGACGACGAAAGAGGATTTCGAGGCCAGTCCGCTGCGCTCGCAGGTTTATGCGACCTATAATATCGGCCTGTTTTTTGATGATACCGACAATATCTATCAACCTTGCGATTTCCGGTATGTAGGGCTGCATCGCACCGCAGGCTATATCCTAGGGGTCGATCCCACCGAGGAAGCGCCCAAACTCGTCCTCGAGGACGATACGCGTCCGATCGAAGAGCCTTATGTCTGTATCGCCACGCAGGCTTCGGCCCAGTGCAAATACTGGAACAATCCCGGGGGCTGGCTCGGTGTGATCGCTTTTCTCAAAAAGCGGGGATATCGCGTCATCTGTATTGATCAGAAGCCTTTCAGCGGGGCTGGTATCGTCTGGAACCAGATTCCGAACGGAGCCGAGGACGAGACGGGCAACAGGCCGCTCGCCGAACGGGCGCGCTGGCTCAAGCATGCCGATCTGTTCATCGGCGTGAGCTCGGGTCTGTCCTGGCTTGCCTGGGCAGCAGGGACAAAGACTCTGATGATCTCGGGCTTCACGCATCCGAACAACGAATTCTACACGCCCTGGCGCGTCATCTCATGGCATGCCTGCAACTCATGCTGGAACGACCCCCGGCATCAGTTCAATCACAACGACTTCTTGTGGTGCCCCCGTCACGCCAATACCGATCGGCAGTTCGAATGCTCCAAGCTGATATCGACTGACGTGGTGACCAAGAATATTGCGCTCGCTCTGGACGCCTGAGCATTTCATCTGAACGGGGGAAGGCGTTCCCCCTTTCTCGCCACGGTGAGCACAGGGACATGGATATTGCTGGCGCCCTCGCTGTCACGCCGCACGTCCGAACGCTAGTCGTGCTCAGAACTGTACATCGATAACGAGATTGTCGCTGTAATTCCCCGTCGCGGGGGTCGCCTGATCGGTGAGTATATGCGCTGTGTAGGCAAAACTCTGCACGGCGATGCCGTCCAGTTTGTCGGCGTTGGTTTCGGCTGTCGCGCTGCTGCGACGGGCCGATCCAGTGGCACCCCAGACCTCGCTCCCTGACTTTTTGTAAATGTCGTAGCGCAGCAACGCGCCAGCGCTGCTGCTCATGGCCCGGCTTGTGCCGTCTGCGTGATTGCCGGGGCTGATACCTACCGTATAGCTCTGGCCTCTTGTGCACCCCACGCTGAGGGACTGATGCACGTCACCAAAGCTTGCAACGAACGGGCTCGGCGTGAACACCACATTGGGCGCGGTAAGACGACAATCGGCGGTGACAGTGAACTCGACCGGTATGGTGACCGGGACAGGTGTTCGCTGGATGTCCTGCCCGATGCACAAGCCAAGTACGCCAAGTCCCCAGCAGACATCCCACGTCCAGCCGATGGTTATCGATCCGTGATAGGTACCGGCACTCACGTTATAGGGGCCAGAGGGAATGCGCAGATAAAGCGGCAGCGTTCCGCCCACGCCATTGAACAGCCCAAGCAGTCCGATCAGACTGGTGGCGCGCCAGGAAATCACCTGCCCCGCCGCATAGGGGGAGGCGCAACTGGCTGAGTCACAGATCTGCAGGGGTAGGGTATCGCCCTTTTCATTTGTCAATGCCGTGATGGACTGGATACTTGCCGCGACTTCCTGGGTATAGGCCACGGAGAGTAATCCGCCCGTACAGGCAAATCCCGAGGCGACCAGTGTTGTGTTGCCCTGTGTGCTGAGCGAGAGCGATGAAAGTGCCCCCAGAGACGTTGTGCCGGGTTGTGTCACGGCGCAGGCACTTCTGGCGGCGGGGGTGATGAGTCCGCAACACAGGCCGATGGTCAGAATGGCGAGTGCTCTCATGGTTCCTACCCTCATGATTTCTGCCTGCAGAAAAGAGGGGTGGGCCGTCGCATCCCCTTTGTGACAGTGGGCGACGGGCTGATCTTGACTGCACAGGTCTTGCCCGAGGCCAGAAACGCTGTCAGGCGATCCACACCCGTCAGGTCAGGCACGTAAGTCAACCCACCCCAGCCAACATAGATCATGTCGTGGCCAGCCTTGACGCGCGTACCGACGGGCAGAGGCGTACCCTTTCCGTCATTGAGGCGGAACAGCGCTGCGCTTGTATGCCTGACCGGAAAATGCATCAGATAGCCGCTGCCATATTGTATGGCCACGCGCTGTTCGACCTGGCGTGCTTGCAGATCGGGCGAAAGAGAGAGGGTGTCGATCTCGTATTTGGCGGGATAATAGGAAATTGCATAAGGAACGAGAAGGTGGCCATCCTTGTCGGTCCTGCCGACGACCTGGTTCTCGTAACGCACCGGGATATTGGGCACACCGTCCGTACTGATGACCGCGAAGGCATCCGACACCCGATTGCCAGCGAAAACCGCATGATCCATGACGGCAAGCGATCCCTGCGCCTCGGCCCAGCGTGTGGTGTCGTTCAGCGGGCCATAAAGTCCCCCTTGCAATTGGGTTACGCGGTTGCGCCATGTCAGCGAGGCCTGCATGGACCCCGGTGCGGATGTCTGATTTCCCGGGCCGGCATGCTGATAATTGGCATTCCAGCCGATACCCCCGCCTGGAGAGACAGACCGGCTTGCCGAGAGCTGCGCGATACTGCCACCGCCGGGCTGTCGGCTCCAGCCGGCGCTGGCCGTTCCGTAATTGCCGAAAGGTATGACGATCTGGGCGTAACCGGCCCATCCACCCTCGTGAGCGTCGTGACCGCCAAGATAACGATTGGCCATGAGCGAGAGGCTGACGCTTCGCCAGAGTGGAAGCGTGTCACCCAGCGTAGCGAAGCGGGTTCTTGCCCCTGTGGACGGGGTAACATCGAAATATCCGACGCTGAACGAGCCGAAATGTGGGAGGAGGAGGCTGGCATTGGCCTGCAGGCTTTTGCGCGGAAGACGCGTGAAGTCAGGCTCGTAGGTCGAAAGATCGGCAAAGCCCTGACTGCGCCAGATTTTCTGCGCGGAAATCGTGATATGGCCCTGTGTATATTGATACCCGGCGACGAACTGATGCCCTTCTTCAGGCAGGCGCTCTGTATCCGGGGTGTCGGTGTGGCCGGGTCTGTGACTGAGGCTTGCGGCCAGGTTGAGCACACCGAAACGTGGGCCAAGCCGTGCAAGCAGGCCAAGCCCACCCAGTGCAAGATGCGGGGCTCCCTCGATATGGGATTCGAGTGTCAGGTCAGACAGGATGCCGCGTCGGTACGAGGCGTCGAGGTTCAGGGGGCCGTAATCCATATCGCGCAGCCCGTAGCGTTTGCGCTGGGCACCGAGTGAGACGGTGTAATCGCTGAATCCGGGCCGTAGCAGGGTGCTTGCGACATAGAACGGCACACTGGATTCCGTCTTGCGGCCCAGCGCATCGGTTGTAACGACCGTCGCCTCACCGGCGCCATTGATATAGGGAATATTGGTCAGGCTGTACGGGCCGGGCTGGACGTTGTTATGCATGGTCTGCACGCCGTTGATCAGCAGATCGACGCTTGTCGGCACCGATGCCTGCCCCGAGAACTGCGGCAGGGGATAGGTGATGATATCCGGGCGTACCGCGAAATTGCGTGAGATCTGCAGACCACCCAGCCTCATCGTGTTCGACCACGCAAGCGCCTTGGTCAGAATGTCGCCCGCCTGGGCTGTCAGAACATGCGTCTGATCGGAATAGCTCCATGTGGTGTCGTAACGACGATAGGTTACATCGTTGCCTGCACGAAAAAATCCACCTGAAGCGCCGAACTGCGTCACCCCCGTATTCGACAAGGTGCCAAAATGGCCGAAAACTCTTTGTTCGCTCCACAGCGAAAAGCTGGAGAGATGGGCAGCCTGGGACACATAGGCGTCGTAGTTGATAATGGCGCCCAGACTGGCCCGTGCCTTTGCCTCGCGTCGTTGTTGGTCTTTACGCGTCAGGATTTGCCGGGGAAGCCATTGTGGCGGCACATCGAGGATCAGGCGCTGTGTTGCGGGTTCGTAGCGGACAGCGAGAGCGCCGATTTTCAACGGATCGGTCGGGTCGGGGGTATGCTGGGGGATATGATCGCCAAGACCGAGGCGACGCAGTGCCGCGTGGCTGATCAGATAACGCGCCTTCTGCATGGTAACCGGTATCACGAGGCCAGTATCATGCCCGTTGAGAACGGGGGCGAGATATAGCGTCATCTTCGCGGCCAGACTGGCTAGATCGGCCGGCCGCGGCGGTGGGGGAAGAGCGGCTCTCGCATTTCTCGGGTACAAGGCCAGTATCAGCATGGCGCACAACCCTGGACGAGTGTGGAAATGCCTGTCTGAAGTGCCCCTGCCCGGGTGAGCCCTGCGTAGGGAGGGCAGGGGCGGCAGGTATTGTGAAAGCCGGGTTGAAGGCAGAGCATGTTTACGTTGCGCTGGCATTTCACAGGCGAAGCGGGATGGTCTCGCTCATGCGCGAATCATTAATGAAGGCCTGCAAGGCGCCGGACGCGGCGCCCGCCGGAAGGGGCCAGGCCATTTCACAGCCCGGCAGAACATACCCTAGAAGCCCGGTGGCCATCTGGGTGTGGCCGAGCGACACCCGGCTCAGCTTGGCATGGATGCTGCCAGTGTTGCTTACCACCAGCATCGTATGGCCATTACGATGTTCGAGACGCGCGATAAGATGAGGTTTTTCCTTCAGATCACTCGACATGGACGGGTTGGCAGCATCGGCAGGCGCGTTGGCGCCATAGACGAAAAGCGGAATCGAATAGCGCAGCTGGATCGCGATCTGAGAGGCACCTGCAACCGCATTCGGCTGGGCATCCGGTGTTGGAATTTCGTCAATCAGGACACGATAGGCGGCCTCGCTGTCGTGGTTATTTCCGCCGGTGCGCATCAGTCTGATGAGTTGGCGCGTTCCGGGTTGCACCGTCGCCATCGGTGGGCTTGCGATAATGTCTGACTGCTCGTCGTAGCGGTCGTCGCCTTGCGCCTGGGTCCAGCGGAACACCCGTATCTGCAGTAGCACCGGCTTGCGGTCGTTGTTCTCGAGCCACAAGGCGCTGGCCTCGCTATCACGACCAAGTACCGGATTGACCGGCCAGATGGTGACGGACGAGGCCGCGAAAGCCGGCGCCTGATGCACTATCAGGGCAGCGAGAAAGCCAAGAGCACAGGTCTTGCGCAGGAGAGTTACCATTGGATCGTTACCGTCACTATGTCCGAATACTGGCCGGGCGGCGTGGTGCCATCCGGGGTAGCGCGCCCGTAGACCGGAAAGTTCAGGGGGGCGGGGGAGTGGCTCGTATCGAGGGTGAAAGGGGTGCCGGGTAGCAGGGCAATGCTGTAGCTGCTGTCGCGGTACAGGCTGTACGTCACACGTTCCGTTCCGCCATTGCGCATCATGGCGCGACTGCCGTTGAGCGGGTGCTGGCCATTATCGAGACTCATCATGACTGTTATGCCGGGCGTGCAGCTCAGGCTGATGGCCGAGGCGCTGTCGAGATGGGCGCGCAAGTCAACGCGTGAGAGCGATGAGGCCGAGCCGAAATCGAGTGTGCCGAACGAACCGACCGCGCCGGCCGACGCAGGAACAGCACCATCGATGGTGCAGCCTCCAATGATCTGGGCACTGACCGACATGGAGGTTGTTGTCGCTCCGCTGGCGCACGGGATCTGCCCCATAACGATGACAGACAGGCAAAACATGCTGCGAATGCGCATGTCTGTGGGCTCAGAACGAGATGGTTACGTTGATCGTGTCAGCATAGTCACCCGCCTGCAGGGGGGATGTGGCGTCTGCGCCGAAAGCCCGCCCGAATAGTCCAACCGTAAAGGTGGAGTCGTGGGCGGTGAGAGAAATCGGGGTATTGTTCTGCACTACCGTGGCAAAACTGGAATCGGTGTACAGGTCATAGGCAATATAGGATGAGCCGTTGGCCAACGCATGATTATGGCCGCCACTCTTCTGGGCGTCGTGGGTGCCGCTGATTACAGTGAGCATTGGTGTGATACCGGGCGAGCAGGTGACGGTAATGTCGTCGCCACTATTCGAGCCCGCAGCAAGCACCCGGTTCGCTACCTGCTTGAAAAATGTCGTTTGGGTATCGAAAGCCAAGAGCCCCATTGCGGTATTGCCTGTAGGGGTTGTCCCTCCAATTTGACAGGCAGAGTCCAGGTGCAGCGAGACACCAATCGTACCGGTGTAGGTCTCGCTTTCTGCCCTGCATGGCGATGACAGGCAGAAGCCGAACAAACCCAGAGCAAGGAGCGCGTACCGGGCGGATAATGCGACAGGCCGTGCGGACAGGCTGGAAGATGACCGTGTGGCTGTAATAACCCCGGAATTATTCTGCGTCATATCATCCTCTTTGCCAGTACAGGATGATCAGCGTTGTAACGGATAACCGTTAACAATCGTCCTGCATGTATCAACTGCATGGACCTTGAGGATCGTGATTCGCTTTGGTTCAGCGCGACGCCTCAGGCAATGTGTGAGCCTTTTTCCACCTAACCTGATATTCGTCAATAAATCGTTTTATACCGTAAACACGTTATCGACAGATTCGTTAAATTCAGTAAATAAACGAATAATCGTTATTGTTCGTTAACGGCCATAGGGCGGGTGTGCAGGTGTCAATTGTCACGGTGCGTCGTGACTGTTCCGATCATTACGCTATCTGGGGCAGCTTTTTGGGAGGGGTGCGAAGCAGGATAGTGCCGCCGCCCATTTCCGGTTGTCCCGTCGCCTTATGCAGCTCTAGCCCGCTCCGCGACTATCTCTGGCGGAATCATCATGTTCGTGATTCCAGTCTGATTGGGTACGGCATGATGAATTGACGAGGCATTCGCCTGGTCCCGGCGGCAGGGCGGCGATGCGCGCATGTCGAAGGGTTTTCCCCCCCCGGCAGGGGTAAACGTAAACGGCCTGTTCCGCCCGGCGACGCCACTTTCCTCGGCTGCTTGGCCTGCAATGAGGCGCCGAGGAGTCAGGAAGATCGCCCGTCCCCCTGCGCGGCGTTCAGCTTTCCTTGTCGACTGGCTCAGCGGCGCGAGGGCGATGTGGCCAGGCGGATCTTCACCTCACCCCACAGGGCTTCCTGAGCTGGCAAATCGAGATCGGCCAGTGTGCTGCCTGTTTCAGCTAGTACGGACTCCATTGTCTCGATGCGACGCGTGAATTTGGCATTGCCGTGCCGGAGGCAGGCTTCCGGGTCGAGCCCGAGCTTGCGTGCCAGACTCGCGACAGTGAACAGTACGTCACCAATCTCGTCCTCAAGGCGGGCCTTGTCGCCTCCGGCGAGTTCGGCCCTGACTTCGTCGAGTTCTTCCTCGATTTTTTCGAGAACCTGTTCCGGCCTGTCCCAGTCAAAGCCGACCCGCGCTGCGCGTTTGCCCAGCTTTTCGGCGCGTATCAAGGCAGGCAGGGCAGGGGCGATGCCTGCCAGCAACCCATATTCGGCTTTGGCGGTACGCTCGGCCTGTTTGTTGCGCTCCCACAGATCGGGGTCGAGCGTCTGGTTAGCAAAGACATGGGGATGGCGACGCACCATCTTGTCGCTGATCAGCCGCGCGACATCGGCAAAATCGAAACGCCCTGCCTCCTGGGCGATGCGCGCCTGGTAAACCACCTGGAGCAGCAGATCGCCCAGCTCGTCTGGCAGTGCCTCCCAGTCCTCGCGGGCGATCGTGTCCATCACTTCATAGGCTTCTTCTATGGCGAAGGGAGCAATCGTTTCATGAGTCTGGACCCTGTCCCAGGCGCAGCCGGTATGTGGATCGCGCAGCCGTTCCATGATGGCGATCAGTCGATCGAGTTCCGCTGCGGCTGTCTGGCTGGCGACCTGGTGGGGTGGAAGAGGGGTACTCAAAGGGGAGGCTCCAGTCCGGTGAAATGGCTCACCGGATCATAGGGCCCGGCTGGCTCAGTTTCCATCACCCTTGGCCGAGGGTTTCTGAAAGATGAGCGTGACCTGATCCGTATGACCACGGATGGTCTTGTCGAACACAGGCAGGGTGTGATCATCGGTCGGGTTGCGCAGGACAGGGCTGCTGGAGACAAGACGGAAACCGGCTGTCTCGACCTGCTTCGTGATCAGGGCAGGGTCGATGCGATGCAGTGTCGTCGGCGCCACGATGCCGGTGCCAGTCAAGGCAACATGGTCGATTACGACATAATATCCGCCCGGCTTGAGCGCCAGAAAGATGGCCTGATCCATGCGCAAGGCTGTCTCGGGACCCATGCCACCATACACATCGTGATAGTTCTGCGATGTCCAGACCAGATCGAGCGGTTGCGAAACGTGGAAATCCACGATCGGCGTAACGACGACCGAGACATTGCTGAAGGCGGGGTTGGTAGCGATGGCTTGCGCTGTCTGGGAAAGCTGAGGATGACGCGCGGCCATTTCAGCAGGAATGACAGCAAAGACATGGCCAGACGCACCGATGTCGAGGCTCAGCAGACGGGTGAAATAGCCACTGCCGGGCATGAGGTCAGCAACGGCGGCCCCTTTGGGCAATGGAACGAGCGCCAGCAGGTCGAGCGGCTTACGCAGTGCGTCGCGTGCACGATCTGTATCGGGGCGCGCCGGTGAGGCAAGCAGCCCTGCGTCAGGCTTCTGCAGGGCGACCTGTCCCCGGCCTGACGATTCAGCGGCAAGGGCCATGCCACCCAGCACAGGGGTGCCCAATGACTGGGCGCCTGACGCAAGCACGCTCCCCAGGATAATGATTGATGCCCTGAAGGCACCACGTCGCAGAGGGGAAACCTTCATGGGTATAATCCTGTCAGTGAAGTCCGGGCGCGGGGCAGGGGAGCGGAAAATCTGCCAAGCCCACGCCGGAGACGCGGAATGCGAAGAGGGTGAAGCTTGTCTTATCTGCCCCGTCTGCACAAGGCATAGAGACCGAGGATCACTACGACACTGGCGAGGCTCGCAAGAATGGTCTGGCGTTGCGCGGCCTGCGCCATCATGGCGAGCACAACCAGCCCGATCGCGCCAAGCGTGCCGAGATTGAGGACCGAGCCGAAAGGCAGGGTGAAAGCCCTGTTGGTCGGGTCCTCAAGACGCAGGATGCGATGCGACGAAACGATCAGCCCGTAGATAAGCAGCATGACAGCGCCCGTCGCGCCCAGCAGAAAGGCAAAGATTAGCTTGGGCGACAGGATCGAGCAGAAGGCCACGACCAGACCGATAATGCTGGAAAAGGTGACGGCACGCTGGGGAACGTGGCTTTTGGAAAGCATGGCAAACCAGGTGGGTGCGTCATTCAGCTCCGCAAGGCCGCGCAGGGTGCGCGACGTGATGTAAATGCTTGAATTCAGGCAGGAGAGAATGGCTGTGAAAACCACGATCTGCATCAGGGTCGCCGCACCCGGAACGCCGATGTGACGCATGACGGTCACGAACGGGGAATAACCCGGCTCGATGGCTGTCCAGGGTACAAGCGTCAGGATCAGGATAACCGACAGGATATAGAAAAGGGTGACTCGCACACCGATGGTGCGCGTTACACGGGCCAGATTTTCTTCGGCGTTTTCCGATTCCGCTGCTGCCACAGTGGCGGACTCTGAACCAATCATGGAGAAAAGTACGGTGGGAACGGTTGCCAGAATGGCACCCCAGCCATGCGGGAAAAAGCCGTCATGGCTGAACACGTTATGCACGATGCGTGGATGCGGGCCGACGAAATGGCTCAGGCTGAGTATCCCGAGGGCACAGAAGGCAATGATGGTCGCGACCTTGATGAGCGAAAGCCAGAACTCGCATTCGCCAAAAACACGCACCGAGACAAGATTGATGAGATTGACCGCTATGATGAGGGCAGGTGCCAGTACCCAGACGGGGAGTGCTACCCAGTCCTGCATGGCAATGGCACCGCCAATGGCTTCGGCGCCAATGGTGACGACCCAGAACAGCCAGTAGAGCCAGCCCGAAAGAAACCCTGCCCAGTTCCCGTGGGCTGTGCGGATGCAGTCGATGAACGTACCGATTCCGGGTCTGGCAAGCAGCATCTCGCCCAGCATGCGGATGACGATGACGACGAGGAGGCCGGTGCCGATATAGGTCAGCAGGATAGCCGGACCTGCCGCGGCGATGGCGGCTGAACTGCCGATAAACAGCCCTGCGCCAATCACGCCACCAAGGGCGATCATGGCAATATGTCGGTCTTTCAGCTTGCCGCCATGCAAAAGAGGCGGCTCACCCTCGCGCGAAAATCCATGGTGTGAAAGATTATCTTTTTCCATCATATGTTGGACAAAGCCATGTAAATGCTTACTTCGTCCAGATGGAATATTTTAAAGAAGGAATGAATTGATGACACGGGTCTTCATCGACGGTGAGGCTGGAACGACAGGACTGGGCATCAGGGATCGCCTGCGCGGCCTGCCTGTCGAGGTTCTCTCGATCGATCCTGCCAAACGCAAGGACCCGCAGGCACGACTGGAAATGATGCAGGGTGCCGATCTTGTGATTCTGTGCCTGCCAGATGATGCGGCCCGTGAGGCTGTGTCCCTCGCGGCGACTCTGGATACCGTACGCATCCTCGATGCCAGCACCGCGCATCGTATCGCCCCGCATTGGGAATATGGTTTCCCAGAACTCGATGGCGGGCAGACGGCGCGCATCGCTACGGCGCGTCACGTCGCGAATCCGGGATGCTATCCGACCGGTGCAATCGGATTGCTGCGCCCCCTGATCGATGCAGGCCTGATGCCGGCCGATCACCCCATCACCATCAACGCTGTCAGTGGCTATAGTGGCGGAGGGCGCTCCGAGATCGAGGCCCATGAACAGAATGGCGGGCCCGCATTCGAGCTTTACGGGCTGGGACTTGAACACAAACACGTGCCAGAGATCATGCATTATGCCGGCCTGACCCGGCGACCGCTTTTTGTGCCGTCCATTGGGCATTTCGCCCAAGGAATGATCGTCTCGATTCCCCTGCAACTGGCTGATTTGCCCGGTTATGTGCGCATATCCGATATCGAGGCTTGTCTGCGCAATCACTACGCCGGGTCGCGTCAGATCAGTGTCGAATCAGCCGATGTGGCGCGTCTCGACGCCGCTGCGCTTGCTGATCAGGACACGATGGAACTGCGCGTCCATGGCAGCGAAACCTGGCGTCATGTGGTGTTGACGGCGCGTCTCGATAATCTGGGCAAGGGGGCTGCCGGAGCGGCGTTACAAAATATTTCTATCATGTGCGGGCTGGGGGGCTGAACTATCCACTAATGATCCCGATAATAGGCGTTAAACCCTAGACCGTGGCTGCGCGTTTGATCTCGATTAAGGCATGATATCCCTATGCTCCCACCCCCCATCGAGCGCAGAAATCGTGACCGCATCGTGAGAGAACGATGCCCGGGTGCCATTGTCCGCGCGGGGTACGTCATGCGAATGACCCTGTGCGGCATGATGGGTGGTGCATGAGCGACACAACGGCAAACACTGTAATCCAACCCGGAGGTCATGTGCTCGACTGGCTGCCGCTTCTGGCATGTCATGTCGATCCTGATGGACGTGTGTCCTATCTCAACAGGAACTGGTCACGGTTTTCGGGTTTTGAAGGGCGTGTTGCCCCATTTCTTTGGACCGATCTGATCGACAGTTCGGAGCAGTCGCTTCCCTGTCGCTGTCCGGACAAGACGGAATACTGCGTTCAGCGCCATGTCACTCTTCGGCACCATGATGGTGCGCCCGTTCAGACGGATCTGCATTGGCAAAAGCTGGGCATGAACGAAGGAGGGGGCTGGCTTCTTTTTGGTCATCCCGAGGCAGATTTCCCTCTGCTCAATGCTTTCTCACCTCGCACCACCGCGCCGGAAACCGGGGCGGCAGAGAATCCTCGTACCCAGGTTCGTGGCGCTCACCTGCCTGCCGGTCATGCAGGTCTCGCGGCATCGGGTCTCGCCTCTGACAGCAGTGCTGGCAGCGATCCTGGCGGGCTTACCCTGCCTCTTTCATCCCCCGATATTCTCGACGCTCAGCGGCGGGCGACGGCAACGCACCGGCTGATGCGGTCTCCATCGGGTGACGCGGCTGGAGAGGATCGTTCTACTGGCACCGTCACAGGGCTTTCTGCCGAAGGTCGGCACGAGGGGGCTACGCATGATGTGCTGACCGGCCTTCCCACATGGCGTCATTTCGAGAGGGAGGCAGGCAGGCACTTCGAGCACGCGGCCGGTTCCGGGGAGAACCTCGGTTTCCTGCTGGTCGATATCGATTATCTCGGCGATCTCAACGATCTGTACGGGCGTGATATCGGTGATCTCGTTCTCAGGCTGGTCGCTGACCGCCTGACCTTGCTGACGGCTGGCGAGGGGTTGATTACCCGCAGTGGCGATGACGAGTTTTCGGTTCTTGTGACAGGTAGCGTCGATGCGGCCACACTTGCCGCTCATGCTCAGGCGCTCCTGAGTTTCGTTGATCTGCCCGTGCGTATCGGGACGCAACAGATCACCTTCGGGCTCAGCATCGGCGCCTCGCTCTACCCTCGCGATGGCGACACACTTGGGCGGCTTCAGCACCACGCCCTGCTGGCGGTCAATGACGTCAAGGCCCGTGGACGCGGCGGATACCGGCTTTTCGATCCGTCCATGATCAGGCTCGGCGATGGTGTGACCGCCCAATCAAACCTGATCCGGGGCATGTTGCGCGATGACCTGATCTACCCCGCCTATCAGGCCAAGGTCAGTCTGATTGACGGGCATATTGTCGGGGCCGAGGCCCTGATGCGCTGGTACCGCGACGGTGTGGTGGATTGCGGGCCGGAATCCTTCCCTGAAATCTTCCGCTCCTATGATCTTGCAACGCGTGTGTCGGCCAGGGTGCAGGAGCGGGTGTTCCAGGACATCGCCCTGTGGCGCAGGACAGGCCTTGAGCCACCCCATATCTCGATCAATGTCGCCCCCGTCGAGTTCATGCAGGATGACTATGCCGAGAAACTGCTTGCCCGTCTGGACAGGTTCGGTCTCTCGGCCCGGCTGATCGAGCTCGAACTGACCGAACATGTTCTCTATCAGAACAGTGAGCATTATCTGCATCGCGCCCTGACTGTGCTGCGCCGCGCAGGGATGCGCATCACGCTGGATGATTTCGGAACAGGCTATTCCTCGCTCAGTTTCCTGCGTGATTTCCCGATCTCGTCGATCAAGATCGACCGCAGCTTTGTCCGTCAGATCTGCACAGAGCCCTCAATGGAGGTCATTGTGGAAGCGATCATTCGCTTCGGCGAGGCCGTTTCGGTCGAGGTTGTGGCTGAGGGCATCGAGACCGCTGACCAGCTGGCTATTCTCCAGCGCATCGGCTGTCCCATCGGGCAGGGATATCTGTTTTCCCCACCCGTGGCATCAAGCGGCTTTGCGCGACTGCTCTCTGAGGGGCGCTCGCTGATACCGTGACCTTCCTTCGCCACGACGTGTCTTGGGGCTCGGTCGGGTAACGCATGACGAAGGAGGGTATAGATTGCCTTTTGTCCGGATACTCGCTAACAATCCGGCCATCAGGCGAGAGTGACGGAACGGTAGACGTAGTCGGCTCAAAATCGACCGCCGCAAGGCATGGGGGTTCGAATCCCCCCTCTCGTACCAGATTTTTCACCGAAAACAGGCTGAAAACAGGCTATTGACCGGGCCGTGACTTGCGCCTTGCTGTCCGGGTCCGGCATATCTCGCAAACTTTCTTTCAGTTTGCCTGCCTGCCAGTTTACCGGACCGATCATGCCCCAACGCCCTGACAGAAAACCCGCCCGCCCTTTCTTCTCATCGGGCCCCTGCGCGAAACGTCCGGGCTGGACGCTGAACGCGCTTGATGGCGCGCTGCTTGGCCGGTCCCATCGTGCTCCGGAGGGGCGTGCACGGCTCAAGGACGTCATTGACCGCTCGCATGAGGTGCTGGGTGCACCTTCAGACTGGAAGATCGGTATCGTGCCGGCTTCCGATACCGGTGCCGTGGAGATGATCCTCTGGGCGCTGGCGGGTGACAGGCCGATCGAGGTGCTGTCTTTCGAAAGTTTTTCGGGACTTTGGGCGCAGGACCTGCGCGATGTGCTGAAACTTGATGATCTTGTCGTGCATGAGGCCCCTTACGGGGAACTGCCCGACCTGACGCGCATCGACTGGTCGCATGATGTGGTGCTGACCTGGAACGGCACAACCTCGGGCGTCTGCCTGCCGGGTGGCGAGGCTGTTCCGGCAGTGCATGAGGGGCTGGTCATCTGCGATGCTACCTCGGCGGCGTTTGCCATGGATCTGCCCTGGGATCGGCTGGATGTCGTGACATGGTCGTGGCAGAAGGCCCTTGGCGGTGAGGCCGCGCATGGCATGGTGGCCCTCAGCCCCCGTGCGGTGGCCCGCCTTGAGGCTGCAACGCCCCGCGCACTGCCCAAGATCTTTCGCCTGACCAACAGCAAGGGGCTGATCGACGCTATTTTCTCGGGCGATACCATCAATACGCCCTCCATGCTTTGCGTCGAGGATGCGCTCGACAGCCTCAAATGGGCTCAGTCCATCGGCGGGCTGCCGGCGCTGAAGGCCCGCTCGCGTGCCAATCTCGATATTGTATCCCAATGGGTCGAGCGCACCGACTGGGTGGCGTTTCTGGCAGCTGATCCGGCGCGGCGTTCAAGCACCTCCATCTGCCTGCGTATTGTCGCGCCCTGGTTTGCCGCACAACCGGTCGAAGCCCAGCACAAGATCGTCAAGGCGCTGACGGGCCTCGTGGCTGAAGCCGGTGCAGGCTTTGACCTTGCCTCCTATCGCGATGCACCGCCGGGGCTGCGCATTTGGGGGGGCGCTACGATCGACGCCGCCGATATCGAGGCTCTTCTACCGTGGCTCGACTGGGCCTATGAGACGGTCAGCATGGAATACGCCGCATGAAAATGACTGACGAGCCTGATACCGCTCTTTTGCCCTCGGGGTTTATCGACCTTCTCCAGCACGAGGCCGAGGCCGAAGCGCAGGGTATTGAATCCGTGATGGATGTGTTTGCCGCTCATGGCTATGAGCGCGTCAGACCGCCTTTGCTCGAATTCGAGACATCCCTGCTCCACGGTGCCGGTCAGGCGCTTGAGGAGCAGAGCTTTCGCCTGATGGACCCAGAGTCCCGTCGCATGATGGCCCTGCGCCCTGACATGACGACCCAGATTGCCCGCATTGCGGCCACACGCCTTGCCGGAACGGCGCGCCCGCTGCGTCTGTCCTATGCTGGGGCCTGTATTCTGGTCGGTACGCCCGGGCGAGAGGGCGAGCGTCAGATCAGCCAGGCGGGGATCGAGCTGATCGGGGTCGATTCCGTCGAGGCCGATTGCGAGATCGTGCTGATTGCCGCCGAAGCGCTCGAACGACTGGGTATTGCGGATTACTCCTTCGATCTTTCCTGCCCCGCCCTTGTTCAGGCGCTTGTCCAGCTCTCGGGCTATACCGGCACACGGCGCGCCGCACTCGTTCATGCGCTCGATCGCAAGGATATGGCCGCCGTTGCGGAGCTGGGCGGCCCGGTCGCTGCTGTGCTGACGGCACTGGTCGAGGCCTGCGGCCCGTCCGATGCGGCGCTGGCTATTCTGGAAAAGCTCGAATTGCCGCCCGAGATCAGGGTCCATGCCGAGCGTCTGATGGCTGTGGTACGCGCCATTCATGCCCGTGCACCGGGGCTGCGCCTGACCGTCGACCCGGCTGAATTCCGTGGCTGGCAGTATCACACCGGTGTCTGCATGACCGTGTTTGCCCGGAGCCAGCGCGAAGAGCTGGGCCGTGGCGGGCGTTACCAGGCGCAGGGTGAGGAACCTGCCTGCGGTCTGACATTCCGCCCGGAGGTCCTGCTGCGGGCGGCCCGACCGATCACACTCCGTCCGCGGGTTTATATCGCACCGGAATCGCAGGATTCCGAGGGAGCGGCACGACTGCGCAGGGAGGGCTATGCCACGGTTGCCGGTCTCGACAGCGTCGAGGATCTGGCTGCTGAAGCGCGTCGTCTGAACTGCCCCTTTGTTTTCGTCGCTGACGAACTCATCACGCTGTAAAAGGAAAAGAGCATGTCCAACGTCACCGTCATCGGCACCCAGTGGGGTGACGAAGGCAAGGGAAAGATCGTGGACTGGCTGGCCAGCCGTGCGGATATCGTCGTCCGCTTTCAGGGCGGTCACAATGCCGGTCATACGCTGGTGGTGGGCGATCAGGTCTACAAGCTCTCCCTGCTGCCTTCCGGCCTCGTGCGCGGCAAGACCGGTGTGATCGGCAATGGCGTGGTAGTCGACCCCGAGGCGCTGCTTGCCGAAATCGACCGCGTGTCCGCGCAGGGGCTGGTGGTCAATCCCGAGACCCTCTGGGTGGCCGACAACGTGCCGCTCATCCTGCCGCTGCATGTTGCAACCGACCGCGCGCGTGAAGCCGCACGCGGCGACCGCAAGATCGGGACCACGGGGCGTGGCATCGGACCGGCCTATGAGGACAAGGTGGCCCGTCGTGCCATCCGCCTGTGCGACCTCTCCGAGCCCGAGACGCTGGACTGGAAGCTGGACGAGCTGCTGCTTCATCACAACACGCTCCTTGCTGGTCTCGGCGCGCCGACTTTCACGAAGCAGGAAATCCTGGATCATCTGGCGAAGCTGGCCCCGCGCGTGCTGCCCTTCGCCTGTTCGGTCTGGGAGCGTCTGGACGAGGCCCGTCGTGCAGGCCGTCGTATCCTGTTTGAAGGGGCGCAGGCTGTCATGCTCGATGTCGATCATGGCACCTATCCTTTCGTGACCAGCTCCAACACGGTTGCGGCTGTCGCGGCCAGTGGCAGTGGTGTCGGCCCCGGCACGGTGGGTTTCGTGCTCGGCATTGCCAAGGCTTACACCACCCGTGTGGGCGAGGGGCCGTTCCCGTCCGAGCTGTTCGATCAGGTCGGGCAGGATCTTGGCGAACGCGGTCGTGAATTCGGCACGGTCACCGGGCGTGCCCGTCGTTGCGGCTGGTTCGATGCTGTACTGGTGCGCCGCGCTGCCCGTGTGGGCGGTGTCAGCGGTATCGCCCTGACCAAGCTCGACGTTCTGGACGGCTTCGAGGAAGTGAAGATCTGTGTGGGTTACGAGCTTGATGGCAAGGTGATTACCTCCTTCCCGTCCAGCCCTGCCGCTCAGGCAAGGCTGAAGCCCGTTCTGGAATCCATGCCGGGCTGGCAGGAAACGACCTTCGGGGCGCGTAGCTGGGCCGATCTGCCTGCGGCAGCCATCAAGTATATTCGCCGTATCGAGGAACTGATTGAAGCACCGGTAACGCTGCTTTCCACCAGCCCCGAGCGCGATGACACCATTCTGATGCGCGATCCTTTCGAGGATTGAGCCTACCGGCGCGGGCCGGCAGGCCCGTAGCCATCCGGTACAAAGCGGGTCATTGGCTCCGTCGCCATGATCCCGCAGTCAACTCTTCTCATAGGAGGGCCGACACTTGAACAGACGCTTGGCCAGAGCGTCATTGCCATGACGCTCGCCATGATCAGATCCCCACGGTCCTTCAGGACCGTGACGGAGCACGACGATAGCTCCGCTGCAATCGTCCCGGTGCAATCTGCCTCGCGACATCTGGCACACAGCGTGGCCGCCCTGGTCGTGTCGCCTCCCGCTTCGTGTTGGGCCTTTTCATTCCGCCGCGATGATATGAACCCTCTGTTATTGGGTAAGCGCTGCCCACCGCCCACCGCGCTTTCGCTACAGGATGCAGAGGCAGAAGCCGTGCACATACGCGTTCCGTGCGTATCTTTTCGATCTCTCCGGTGAAGCTCATGGAGATTGCTACACGGGTGCCAATCAGTGATGTCATCGGGTGATTGAAATTCCCTTCCCGTCGACATGGATGGCGTGAGTTTTTATCTGATAATACATGTATCGACACAGTACGGAATGAATAAGAAGCAGTATTTTTTTTATATGTTGATTCTGATTCAAATCATAATAATCATAGATTATATTACATTGTTTCGTGATTTTTCTATCAATAACTTTGATATATATTGAGTGTTTATTAAGGTTCTCAAAAAATTTAGGTTTATGCCTCACGGCATTGATCTGTCCCGGGTGCTCCTCACCCAGCGATGCACATGCATTTCGAGAAATGCCCTTTTTCAGCCCAGGTGCCATTCGGGTTCAGCGATTGGGCGCCAAAGCATAAGGAACGCTGTCATGGCGACAACTTTGTCCGGCACGTGGTCGGCGGTGAACATTAGCGGTCAGACAGTTTACCAAAGCGGTACGACAACCGTAGGACAGCCTGCGTCATTCGCTGCCAATGCATCCATTACGGTTACGAACGGCGCAACCGTTACATCGCTCTCGGGAACGTCACTGACGATAACGGTGCAGGCGGGCGGTGTCGTCACCGACGCCACCCTGACAGCCGGTACACTAAGAGTTGCCAGCGGCGGCATATTGAGCGGGAATATTCTGAGCGGTGTCGCGACCACCCTGAGTTCTGGTGCCCAGTCCATCAACGATACTTATCTGAAGGGCGCGGCAGGGGGTACGTGGTCCTACGCCCTCAACGGTGCGACCGTGACAGGCGCAACCGTGGGGAGTGGCGGATATCTGCAATTGCAGGCAGGCGCCACCGGATCGAACATCACTGCCGCCGATGGCGGGTCCGCCTCTCTTGCCGCGGGGACAACCAACGGATTTCATGCAGTCAATGGCGGCTATCTTCAGTCAGGGACGATGGTCTTTTCCGGCTATGCCGGCAATGGAACCACGGTCTCAACTGGCGCAATCCTGAACGGGGTATGGTCGGCGGTCAACGTCAACGGCAAGACGGTTTACCAGAACGCCACGACGACAGTCAGTGATCCTGTGATTCTCAACGGGGCCACACTTTATGTAGCAAGCGGTGCGATAGTTTCTGGTCTCACCTGTATCTCCAACACGATCCCGACGATCAGCATATACTCGGGCGGTACCGTGCTCGACTCCCATATCACCCGTACCTATGTGCGCGTGGATAATGGAGGTGTTCTCAGCGATAATCAGCTTGATGGTTGCGATGTCACGCTCAGCACGGGCGCGCGTTCAACCGACGATACCTATTCCTGGTATGGTTTCGCCGTGCAGAGCGTCAAGGTGGCCAGCGGTGCCACCATCACCAATGCGAATGTCACCAGCAACACGACCATCAGCGCGGCCACGGGAGCAACCCTGAACGGCGTTCATGTGGCTTCTGGCGGGTCTGCCGTCATCGCAGCAGATGTCGATCTGTCGGGATTTCATTCCGATGCCGGGACCTATCTGGCCACATACACGCCGATCGGCGGTACGGTTACGGTGCCATCAACGCCCGCGCCCCCTTCAGGGACGGTCCTGACCGGCACCTGGAGTGCCGTCAATTCCGGCGGAGTCACGGTCTATAAAAGCGGTGTGACATTCGTGCAGGCTCCTGCCACGCTCGGAAACGGGGCGGTGCTCTGGGTTACGAGCGGTGCGACGGCCAGCGGCCTCTCGGGCTATGCAAACGCCGTCTATGTTCAAAGTGGTGGGACGCTCGCTGGATCCTATCTTGCCAATGGCTCTGTCTTTGTTTCGTCGGGTGGTATCACGAGCGGCAACCAGTTCAACTCGGACCCGGTGACGATTGCTGGAGGGGGCAGCTCCGTCAACGATATTTTCTATAACAGTGGCTATGACAAGAACATCACGCTTGTTCAGGCTGGCGGCTCGCTGATTGGCGGTCAAGTCGGGTCAGGGGGTATCCTCTCTGCTGTGTCGGGCTCCGTTGTTCAGGATCCTTCGGTGGGAAATGGCGGGTATCTTGTGGTTGACAAGGCCGCGACTGAAGTCTGCTTCCTCAAGGGGACGCATATCCTGACAGCCCGTGGCGAGATCCCTGTCGAGGCGCTCCAGCTTGGTGAGGCTGTTGCGTGTCTGGTGAACGGTCAGACGGTCTTTCGTCCGATTATCTGGATTGGTAGCCGGTTCAACCGCCTCGAACCCTGGCAGCCTGTCGATCTGGCGGGCTATCCGGTGCGGATCGAGGCTAATGCCTTCGAGCCCGGCATACCCTCGCGCGATCTTCTCGTGACCCCAGAACACTGTTTTGCATTTGAAGGGCGGATGCTGCCGATCCGTATGCTCGTGAACGGCAGGAGCATACGCTATGACACCGCAATCCAGAGCTACGAATATTTCCATATCGAGCTATCGGAGCATTCGATCATCCTCGCTGAGAATACCCCGACCGAAAGCTATCCCGACACCGGGAACAGGCATATTTTCAGGGAGTCTGGCAATGTCGTCGCGCTGCGTCCTGAGCCGGCGCCGCGTTATGCCCTGCCTCTATGCGTTGATCGTGCCTATGCACAGCCGCTTCACGAGCGTTTTGCCCGTAAGACGGCGGGCGTCGAAACGCCGATTGTCACCGATGAGCCGGACCTGCGCCTTGTCGATGCGGCAGGGCGTGAGATCCGTCCCGTGCGCCGCGACGGTACGAAATATGTGTTCCAGGTTCCGCCCGGCACGTCTGGGGTTCATATCGCCTCACGGGCATCGCGCCCCTGCGACAGCATCGGACCTTATGTTGATGATCGCCGTCGCCTCGGCGTGTTGATTGGTGCAATCACAGGCTTTTCCTGCGATGGCCAGATGGCCGTGACCTCTCATCTGACCGCCGAGGCTGTCTCGGGATGGTATCCGGGAGAGGGGGGGTACCGCTGGACAGACGGGTTCGGCTGGCTGCCACTGACGGATGAGGGTGGAGTAACGAATTCGGTTATCCTGTGCGTTGAGGTGATCGCGGCAGGTCCGTATGTGTCCGAGCCATACGAGGCTGGGATGGCCTCAATCGCGGGCTGAAAAAAGGCTGAAGTCGGGAGGCTCGTTTATCGAGCATCCTGATCTCAGCGCTTCAGACTTAGAAAGATGCTTCTGGGTATGGCGCGGCGGTCTTTGCGCTGGAATTCTTCTTTGCAGTGCCCCCCTCACGCATCGCCCTTCCCCAGTGTCCCGGACCCGTACCGTTCGGGGCGGTTTCAGCGAGGACCTCTTGGAGGGGCCTCGCCTCTGACGCCTGACGGAAGCACGCCGGTAAGACGGATGAAGGCTTTCGAGAAGGCAGCGAAGCTTTCATAACCTGCACTCATCGCCGCGCTGGCGACGCTTTCTCCTTGGGCAAGCTTCTCATAGGCATGCGCGATGCGCAGGCGTTGCCGCCATGCCGAGAAGCTCAGGCCCGTATCTCCTGCAAAATGACGGACGAAAGAGCGTTGCGACATATTGGCCAGTCGTGCCCATTCTGGCTGGCTTCGACGGTCCGACGGGTTGTCTGTCAAAGCCTGCGCCACACGCCTGAGCCGTGCATCCTGCGGGAAAGGAAGGGCTCCCGTGTCTTGCGGCAGGGAAAGGAATTCATCCCAGAAGCTCTCCGCCAGTCGTGCCACCACCGGTGTCCATAGCGGATTGCGGGCCTGACGGGCGAGGCGCACGGCCTGTGCATTGAGCAGATCGCTCCCGCGCGACAAAAATGGATAGGCTGGCAGGGCCTGACATCGCTCAGGATGGACATAGAGGCTCCAGCCCATGACCGCGCCGTGGGAGCGAGCCTCGTGAGTCAGGGATGGCGGGAGCCATAATAGCTGCCCAGGGCCGATCAACCACTGAGCTGCCTGCGTGCGCAGCGCCATGACGCCACGCGCAATACCGAAAATCTGCCCGCGTTCATGGACATGCGGACGGGCCTCACGGCGCTCGCCCTGTTCCATATGGCCCCCGAGAATCCAGGGGGCGTCATGCGCTGTGACTTCGTGCGGGACCATGCTGCATTTGGCGTCCATGCACTGATTTATGGCGCATAGGCGCAGGAACGCCAGCAAATAAGCCGCTAGGCTCAGTTCATTCGCCTTTGGGTGTCATGAGGTGATCATTCGGGAGACACGCTTATGAAGACAGGTTTTATCGGCCTTGGTGCTATGGGGCATGCTATGGCCATGAGATTGCTTGAGGCTGGGCATGATCTGGTGGTCTATAATCGCACCCGCTCAAAGGCCGACGCCCTCGTCGCGCACGGCGCCGTGGTGGCCGACACACCTGCCGAGGTGTCGAGGCAGGCAGATGTCGTATTTTCCATGTTGTTTGACGATGCCACAACTCAGGAAGCCAGTTTTGGACCAGATGGACTTGCGCAAGCCATGCGTGAAGGCGCCGTTCATGTCTGTTGCAGCACGCTCTCACTCGATCAGGCGCGCCGGCTGCGCGATGGTCATGCGGCGCGTGGTCAGCATTATGTCAGCGCCAATGTGCTGGGTCGGCCGCCCGCCGCCGAGGCTGGAAAACTCTATGCCATGATCGCCGGTGAGCAGGCCGTGCTGGATCGCGTGTCCCCAGTCATGGAAGCGTTCAGCCAGCGGATTTTCCGGGTGGGGGATGACCCGGTGCAGGCGAATCTCGTCAAGCTCAGTCTCAACTTCATGATCTACTCGACCATTGAGCAGATGGCGGAAGTCTTTGCACTCAACGAGCAAATGGGGACAGATCCGGCACTGGTGTTCGAGATCATGACCAACAGCTTCTGCAATGCCCCGGTGCACAGAAATTACGGTCAGCTTATGGTTGACCGCGCCTATGATTATCCTGGGGCACCTGTCACATTGGGCCTCAAAGACGTGAAAATGTTCCTGCAAGCCGGGCATGAAATCGGCCTGGACCTGCCTTATGCCGATATCGTGCATGACCGTCTTGCGGCTTCCATCGAAGCGGGAGACGGGGAACGGGACTTTGTGGTTCTGCGGGAGCGGGTCAAGGCAGGGCTCAAGCAAGGCTGAGCCGGTATGTGGAGGGGGAGGCGATCCCGCAAGAGGATTTCCACCCCCTGCCGGTCCGCCATGCGCAGCCCTGCCATTCAGCCGTGATGCCAGGCCGCACCCGTGTAGAAAAATCGCCCCATACCGATGGTGAAGATCAGGCAGCCATAAAGGGAATGTTCCAGACAGGCGAGGCGCAACGAGCGGTGACGCTCGTAATCGCGGGCAAACAGAAAGCCGCCAGCAAAGGTGAGGGCTATGGCAATCCAGTTGAGGAAGATGACATGAGCGAAGGCAAAGGTGATTGCGCTGGCCAGTATCCGACGCGTTGGGGTCACGAACAGTGACTGATAGCGATAGAACAGGAAGCCCCGGTAGAGCATCTCCTGCGGCCAGACGGAAAGCAGGGGATAGAGGCCCATGATGACCAGCCAGAAGCCCGGGCAGTGTCGGGGGAGGTCCAGGAAATGGGTGGGCCAGAGAAAATAGGCCAGAATTGTGAGCGCGCTCCCCAAAATCCCGAAGCGTATAAAGACGGCCCGTATTTCCCTGTGCACGTCATGCGATACAGGGAGACGCCCACGTATGGAACGCCACGCGATGATCGCGCCAACCCATAGCCCGGCGAACAGTATTCCCGGCTGACGCAGGGCCAGCACAAGAAGCGGGCCACCCCCGTAGAGTGCGAGAAATTCGCTCAGACGCAGCGCCCGAGGCAGGAGACGCTTTAAGGGGGCACGGTGGGAGGGCGTCATGGCTTTACCCCTTTTCGGGACAGGCTGTTACCGTCGCGATGAAAACGCCCGATTGAATGGCAGTAGGCCGCGTCAGGCCGAGCCCGACATGCTGCGAGCAACGCGGGCGCGGCACGCGCCGCCAGTTATCCAGCTTCTTCCGTGACTGACATGCCACCGGCGAGAGGGTAACGACAACGCAGCGAAGGGTTCTCGACATGAGCGCATTGAAACATCGCACGCGATGCTCCAGTAATGGGCGACGCTGAGTATGTTGGACAGAAAGAAACGGCTCTCTCGCTGGGGATGCAGGATGACTGCAAACCCAGCGGGATCGGATCAGGCCTGCACATGATGATGCAGGGAGATTCCTTCGTCCTGTTTGCGGCGCAGTTCGACTTCGGCGGCCATCGCCTTCTGAAGCTTTTCGAACGCACGCGCCTCGATCTGGCGGATACGCTCACGCGACACGCCATATTCGTGTGAGAGCTCCTCGAGTGTCGACGGATCGTCCTTGAGGCGTCTTTCGGTCAGAATATGCCGCTCACGGTCGTTCAGCGATTTCATGGCCTCGGTCAGCAGGGCCTGACGTCCGCTCATTTCCTCCGCTTCACCCAGCGTCGTCTCCTGGCTTTCCTGATCGTCAACCAGCCAGTCCTGCCACTCGCCTTCGCTGTCACTACGGAGGGGGGCATTGAGGCTGTGATCCGGTGCCGAGAGGCGCTGGTTCATCGACACCACATCCTGCTCAGGTACACCAAGCGTCGTGGCAATCTTGTCGACCTGCTCCGGTTTCAGGTCACCATCATCGATGGCCTGCATCTGGCCTTTCAGACGACGCAGGTTGAAGAACAACTTCTTCTGCGATGCGGTGGTGCCCATTTTCACGAGCGACCATGAGTGCAGGATGTACTCTTGCATCGCTGCGCGGATCCACCACATGGCGTAAGTAGCTAGGCGGAAGCCACGGTCGGGATCGAAGCGTTTAACGGCCTGCATCATGCCGATATTGCCCTCGCTGATCAGTTCGTTCAGCGGCAGGCCATAGCCACGATAGCCCATGGCAATCTTGGCAACGAGGCGCAGATGGGAAGTAACGAGCTTGTGGGCAGCAACGTCGTCTTCCGTGTCACGCCAGCGGCGGGCAAGTTCGACTTCTTCCTGCGGCGACAGGATGGGGAATTTACGGATCTCCTGAAGGTACCGTGTGAGGTTGTTTTCAGGGCCGATAGACATGACGGCGGAAGAGGCCATTGGGCTGCAACTCCTTTCGCCCGGACAGAGAAGGAACCAGATATACGGGTATTCACCCTGTTGGTTCCCGCTGGCGGGTGACGCATGGATAAGGAAGGACTTACGTCACCGCACGATACCCTCCCATTGAGCGATATCAGGCGGCACGTCCGTTCCGGCGGCGCGTCAGCTCGTCGGATTGGCTATGAGTGGATCATACAGCTTTTTCCGAGTCAAGAAAACGTACCACATTACTCCTATTTAACCCGGACGATAGTTCACGGGGTGCGCAAGTCCTTATCCAGCCTGAAGCAGGATGAAAGCGCGCTTTGATCAGCGCCCTCGCAGCGCACGCAGGAGTGACTGAAAATCCTCTGGCGGCTCTGAGGTGAATAGCAGGCTCTCTCCTGTCCGGGGATGGGTGAAACCGAGCCGCGCCGCGTGCAGAGCCTGACGAGGGAAGTCGAGCGCTGTCCTTCTTGCTGCCTCGGGCAACCCACGTGCGGCCGCGGGGATGCGGCGCAGATAGACCGGATCGCCAAGCAGCGGATGGCCAGCCTGAGAGAGATGCACGCGTATCTGGTGAGTACGACCCGTCGCGAGCTTGCATTCGATCAGGCTTACGGAGGCGTCGAAGGCTTCGAGGCAGCGCACATGGGTCAGGGCGTGCTTGCCCCCCTGGGTGACGACTGTCATGCGTTTGCGGTCGCGCTTGTCCCGCCCGATCGCACCATCATAACTGATGGTGGCTGGCAGAAGCCCCCAAGCCAACGCCTTGTAGGCTCGATCAATATCACGCGCGGCGAAGGCATCGGAAAGCGCATTATGCGCGAGCGGCGTCTTGGCGACGACCATCAGCCCCGACGTATCCTTGTCGAGACGATGCACGATACCGGGGCGCTTTTCGCCGCCGATTCCTTCCAGATCCTCACCGCAATGACCCAACAAGGCGTTGACCAATGTGCCTGTCTCGTTACCCGGCGCCGGATGCACCACCAGCCCAGCTGGCTTGTCGAGCACGATCAGGTCGCGATCCTCGAACAGGATCGGAAGGGCGTGATCCTCGGCCTGCGGGCGGGCAGGGGTGGCTGGCGGCACGACCAGCACGAGGCGTCGCGCGGCTCTGGTGGTTTCCGAAGGCTCGCGTATGATGGCGCCGTCGCAGAAAACCTGCCCGGCCTCGATCAGGGATTTGACGCGTGAACGGGAGAGCGTGCCGATAGAATCGGCCAGAAAGCGGTCGAGCCGCTGCCCTGCCTGCTCTGGCGTGACAACAAACTCGAATCGGTTTTCATCGGGGACATGGGCATCGGTCATGCGCCCCTTTAGCAATTAGGATCACTCGCCGCCATGACTACGCCGCCGCCCCCTGTTTCACGTGTTCTGATGGCTGCGGTTATCGGCATGGGCGTGATGATCGTCATCGGCACGGCCGGGCTGATTGGCGTTGTGGTCCATCGTGCCATGCATCCCCATCAGGCGATCCTGCAGGAGAGACAGGTTTCTGCTTCCCCAATGCCGGGGCAAGGCAACATCGTGGAATCCGGGGCCAGTCAGAAACGGGGGGATGGGGCCGCGGTGTTCACCCTTCACGGTGGCGGGCATGTGCTCTCACAGATCGTGCGCCCCGATGGCAGCCTGTCACTGCTGATCGCAACCCCCGAAGGCGAGCAGATTGTCATCTGGAGCCCTGAGTCCAATCGTGTGATGGCGCGCTTCGCTCTCAGTCCCTGAGATGATCTTCCTCCCGCGCCGGGAGCCTGGGGGAGACACCAAAATGGGTGCTCCGGAGTGTGGTCTCGCACGCGATACGACGCGCCCCAAACGTCCCGCCGGTTCTGGTCAGGTCAGTACGACGAGAGCTTCGGCACGCCCCGCCTCGAGGCCAAGGCGCTCATAGACCGGCCCCATCTCGACAAGTCCCGTCCAGTGGCTGAAGCTTTTCTTGTCCATGCCCAGATGGTGCGGCATCACCACGAGCGGTGGCGGATCATCCATGAATTTGATGCGTAATGTCGCCCAACGCGGTGCGATATGCCGGTGATAGACGGCCGAGAGCGCACACTGGTCGATGCACCAGTTGGTGGGATTGGCGCCATGATAGGCACTGATGATGTAGTCGCTCAGCGCCTGTGCGATGACGGGCAAAAGAGGCTTCTCGCCAAAATAGGATACGCCAGCGCCGAACCCCCACGGCTCACCACCGCACTGTCGACCGTCGCGATCATAGGCATAAAGTCTGAAGCCGTAGTCATAATTCCCAAGCATGTCGCGTGCGAGAGACAGGAAATCGACCGGGATCATGGCATCCATGTCGATTGTCATGATCGGCCCGTCAGCGAGACGGGCGATCCGCGGCATCATCAGATAGCGGATGCAGGAAAAGCTCGCGCCATCGGAATGCGACAGGCTGCCATAGGCAAAGACCAGCGAGACCATGCTTTTTTCTCTGCGCAGGGCCGAAGCGACGTCCTGCAGGAACGCAACCTGCTCGTCCGAGGCATGGGCGACGCCGAGAACCAGCCTCACATGTCCTGGCGCCTCAGCGCCATCGCAGGCCTGGATTAGTGAGGCGATCAGTCCAGGGATGAAGGCAAAATAGCGCCTGTCTCCGCCTGCGATCAGGGTGAGTTCCGGCCTTGAGCCGCCCGCGCCCTCTTCCTCATCGGGTAGTCCCGCCCATCGCCATGCGTCAATACTGAGTGGGTGCGGGTCAGCCGGACGCGTGGCGTGGCCTTGCCATGTATAGACCCCACCGTTGAAGTGAATGAAATAGCGCTGGTTTTGCAGCGAGAGGCTGCGTGCCGTGTCATACAGGGCATTGGCTTCCTCCTGCTCGCCATCGAGCCAGTGTTTGTGGCCTTCCAGTATGGCGAGGGCATGAGAAGGACCATTGAGGCGTCGCTCCTCGTTGAGGAAAATCTGTCGCCGTTCTGCCGGACATTGTGTCCATTTTTCCTCGAGGCGATGGTAATAAGGCGTCTGTTCGGCAAAGCCTCCGTCAGCAGGAAGCCAGCCCGGGATGAGCAGATCCTCGTATGACGGATCGAGCGGCCGTCCTATCGCACGCTCAAGCGTGGGCCAAAGCGTTAGAAAGGTTTCGGGCTTGGCAAGGCGCGCCCGAAACCGATCGATCACGACAGGGGTCTGAGCATCCTCTGGCAGTGCACCCGTGATGGCCGCAATCAGGGCTTCCTGGCAGGCGGGCTCGTCATGCTGCAGGCGTGCGAGGATGGCCCGTAGGATCAGGGCGTCTGTCCGGAGGACGCTGTTTTCGAGCACATCGAGGCAGAGCAGGGCGACGTCATCCAGCCCGATGAGGAGGCAGAGCCGCGCCAGAAACATCATATGACGGGGCTCGTTATAGTCTGTGATGGTCAGAAGAAGCTGCCGGGGAAAATCGTCAGGCTCGCCCCAGGGTGAGCGACCCCCGACAGCATTCGTCTGCAAATCCTGCATGGCCTGTGTCGCAGCCTCTATGGCGCGATGAAAGGCAGCATTGGGCCAAGCCGTGGCAACCGGCTTATCGGCCTGACAGAGGGTTTGTCCGTTTTCCGTCAGGGAGAGGTCACTCAGGCCCAAACGGGTTGGCCCAAGGGTCAGGCTGAAGCCGTCTCGTCCGGGGCGGATCGTCTCGCCGTTGTCGAGTTTCCAGTCCCGTGAAAGCGCGGCATGCAGGACGCTCAGATGCCCGGCGTCCAGGGCGAGAAAATGCTCCCATTCCGCGCAGTGGCCGACGGCACGGAATGTCTCTCCCTCGCGACAGCTGATTGTGAGCGCCCCCCCCCCGCAGGGCAACAATGGTGCTATGACCGGGCGTATCGTCCATGGTCATGCCCGGTGCAGGGGCTATGATCACAACCTCGAACGGAAGGGGCGCGGATTCAGAACGCGCCCGGTATCCGGGATCGAGGGGCAAGGCATTCCCGGACAGCACGTCCGCGATGGGAGCGGGAAACAGGCGGCCGCCTTCAGAACATACAACGGCGCCATGCCAGGTGAGCAGGATCATGGCCATAGGTGAAAGATCTCCTGGCGCCGGGTTGTGCAGCAGCCTCGTTCTGTTCTTCGTGTTGCAGCGTTGTCGCGCAGCATGTTTGGCATCAAGGCCCTCAAGAGTTCCGGGCGATCTACCCCGCGAGGACGGCCTGCATCAATCCGGGAAAACGCGCATCGAGATCGTCTCTGCGGAGTGAGTTGAAATGCTGCACGCCCTGTATGCGCGTATGGAGCAGCCCGCTCTCACGCAGTACCTGAAAATGGTGAGACATACTTGAGCGTGGCCGATCACCAAGCAGTGCGGCGCAACTCGCTTCGGGAACCGAACCGAGGTGCTGAACGATTTCAAGACGGATCGGATCTGCCAGCCCTCGCAGGACTCCCAGCAGGGTGAGGCTCTCCACAGGGGGGTGATCGTAGTCAGGCATCTGGGCTGTCCGGTTCCAAAAAACAGGAGGGGAGGGGTTGTCGTCACGACGACGCATCCCCATTCCTGATATTGTTCGACAAAAATCGAATTAAACCCCCACGGGTTCATGAGGACTTAGCATTATGACAACTCTGTTCGATCCGATCCAGCTTGGCGCCATCGACGCGAAGAACCGGATCCTGATGTCACCGCTCACACGTGGCCGTGGCACACGTGAGCATGTGCCGACGCCGGTCATGGCAGAATACTATGCCCAGCGCGCCAGCGCCGGACTGATCATCTCTGAGGCAACCGGTATCAGCCGCGAGGGACTGGGTTGGCCCTACGCACCCGGTATCTGGTCGCAGGAACAGGTCGAGGCCTGGAAGCCGATCACCAGGGCGGTGCACGACAAGGGCGGCAAGATCGTCGTCCAGCTCTGGCATATGGGGCGCATGGTACATTCCAGCGTAACGGGTCAGCAGCCGGTCTCCAGCTCGCCCACCTCTGCACCAGCGCCGCTGCATACTTATGATGGCAAGCAGGAGCCGGAGCAGGCACGCGCACTCACCAAGGCCGATATCACGCGTATTCTGGGCGAGTACGAGGTTGCTGCCCGCAATGCCATCGCAGCCGGGTTCGATGGCGTGCAGATCCACGCCGCCAATGGCTATCTGATTGATGAATTCCTGCGTGACGGCACCAATCATCGCGAGGATGAGTATGGCGGATCGCCTGAAAACCGCATCCGCTTCCTGCGTGAAGTGACAGAACGCGTCATCGCCACCATCGGGGCAGAACGGACATCCGTGCGTCTCTCACCGAATGGCGATACGCAGGGTTGCATCGATAGCGCGCCCGAGACCGTGTTCGTGCCAGCAGCAAAGCTGCTCAATGACCTCGGCATAGGCTTCCTCGAGCTGCGTGAACCCGGCACGAACGGGACGTTTGGCAAGACTGACCAACCCAAGCTGCATGGCCCGATTCGTGAAGTATTCCGGAATCCTCTGGTTCTGAATCAGGACTACACACGTGAGGAGGCTCTTGAAACCGTCGCCAACGGGACGGCCGATGCCATCGCATTTGGCCGTAAATTCATTGCCAACCCTGATCTTCCACGCCGTTTGTCTGAGGATCTTCCGCTTCAGTCAGACGACATCAAGACATGGTACAGTCGTGGGGACGAGGGATACATCGATTACCCTTTTTATAACGAATCGTGACTTTGCCATAAAGCCTGCCGAGGTGTGTTGACCTCGTGACGTGTTCGGGTTTCAGGAAGATACATTTCGTTTCTTTCTGGAACCCCGATGCGCATCACGTCTCTTTTCGCCGCAGCCTTCCTCTCAGCTCTCACTGTGTCTACGGCTCTTGCCGGCCCGCTACCTGTGGTCGCTGTCAACCGGGAGATCGGTCTCTCAATGGCCGGGATCTTTGATAATCTCGTGGGGGGCTATGGCGACCAGTATCAGACGACGGGTGGTCAGTGGTACCGCCCCTATCACTCCGCGTCGCAATCACGCTCCCGCCGTATCGGCTGGGTCCCGGGGTTTCAGGTGGACGCCTCGACCATGGTCTCTCTGGGGCGGATAGAAAACCTGTATGCCTCCGCGCTTTTCCGGCTCGGCTCGGGAACACGCAATAACAAATATGCGAGCAGCTACAGCTCGTCCTATGGCAGCGACGCGTGGCAGACCAACGGTGGGGAGAGTGCCAACTCGACCTATAGCCGTGGCGAAATCGGCAAGGGTTTCCTAGTTCTGCATGACAAGGCACTCATCACCCCCTTCGTCCAGGGGGGATATGACAGCTATGGCTACAATAGCTTCGGTGGGCAGAATGCCTTTTTTGTTGGGCTCGGCCTGAATGCGGATTATGCGCTGACCGATCGTCTGGTTCTGCGCGGTCGGTTCGGCTGGGCCGAGATTCTCGACACAGGGACCTATCGCGTGAATGGTGCCTCGACGCGGCCGCGCTGGGAGGGCAGTCTTGGGGCGGATTACCGCATGACCCGCCACTGGCATCTGACGGCCGGCGGAGACTACGCCTATACATCCTATGGCCATGACACATACCGCTATGCCTACCAGAACATGAGCGAGGGGCAGGTCTCGGGACGCTGGACCTCAAGCGGCATCCAGAACGGCCTGACCCTGCGTGCAGGTCTCGCCTACGCGTATTGAGGCGGCAGGGTAATCCGGCACAGGAATGTCTCCTCATGCCGGGTTATCAGATCAGCGCGCGGCTTGCGTCGTGAAGAGAGCCGTAAGCCGCGCGTGATCCTCAAGGATCATCCGGGGGATATCAACATGTCCGATAAAGCCGCGTCCCTTTGGGCCATAACCCGTAGCCGTATCCTGTAGCCGGGGAATTTCCCCGAGAAGCAGGGACAGGTAGCGCGCCTCCGTCCAGGACTCTGACGTTACCGCCTCTCCAAGGTGGGGCGTGAAAGGCGGGGACGAAAAGAACAGGGTCGGTTGTTCGCGCCAGACATGGTGGAATGTCGCATCCGTGCGGCGTTGCAAAAGCGGGTCCTGCACCAGAACGACATGATGCGGCTTCAGCCCAAGCTCGTCGAGTGTGTCGCGTGTAAAAGCCGCGTTCTCGCCAGTATTCGTCGAGCGGGTCTCCAGAATGATCTGGTCACGTGCGATGAGGGAATCCGCTGCAATCAGCCGAGAGATCAATTCGGCTTCCGAAAGATCGGCGAGGGCAGAGGGTGCGCAGTCGAGGCGCGAGGCAAGAGCTGCCACAAGCGGCGGGGTCGAATGCCCGATACCACCTGTGATCAGCAACAGGCAGTCGTGCTGGCGCGCCAGGCTCGTGGCATGATCAACACAGGCAAGCACGCCATTGCCCGCAAGACAGATGAGGTCGATCCGGTTTGGCGCATCATCGACACTTGTCAGAGCCAGATAGCCAGCGATGCGATCGGCGGCTCCTCTGATCTCGGGTTGTTCCAAAGCGGAAAAATCCGGATGTGTCATCTCTGTCCCAACGCCTTCTCTCTCCCTTCACCGGTCAAGGGAGTGGCCGGCCAGGGTAGCGCCGCAGCTCCTGAAGAGATGCGGGGCCAATTTCAATTCCCGGTAAGTATGCTCTCGCGCTTGGGAAAACGCGGCATCACACTCGGGTCAGACCGTGAAATACTTGGCCCGAGGGTTGAGCATGACGAGCGCAGAAGTCGATTGCTCGGGGTGAAGCTGATAGCCATCCGATAGCGAAACCCCGATGCGCTCGGCATCGAGCAGCTTCAGAATGGGTTCCTGATCTTCCAGACGCGGGCAGGCCGGGTAGCCGAAGGAGTAGCGCGAGCCGCGATAGGATTGCGCCAGCATCTTTTCCATGTCGCGATCATCCTCACCCGCAAAACCGAGTTCGGCACGGATGCGCTTGTGCGTGTATTCTGCCATGGCTTCGGCCATTTCGACCGAAAGCCCGTGCAGATACAGATAATCCTGATAGCGATTGGCCTCGAACCAGTCCCGCGCCAGATCGGACGCTTTCTGGCCCACTGTCACGACCTGAAGGCCCACCACGTCGCGCTCGGCATCATCGATATCCCGCACGAAGTCAGCGATACACTCGCCATCTTCACGGGGCTGGCGGGGAAGGGCGAAGCGTGCGGCCTCGGTCACGCCATCTTCATGGAAGAGCACGAGGTCATTTCCTTCGCCCGCGGCCTTCCAGTAACCATAGATGGCCTGAGGCTTGAGAATGACTTCTTCCGCACAAAGTGCCAGCATACGCTTGAGCACCGGGCGCAGTTCCTGCTTGGCGTAGGTCATGAACTCTTCGAGCGAGCGCCCCTGCTTACGGAAACCCCACTGGAACTGATAGAGCGAGCGCTCATTCAGGAAGGGCAGCACAGCAGCGGGTGCGGCCTCGACCACGCGGGCGCCCCAGAAGGGCGGCACAGGCACAGGTTGCGTTCCGGCCACGCGGGCACGACGAGCGCGCGCCGCTTCCTTGTCGATAGGCGCGAAGCCACGTGTCTCGGCCAGCTCGGGCGCCCGTTCGACCTTGCGTTGCTTGCCCGCCCGACGCGTCTGGATGGCGCTTAGGTAGTCGTCAAACTGGTTGTTCACCACCTTGTCCATGAGCGACAGCCCGTCAAAGGCATCGCGCGCATAGGCGACGCGCCCTGCGGTCTCGATCCCGTAGGAGCGGGCACATTCATCTTCTACATAGTTGCGCGTCAGTGCCGCGCCACCGAGAAAGACAGGAATATCGATACCCTGACGCGCCATCTCCTCGAGGTTTTCGCGCATGATCACGGTGGATTTCACAAGCAGGCCCGACATGCCGATAGCCTGAGCGTTGTGCTCTCGTGCAGCGGTGATCATGTCAGCCAGGGGCACCTTGATGCCCAGATTGATGACCCGATAGCCGTTATTGGTCAGAATGATATCGACAAGGTTCTTGCCGATATCGTGGACGTCGCCCTTGACGGTGGCAAGGACCATTGTACCCCGTGCCTGACCCTCGACACGCTCCATATACGGCTCGAGCCACGCCACGGCGGTCTTCATGGTTTCTGCCGATTGCAGCACGAAGGGGAGCTGCATCTTCCCTGCGCCGAACAGCTCGCCCACCACCTTCATGCCATCCAGAAGCACGGTGTTGATGATGTCGAGCGGGGGCATCTCTTCCATTGCCGCAGCAAGATCATCCTCGATGCCCTTGCGGTCGCCATCAACGATACGATCCTTCAGACGTTCGGCCGGTGTCTCGGCGCGACGCTTCTGAACGGCATCAGCCGCCTTCCGGCCTGCAAAGAGTTCCAGCAGTTTCTGGAGCGGATCGTAGTCCTCGCTGCGTCGGTCGAAGATCAGATCCTCGGCGACCTTCACCTCCTCGGCGGCGATCAGATGCAGCGGGCGGATCTTGCTCACATGCACGATGGCGCCGGTCATGCCGGCCTTGACCGCATGATCGAGAAAGACCGAGTTCAGCACGGCGCGCGCCGCCGGGTTGAGGCCGAAGGAGATGTTTGACAGGCCTAGAATGATCTGGATCTCGGGGAAGCGCTCGCGGATCATCCGGATGCCTTCCAGCGTCCAGACACCCAGCTTGCGGTCATCTTCCACACCTGTGGCAATGGTGAAGGTCAGCGGATCGATCATCAGATCGGATTGCGGCAGACCATGCTTGGTGCAGGCAAAATCGACCAGACGCTCGGCAATACGCAGCTTGTCTTCCGGCGTCTTGGCCATGCCCACTTCATCGATCGTGAGCGCAATCACCGCGGCGCCGAATTTGCGCGCCAGGATCATGCGGTCTTCGGCATGGCCTTCACCGTCCTCGAAATTGATCGAGTTGATGATGGGTTTGCCGCCATGCAGCTTGAGCGCGGCCTCGATGACCGGGGTCTCGGTTGAGTCGATCACCAGGGGCGCGTTCACTGAAGACGTGAAGCGCGTGACGACCTCATTCATCTCGGCAATTTCGTTGCGTCCGACAAAGGCGGTGCAGAGATCGAGCGCATTGGAGCCCTCGGCGGCCTGCTCGCGCCCAACGGCAACGCAGCCATCCCAGTCGCCAGCTTCCTGCAACTCGCGCCATTTCTTGGAGCCATTGGCGTTGCAGCGCTCGCCAATGGAGAAATAGGAGTTCTCCTGACGTAGCGGGGTCTGGGTATAGAGGCTTGCGACAGACGGCACCCAGTGATGGATGCGCTGGACCGGGGCGGGGCGATGACTGGTCCCGCCACGCTTGCGGAGCATCCCGTCCAGCGCCTGGATATGCGGGGTGGAGGTGCCGCAGCATCCGCCCACCAGATTGAGCCCGTCTTCCACAATGAAGCGCTCGACCCAGCTTGCCATTTCACCAGGGGTGAGGGGGTAATGCGTCGTGCCGTTAACCAGTTCGGGAAGGCCTGCATTGGGCTGGATGGAAATCAGGCCGGGCCAGTTCTCGGACAGCCATTTCACATGCTCCGCCATTTCCTGCGGGCCGGTGGCGCAATTCATGCCGATGAGAGGCACGTCCAGCGCATGAATGGTGGTGGCTGCCGCGGCGATATCGGGGCCAACAAGAAGTGTACCGGTGGTCTCGACCGTCACCTGCACGAAGATCGGGGCATCCGAGCCCAGTTCTCGCTTTGCGGCCTTGGCGGCGTTCACGGCGGCCTTGATCTGGAGCGTGTCCTGGCAGGTCTCGATCAGAAACGCATCGACCCCGCCATCGATCAGGCCGCGGCATTGCTCGATGATCCCGGCCTCGAGGGTATCGTAATCGATATTGGCGAGGCTGGGCAGCTTGGTGCCCGGGCCGATGGAGCCCACAACATAACGGTGACGCCCGTCACTGAAGGTCTCGGCGGCCTCGCGCGCCAGCTCGGCAGATCTGCGGTTGATCTCGCGGGCGCGGTCCTGCAAGCCGAATTCGGCAAGGGTGACGATCGAGCCACCGAACGTATTGGTCTCGACCATATCCGCGCCGACCTCGAAATACCCGCGGTGAATCTCGCGGATCAGTTCGGGTCGCGACAGCGTCAGGATCTCGGTGCAGTTTTCCTGCCCCCAGTAATCGCGTTCCACTTCCAGATCGAGCATCTGGATGCGTGACCCCATCCCGCCGTCGCAAAGCAGGACATGTTCACGCAGGGCGTCGAGAAGATGAGGACGTGTCATGATGGCGGTCAGTCTCGCTGTATGGGTCAGGCGGCAGGGGCGAAGCCGCGACTGGGCGCTACGGCTGCCTGCCTTTTTTCAGAGGCTACGGCGTCTGTCCAGTATGATGCGAGGCTTGATCCTCAAGCGGCTGTGACGAAGCGGGAGGAGACAGAATAAGCCTGAGGCCGATTGGCGCCTCGAGGAGCAGCCCTTCAGAGCTTGTTCGGCGCACTCGAAAGGGGCTTCATAGTCGCCGGCTCGCCCCAGCAAAGGAAGAGACAGCCATGTCAGGTGATGGACGCATCCCTCTCTATATACTGAGTGAGCGCGATGCGATGCCGCAGGAACTGGTCCGGATTCAGGGTGAAGGTGCTTGCCTGGCCGTTGATACCGAGCGGCCTGGCGGCTGGGCAGTCTATCGGCGCATCGCCGCAAACGCATTGCCTGGGCGGGTTCATGCCCGGTTTTGCGCATGCTGTGCCGGGCGCAGCCCTGTTGCCTCTGCCCTCGACCAGCTCTTTCTCGACAGGATACGCGGGACGTCCCGATACTTTGCTTTCGTAATCCTCACCTGTCAGGCGTGTCGCGTGCGGGATATGGCGGAGTTGCTGCAACAAGATGCAATGGTCAGATCACGTTACCGAATTTAAATTCTATGTATTTTTTGGCCGGTTGGTTTGGAATTTACATAGTAACTTTGACGGAATATGTAGTGACCTCACGCCAAGTTCAGTGATTTCTATGACTTATGGTAAAAATCGAAGATTCTCGCTCGACAGGGGGAGGGGTATTCGCGCTATTCGGGCAGCCTGAAGTCTGAGCGGCTTAGTGAAACACAAGAGGAAGCTTCGTGAAGCATCGTGATGGCGTCGCTGCGGACAGCGAAAACCAGAATCCCGTCTATATCCGACTACGCGCCGCCATGGCTGCTGCCAAGTTCCATGGGCTGGACCTCGACATGCGTGATTTCGCTGCCGAGCCGGGCGAGGACTCGCCCTCACCAGCGGCGTTGGCACGATGGTTGAACGAGAACGGCGCCGTGGCGAAGGGGATGCGCATCAAGTGGCGCTATCTTGTTCGCATGCAGAACACGCCGCCCATTGTGCTGATGTTCCGCGACGGCTCTGCGGCGCTTATGGTGCGTGCCGATCCGGAAAAGAATATCGTCTGGCTTCGTGACCCGCTGGGTGATGAAGGCAGTGTGCCGGTGGCAGTGGACGAGCTCAGACTGACGCAGGTCTGGACGGGTGATATCCTTCTGGTCAAGCGTCGCCGCGACCTGTCCGAGGCTGATGCCCCTTTCGATCTGATGTGGTTCGTCCGCGTCGTGATGCGCGAAAAGCAGTCATTACGCGACATCCTTTTTGCTTCGATGGTATTGTCGGTACTTCAGATCTTCCCTGCCATGATCGTCATGCAGGTGCTCGATCGTGTGGTGAATTATCACTCGATGTCGACTCTGGTATCCATCACGGCAATTGTGTTGATCCTCAGCTTCTATGAGACCTTGCTGACCTATGGCCGGCGCGAGCTGACTCTGGTCATGACGACGCGTGTCGATACCCGTATCTCGCTGCATGCGTTCAACCGGCTGCTCGCCTTGCCACTCGAATTTTACGAGCGTGAACAGACCGGCCGAATTCTCGGGCGTTACATGTCCATCTACAGGGTGCGTGACTTCCTTACCGGCAAGCTCATGTCCACCTTCCTGGATATGTTCACACTCCTCGTCATCCTGCCCATCCTGTTCTGGATGAGCTCGACACTGGCCTGGATGACAGTTGCCTGTGCGGGTCTTATCGGCCTGATCATCGTGATCTTCCTGGGCCCGATGACACGCGTCTATAACAAGATGATCCGCGCCGAGATGGAGCGTAGCTCGATCCTTTATGAGACTGTAGCAGGTATCCGTACCGTCAAGACACTGGCGCTGGAGCCGACACGTCGTGAGAAATGGGATGAGACCACCGCTGAAGTTATTCGCTGGAAACTGGCTGCAGGGCGTATGCAGAACTGGCCGAGCACACTGGTCATGCCGCTCGACATGTTCATCAATCGCGGCATCATCCTTGCTGGCGCCTATCTGATCCTGACCGGATCGAGCAGCATCCAGCCAGGTGCCCTGATGGCCTTCATGATGCTTGGTGGTCGTGTGGCGGCGCCGCTCGTCGGACTGGCCAAGATCCTTGAAGACGTGAACGAAGTCATGACGTCGCTTGGTGAAGCCGGACTTGTGCTCAATCAGCCGACCGAAACAAAGGCGCTGACCTCCGGTCTGCGTCCGCCAATCAAGGGCGCGCTGTCTTTTGCCCAGGTCGACTTCAGTTATCCCGGCTCGACCATGAAGGCCCTCAACAACGTCAATTTCGAAATCCCTGCTGGCACCATGTTGGGGCTGGTCGGGCGCTCGGGTTCGGGCAAATCGACCGTCACCCGTCTGCTTCAGGGTGTCAGCCGAAATTATACGGGTTATCTGCGTCTCGATGGCGTGGAACTGCGTGAGATCAATCTCAGCCATCTGCGCCGCTCATTCGGTGTCGTGCTCCAGGATAACTTCCTGTTCCGTGGCACAGTGCGCGACAATATCACTGCAGGACGTCCGGGCTACACGATGGACGACGTGATCCGCGCCGCGCGTCTGGCGGGGGCAGAGGAATTCATCGATCGCATGCCCGCCGGCTATGATACCCCGATCGAGGAAGGTTCTACCAATATCTCGGGCGGTCAGAGGCAGCGCCTGGCCATCGCACGCGCCGTGATCAGCGACCCGAAACTGATGATTCTTGATGAGGCCACCTCGGCGCTCGACCCCGAGAGTGAAGCGTTGGTGAATGCCAATCTGCAGCGTATCGGCAAGGGCCGTACGATGGTGATCGTCTCCCACCGTCTGTCCTCCCTGGTCGATTGCCATCAGATCTGTGTCATGGACAAGGGCAAGGTGGTCGATGTGGCGCCCCATAGTGTGCTGCTTGAACGCTGCGAGATCTATCGCATGCTTTGGATGCAGCAGAATCGTCACGAGCATTCCGCCCATAACAAGAACACCGATCAGAATGATGATCCCATGCTGATGGATGAGGAATAAGCCATGAGCAACAAGGATATTGTTCCCGAAGACGGGAACCAGGAAGTCACTGAAGTCCAGCAGCACGTCCCGCGGGCGGCTGATGATCCGTTCTCTCCCCAGGGGCTGCCTCTGGCGCTGCTGGAGTTTCACTCCCCGAGTGCGGCTCTTGTCAATTTGCCGCCTACAGCGTCAGCGCGTTACATCATCTGGCTGGTCGGTGCCCTGTTCTTCTCGAGCCTTATCGCGGCGTCGGTGTTCCCGCTGAACAAGGTGGTGAGCACGCCGGGTCGACTGGTGGCTGTGAACAACAACCTCGTCATCCAGCCGATGGAAATGTCGATCATTCGTTCGATCGATGTCGAGCTAGGTCAGTATGTGAAGAAAGGACAGGTGCTCGCCCATCTCGATCCGACGATCACTAAAGCCGATATCGTCAATCTCAAGGCCCAGCGTGATTCCTACCAGGCGACGATCAATCGTCTTCATGCCGAGGCCGAGGGGAAGACATTCACGCCGGATCTTAACGACAGTTATTCGGTTCGCGAGGCGGCTTCATATGCCCGTCGCAAAGCCGAGTACACGGCAAAGGTGAATCAGTTCGATCAGGAGATCGCGTCTTTGCAGAGCCAGATCAACGGCTCTCTCGCCAGCGCGGCCATGCATCAGAGTCGTGGTCGTGTTGCGAATGAAGTGCTGCAGATGCGTCGTCGTCTCCAAGCTGATCAGGTGGGGAGCAAGCTTTCTACCCTTGCAGCGCAGAGCGAGCTGATGGATGCGGAAAGAGCGCAGATTGAGGCTCAGCAGACGGCAGCGTCAACAAAGTCCAAGCTTGCCGCGATCCAGGCGGAGCGCGACGGTTATATCGAGAGCTGGAAGGCGCAGGTCTATACGCAGATCACCGAAGTTCAGCATCGCCTTGATGAATCTGTCGGGGATTACGAGAAAGCCGCGTTGCGGAACAAGCTGGTTCTGCTCAAGTCGCCCGATGAAGGCGTGGTGCTGAACATCGCGAAACTCTCCGTGGGTTCCGTGATTTCGCCTGCCCAGGTTCTGATGTCGATCGTGCCCACAGGCGCCGCACTCGAAGTCGAAGCTGTTCTGAAGGGCAATGACGCAGGCTTCGTGAAGCTGGGTGATCATGCGCTGCTGAAGTTCGCGACCTTCCCCTATACGCAGTATGGCGGAGCTGAGGGTACGGTGCGCCTGATCAGTGCAGACGCATTCACCGCATCTGATGCGAAGAACGCTGCGATGGGGCAGATGGCGGCTGGTGACGAAGATCCTTCGCAGAGTGGTTATTACCGTGTTCGCCTACGTATCGACCGTTATACGCTTCATGGCGTGCCGAGCTTCTTCCATCCGACGCCAGGCATGTCTGTATCGGCCGATATTCAGGTGGGCAAACGCACGATGATCCAGTGGCTGTTCAGCAAGGTCATTCCCGCCATGTCGAATGGTATGCGCGAGCCAAACTAACCGAAGACGATTTCTCCAGAGGAGAGCAGGGTGGCTTTAAAATCCCGTCTCGCATCAATGGTCTCGCGTGATGCGAGACTCAATTATGCGATCACCCAGATCGAATCTGGCGAAAACGCCGTTCAGGGTTTTGCCCTGCTCGGCCCGCTCGCGACGCAGGGGAGCGTCGAGGCACAGTATCGTATCGGCAAGGCTTATCTGGAAGGCTGGGGAACCCCCCCCAGTCTTGAAGATGGCACGAAATGGATGCGCAAGGCTGCCCAAGGCGGTCATGTGCAGGCCCGGCTCATGCTGGGCACACTCTATCTCATGGGCTTTCCCGAAGGTTTCGACGAAAACCGCCCGGCAATCCTGATCGACAACCGTGAACACAAGCGGATTCCTGACTTTCATCAGGCGGCGCATTGGAGTCGTCTGGCGGCCGATGAAGGCCAGCCCGATGCTCAGGCGCTACTTGGCTATATACTGACAAACGGCCCCGAAGATCTGCGCGATCCTGCACAGGCGCGGGAGTGGTACGAAAAAGCTGCGGCTGCGGGTTCGGCCCAGGGGCATCTCGGTCTGGGTATGGCTCTTCATACCAACCCGACCGCAGACAATGATCTGGCACGAGGCACCGCCGAGTTAAAACTCGCCGCTCAGGCAGGGCTTGCGACGGCTTTTTATTTCCTCGCCTGGATCAACGAGCAAGGCATCGGGCAGGAGGCTGACTTCACTGCAGCCGCCGGCTATTTCGAAAAGGCTGCTGAACGCGGTGTCGCTCAGGCACAAACGCGCTATGCGCTCTATCTTCTGCAAGGCAAGGGCGTTCGGCGCAGGCTGGACCGTGCGGAGACCTGGCTTCGCCGCGCTGCGATGGGGGGGGACGCCGAGGCTGCGGCGCTTTTGGGCGATCTGCATATTCGGGGTGAGGAAATGGCCCCGAATTATCTGGAGGCAGCAACCTGGTACCAGATTGCTGCCGAACTGGGTCATGGGGCTGCTGCACGAGGGCTGGGGCTGCTCTATCTGACTGGCACAGGGGTGCAGCGGGACCCGGATGAAGCTGCAAAGTGGTTTCGTGTTTCTGCGGAGTGCGGCGACCGGGTGGCCGATGCCGATCTAGGCAATCTTGCACTGACCGGTGTCGGTTCCGAGCAGGACCGTGATGCCATGCGCAAGCGCTTCCTTCAGGCGGCCGAGAAGGGCGACCTCGTGGGCGCGTTCAATCTCGGCGTGTGCTATGCCGAGGGGGTCGGGATCGACCGCGATGACACTCAGGCTGCATACTGGATGCAGCGCGCAGCCGATGGCGTCGTGAATGCGCAATACTGGCTCGGGCGCATGTATCTCGAGGGGCGGGGTGTCCCGCATGACATGGATCTCGCCTTGCGATGGCTCGATCGGGCGGCGCAGGCGCGCATGTCTGAAGCCATGACCCTGCTCGCGCAGATCCTGGTTTCGGGTCGGGCGCCTGAGGGGAAAGATCATCAGCGCGCGCTTGCCCTGTATCGGCAGGCTGCCGAGCAGGGATATGTCGATGCCATGTTCTCTGCCGGTGCCATGCTGGGTGGCGGCCACGATGTCGCGGTTGACCGCCGCGAGGCGCAGCACTGGTTCAGGTGCGCGGCCGAACGTGGCCATGCGCTTGGTCAACTGATGCTGGGCCGTTATCTGAAGCGGGGTCTTGCTGGTGAGGTCAATCCGGTCGAGGCCCGTATATGGCTTGAGCGTGCCCAGGCTCAGGGCGTGAATGATGCTGCGGTAGAACTTGCGAAGCTCGAACGCCGTCTGGGTGGACATGGCTGAAGGGCGCAAGCCCTCAACCCGCCGGCCACCTCCGGTCCAGTCGGGCTATGGCCATGTGGTGACAGCCAGAGACCGGGCCGACTGGCAAAGGTGGCACGACGCCCGGGCGCAGGATGCTTATCGCCGCGGCACGGATGCCTCGAATAACGGCGACGCACAGGCGGCTCTTTATTGGCTCGGGCGCGCAGCCCGCATGGCGCATCATGATCCCAATGTGATCTTTGCCTATGGCATGGCGCTGCTTTCGGCCTCGCGGTGGGAAGAGGCGGTCACGCGTTTCGCGTGGATCGCCAAGCGCTTTGTCATGCGAAAGGCGCTGGTGGGCCAAGCCATCGCCTTGTCTCATCTCGGCCGCATGGATGAAGCCGTCGGTATCTTCGGTCGTATGCTGGCGCATTATGCCCCCGCCGATGAGGTGCTGCCCTGGACGCGGCATTTTTCTGCCCGGTCGGGCTGCCCTGGGTGGTGCGCGACGAGCAATGAGGGGGTCATGCGCGGCGAAGCGCAGGGGCTGGTCACGATCAGCCTCGATGGCGAGATCGTTGCCACTGATGTCGCGCTTCCCTTTGTTCTGCCCGAGAGGTGGATGAAGGCATCGATGTTGAGCGCGCAGTGCGGCGGCAAGCTGCTTTATGGCGCTCCGATCGATTTGACGGCCATACGCCATATGCAGGGTTTTGTGTCAGTGCGTCGCCATGCGCTAGACGGTTGGATCTGGTATCCGGCAGATCCCGATTTCACGCCGCATGTCTTCGTCGAGGCCGGCGACAGCCATTTCGATCTCACCGCGTCGCAGCTCGAACAGGCGACATTGCTTGAAAAACCGCTCGCACGGCCACGCCATTTCGCGCTTGCGCTCGACACCTTGCCCAAGGGGGTGGTTCACCTGCGGGATCGTTACGGTCAATCCCTGACGGGTAGTCCGCTTGCGCCCGCGGCGATGGCACTTCTCGATCATGCTGGTACGACGCACGCCTTTCAGGCGCCTGAGGATGAAGTCGTCGTTACCAACCGGCCGCGCCGTCCTCCAATGAAACGCCGTGTGCCGGGATGCCTTGTGGTCATACCTGCTTATCGCGATCATGGTCTGACCCGACGCTGTATTGAGGCTGTGCTGACCGACAAGAGCGACGATCTGGAATGCCTGGTCGTCGATGATTGCTCTCCTGAGCCAGCTTTGCGCAGCATGCTCGCAGAATTTGCTGCAAAGGGCGCGATAACACTTATCGTTCAGGAAGAGAATCGTGGCTTCACGGCCAGCGCCAATGCCGGGCTGGCCTGCGCACAAGGGCGCGACGTGATCCTGCTCAATAGTGACGCCCTGCTGCCCAAAGGGGGAGTTGCCCGTCTGCGGGCATGGCTTGATCGCGCAGATCGTGTTGGCACGGTTACCCCTTTCTCCAACGATGCGAGCATTCTGTCCTATCCCTGTGTGACGCGGCCGAACCCTGTGCCGGATCGGCGTACAGCCCTGTCGCTGGACAAGGTGTTCGCCTCTCTTCCAAAAACTGCGCTTATCGATCTGCCGACCGGTAACGGATTCTGCATGGCAATACGCGGGGATTGTCTCGAGGAAACCGGGCTGCTGAATGTCGATATCTTCGCGCAGGGCTACGGTGAGGAGAATGACTTCTGTTGCCGTGCCTCAGCCCTCGGGTGGCGTCATGTGGCAGCAACGGATCTTTTTGTCAGGCATGTCGGCTCGGTCTCGTTCGGTCGGACACGCAGCCTGCTTCTGGAACGCAATCTGCGCATGCTCAACATGCTGCATCCTGGTTATGATGAGCAGGTCGCTGTGTTCATCGCTGAAGACCCCCTGCGTCTGATACGACGCAATGCCGGGCTTGTGCGAATGATCGCAAGGCGCAAATCAGCGGCGTCCTGTCTGATCATGGTAACGCATGATTCCGGCGGAGGGGTTGAGCGGGTGATCAGTCACCGGCGTCAGCAGGCAGAGGCGAGGAAGGAGCAGGTTCTGATCCTGCGTCCCCACGAACGGGGGTGTCGCATTGAGGATTGCGGCGGGGATACGGTCAATCTCGTTTTTGATTTGCCGCAGGAATGGCTGGATTTCGTATCGATCCTGCGCCGCATGAAAGCTGATCGTATCGAATGGCACCATCTGCTCGGTCACGCGCCGGTCATGCATGATCTTGCGGGTGCGCTGGGCATGAAATGGGATGTCGTCCTGCACGATTATATCTGGTTCTGCCCGCGTATCTGCCTGGTTGGTCCGAATGACCATTATTGTGGAGAGCCTGCTCTGGCCGGATGCGAAGCGTGCGTAGCGCAGCAGGGCTCGCTGATTGACGAGCGCCTCTCAGTGGCGGAACTCGTGGCGCAATCCGAGCAGAGTCTGCGGCAGGCCAACAAGGTTGTGGCCGGATCGCTCGATCTACAGAGACGCTTCAGGCGGCATTTTGCCGGGCTGGACGTTACGCTCGAACCGCTGGAGGCCGGTAACTATCCGCCTTTAAAGCCCGCTCGCGCGCTGGATGGCGGAAGGCGGCGTATCTGCGTGCCTGGCGCGATCGGCCGGGAGAAGGGCTATGATATTGTGCTGCAACTGGCCGAGGATGCGGCAAAGCGTAATCTGCCTCTCGATTATATTATCGCGGGTTATACCATCGACGATGACCGTCTCATGGCAACGGGTCATGTCCAGATATCCGGTGAGTATCGCGAAGACGAGGCTGTCAGCGTTATCGAGTCGTTTGACTGCGATCTGGGCCTCATTCCCTCCATATGGCCGGAAACCTGGTGTTTCGCGCTCTCCAATCTCTGGAATGCCCGGCTACGCGCCGTAAGTTTCGACCTTGGCGCGCAATCGGAGCGAATACAGCGTGAGGGCAGGGGGTCTGTGGTGCCGCTCGGTATGCCTGTGTCGCTATTGAGTAATGTGTTGCTACACTTTTCACATCAAATGATATAGCTTTTACTGGGTAGTATGTAGTGCTATACATCCGATTATTCCTTTGGAGAGTTCTGTAGCCACATTGTGCAAAATTCCCAAATGCACACCTAAATCAAAGATGGGTCGATATAGATGTCTAATTCCGCGAGTTCTTCAGGGACGGAGCAGGTTGTTCAGCTCAAGGTTCATGCTTCTCTGATGACCTTTGACGCCGGTCTTTTTTGTGTGTTCCTGCCGCCGGAATACGCGGTCCAGAGCGTTAACGGCTATCCCGCGGTGACCGTCACGCAGGCGCCGAACATGCCCAACGGCATTGTGACGATCAAAACCTTCGAAGATGATGGTGTGATCAGCAGCAGCCACGGCGCAGGTGCCGGTGCAGCGCTTGTTCGTGTCGCGCGTGGTCCTGCTCAGGTTATGGTGACGACATACCAGGCCCCTGACAGCTCGCTGCCTGCCCCTGGCATCCAGGTGGCGCGTCTCTCGGGCGATCCGGCAGCCGCCGCGCCGGCTGCTGCGCCCGCTGCCCAGCCTGCCCAAGCTGCACCTGCTGCTGCGAGCAACCCTGATTTCAAGCCTGAACTTGCCGCCCATGTGCAGCGTCGTGGCGACGTACTGGCCCAGATCGGGGAGTGGATGGGTGAGCCGGGCAGCCAGAACTGGATTGAGGGTTTTGGCATTGCGCCGCAATCTCTCGTTGCACCTGAGGATATCGAGTATCAGGCTGTTCTTGGTAAGGGGTGGCTCTCCCCCTGGGCCGAGGCCGGTCAATATTGCGGATCGCGCGGCATGGCCCTGCCGATTCTGGGCCTATGCGTACGTCTCAAGAATGGTGCCGAGGAAAAATACGATATCGCGATCAGCGCGACCTTCACGGATGGCACGCGCATCGGGCCGGTCGCGGGTGGCGTAACGCTGGAAGCCGAGTCTCTTGCACCGCTCGAGGCATTCCATCTTGAAATCCTGCCTCGTAACGGTGCGGTGGCCCCTGCTGCCAAGGAAGAGCGAGCCGCCAAACCTGCTAAAAAGCCCGTCTCGCGTCGCAAGACAAGCGACGCCTGAGTTTGGGCCAGCCCCGGTACCGGTCGGTATCGGGGCTGTTTTTTTGCCGTGATTTCCTGTCACTCTCAGATCTGACGAATGGCTGAAACGGCGTCCCGCACCGATGCGCGCGGATGCTGCCCTGCCGTTCCCTGTGTCCCTGCCAGCCAGAAGGCTTTGTCGTCTTGCGTTTCCTGTTCGTGCACCAGAATTTCCCGGGTCAGTTTCTTCATCTGGTCAGGCATCTTCATGAGCAGGGAGGCCACGAGATCGTTTTCATTTCCGAGGCCAATGAAGGATATCTGCCGGGGGTCAGGCGCGTTCTCTATCGTCAGGAACGTGTGGTATCGCCTCATACCCATCCTTCGCTACGCGAACTTGAGATGGGGCTGAGCCGAGCGGAAGCCGTTGCAAGGGCAGCGCAGACACTCAAGGGTCTTGGATACACCCCTGATATCATTATCGGGCATCATGGCTGGGGCGAACTGCTCAACCTGGTCGATGTGTATCCCTCAACGCCCATTCTCGGCTATTTCGAGTTCTTCTATCATACTGACAAGAATGACGTTGATTTCGATCCGGAATTTCCGCCCCGGCCCGATCTGGCGCCCAATGTCCGGGTCAAGAACGCCATCAATCTCCTTGCCCTGAACCTGAACCAGCATGGTCAGACCCCCACGCTGTTTCAGAGAGGGACGTATCCCGACTGGACGCATGGCCGCATCAAGCTGCTGCGCGAAGGGGTCAATCTCGATCTCTGTGCGCCAGATCAAGCGGTGTTCAAAAGCGATGTCGTTATCGGCGACCTGGTGATCCGCCCCGGGGACAAGCTTGTGACCTTTGTGGCGCGCAACCTTGAGCCCTATCGCGGGATCCATAGCTTCATGCGGGCGCTCCCGCGTATTCTCGATGAACGCCCCGACGCACGGATCGTCCTGATCGGTGGCGACGGGACAAGCTATGGTGCGCCGCCTCCTTCAGATGCGGGAAGCTGGCGCGATATCTTCTTGAAGGAAGTGGCGGGACGCATAGACACCGATCGGGTGCATTTTCTGGGCAAGGTCGATTACGACACGTTCAGGCTTACGCTGCGACGCTCTGATGCGCATGTCTATCTGACCTATCCCTTCGTCGCCTCATGGTCCTTGCGTGAGGCCATGGCAACGGGGTGCGCCATCGTGGGAAGCCAGACGGCTCCGGTGGAAGAGTTCATTACGGATAGACGGACAGGATTACTGACCCCGTTTCTCGAACCCGATCGCATTGCGGATTCTATCCTCGAAATTCTTGAGGACCGAAAGCTGGCGGCCCGCTTGCGCCGGGCAGCCCGTCGACATGCGGAAGCCGAGCTGTCGCTTCAGGGCTATCTCGAAAACTACGACGCCCTTATCGCCTCCATCGTGGGATGAAAAGGCAATAAGGGCGTGTATAGCGCAGGCTGATCGAGGCCCCTGCGAGGCAGGGGCGTGTGAGGATCAGAAGATTTCGATGTGCGACTTGAAGCCGAGTGTTGCTGCATCCTTCAGGCCCTGCTGGGCACCCGGACGGATGAAGTATTGGAAATCAGGAGCGAAGGTGATGCCGCGCCAGACGCGGATCTGATACATCGCTTCGATGACCATCCCGTTGGTCTGCGGGAAGAACGAGCCGTTAAGCAGGGTCTGATAACCCAGGCTCTGCTGGATTTCCTGAGCGGTTTTGACCTTCTTGGAGACCTGGATGTAGCTGAAGTTTACACCCCAGGCATCCAGCGGACGGGACTTCCAGAAACCACGATCGAGCACGCCGATCGAGTATTGACGTTCACGCGTCTGGGTTACAGGCGAGTTGTTGTAGAACACGCCAAGCAGGGTGATGCCGGCATCGGGACCATTGCCCTTATGACGCATGATCATCTGATCGGCCAGAGCATAGGCAGACCACGAGTTGTTGTGAACCTTGCGGGCCTGGCCCGTTACAGCCCAGTAATTGTCGTTGATATCGTACAACACGTCCGGATGGGGTGCCGTATCGACAATACCACCAAGCTTGTAGTGACCCGGCAGCTTGTCCTTGCCGAAGATCGGCTCCCAGCCGAACTCGACCGGTGCGGCCTCGCCATTGATATCCGCGCCGTTCCACTTGAAGCCCGTGCGCATCTGCTGCACGCCGTAGATGCCCATCGTGTTGAAGTAAACGCCGGCCTGCAGGTAGGTGTACTGCGACGGACGAACACGGACACGCGCTGCCCAGTTCGAATCCGGGTAGGATGAATGGCTGGTATTGTCAGAAGAGGCCTTCGGGTTACCGCAGAAGGCATTATTCATGAAGTTGCAGTACAGCGGGTTCGACGAGAAGTCGGTCAGCAGCGGAATACGACCGGCGGCAATGTCGAGGTGACCATTGAACAGCGTTTCTTCACCGTAGATATAGACAAGGTGAACGACCACGTTACCGCCACCGCCATAGATTTCCTGGCTGGGGTTCAGGTTGTCACCAAACATGCGGCTGGCAGGAATACCGTAACGTCCGACGAACACGGCGTGGGTCGAAAAGCCGCGAATACCGGCAAGCTTTTCCCAGTCGATATCGTTTTCAAAGCCATACTGACCGGCATTGCTGCTGCCCTGTCTCAGGCCCAAGCCTTTGGTCGGGCTCGTGATGGCACCCGCGAATTCGTTGGTCGTGTCCAGAAGGATCGCGACGCCATGCTGGCGCAGCCAGGTGTTCCATCCCCATGGATCATCGAAAATGGCCTCCGGATGGGGCAGGGGCGGGACGGATGAATTCTGGAAATTGACTGTGCCGATCGGGCTCGAGACACGCACCGAAGGTGCAAGGCCTGTGCCGTTGGGCGCACCCCCAGCCAGAGGCGACTGCGCCTGGGCCGACGGCATGGCAGCAAGGGTAGCGAGAGCTGTGGTGACGACACCCAGCGCCTTAGTGGAGATACGGGGAAGAGACATGAGTGCAATCCGCCAGTCGGATGAAAAACGCGAGGTTCCGTGACTTTCCGGGATGAGGTATTTCATTCCTTATCCCAACATGACCCTTTTATTACATCTAATTTAGATTTGGCAATGGGGCAGAAAGCCGGATTAGGCTCACAGCGCTGTGATATAAAAAACCGGAAAGACGCTGTGTCTTTCCGGTCACTGTTTATTACAGCGTGGTGGTGTTACTTGGCGGCTTCAAGAGCAGCAATAATCGCTTTCTTGGCCTCTTCTGGTCCTGCCCAGCCCGAGACTTTGACCCACTTGTTAGGCTCGAGGTCCTTATAACGCTCGAAGAAGTGGCCGATTGCCTTCAGAGTGATTTCAGGCAGATCGTCGATCGTTTTTACATCGGTATACTGCGTGTGGATCTTGTCGTGAGGCACGCAGATGATCTTTTCATCCTGTCCGCTTTCATCTTCCATCTTCAGCATGCCAATGGGGCGCGCACGAATGACCGCACCCGGAACGATCGGCCCCGGTGCCAGAACCAGTGCATCGGCCGGGTCGCCATCAGCAGCCAGCGTATTCGGAATGAAACCATACGCGGCCGGATAGTACATCGGGGTGAAAAGGAAGCGATCGACGAAAACGGCGCCGCTTTCCTTGTCCACTTCATATTTGACCGAAGAGCCCTGCGGGATCTCGATCACGACATTGATGTCATCGGGAACGGATTTGCCGGGGGAGATCTTGCTGACGTCCATCACTACATGTCCTGGTGGGGGTGAATTGATCGCCTTATCTTAACCGCTCGTTTCCTCCCTGCACAGATGCCGTAACGTTATGTACCGTCCATGTTGTTCTATTGGTCACGGTTCTGGGCAGATGTGATAAGGATCATGCTCTTTGCCCGTGATTTACCGATCAACATGGCCCAGATCACGCTCCGGGGCGATCACGTCGCGAACGCGCTGCTTGATGTCCTTGGGGCCGGGGAAACCCCCGTCGCGCTTGCGCTCCCAGATCAGATGATCACCCGCCATGATACTGAAGTGCCCCCCGGTATCGGGAATGAGGGCGACTTCTGCCAGCTCAGTGCCGAAGGTCTGCAGCAATTCCTGGGCGATCCAGGCGGAGCGTAACATCCAGTTGCATTGGGTGCAGTAGCGTATCGCAATACGTATCCCGGCCGAGGGGAGGGAAGAGGGGAGCGGCATGGGGCTTTGTGCTGTCGTATTGTCTGGCATCGTTATTGTCCCTGTCATGACCGTCCGATCAGGTCGTCTTTTGATTTGTAGGAAGATTTAAGAATGGGTCAGGGTGGAAACCAGTCATATCTTGTTGCTCGTGCAATACCCGTGTCCTGAAGCACGACGATCGTGCGAGGCTGGGGAGATGCCTGTGATGCGGCGGGAGAGCTCTCGCAGGCAATGACAGACAAAATGACGAACAGACCTATTTCTTTGTCATGTCGTCTTGCAAATGGGGCCGAATTGCGCGATTTCCTGCACAACCTGTGCGCCTGTAGCTCAATTGGTTAGAGCAGGCCGCTCATAACGGCTTGGTTGCGGGTTCGAGTCCTGCCGGGCGCAGGGGTTTTTACGCTCCTATGCGGAGCGCACTCGAGCCGCGTTCTCGTCCTATTCCGTCCGACCATTCCATCAGGAGATCCGTCATGGCCGCCTATCAGTATGTCTATGTCATGAAGGACCTGACGAAGGCCTATCCCGGGGGCCGTGAGGTCTTCAAGGGTATCACCCTGTCCTTCCTTCCCGGCGTCAAAATCGGTGTGCTCGGCGTCAACGGCGCCGGTAAATCGACTCTGCTCAAGATCATGGCCGGTATCGAAAAGGAATATGGCGGTGAGGCCTGGGGCGCTGAAGGCGCGCGCATCGGTTATCTAGAGCAGGAGCCCAAGCTCGACGAGTCCCTGACCGTCGGTGAGAACGTGGCACTCGGCTTCGGTGACCTGAAGCACGCGGTGGATCGCTTCAACGAGATCTCGATGGCTTTTGCTGAGCCGATGACCGACGATGAAATGACCGCGCTTCTGGCCGAACAGGCCGAATTGCAGGAAAAGATCGACGCTGGCGATGGCTGGGAGCTGGACCGCAAGCTCGAGATCGCTCTTGAAGCCCTGCGCTGCCCGCCTGCTGATAGCCCTGTCACCATGCTTTCTGGTGGTGAGCGCCGTCGCGTGGCGCTGTGCCGCCTGCTGCTCGAAAAGCCCGACCTGCTGCTGCTCGACGAACCGACCAACCATCTCGATGCCGAGAGCGTGGCTTGGCTCGAAAAGACCCTGCGCGACTATCAGGGCACCGTCATGGTCATTACCCATGACCGCTACTTCCTCGACAATGTCACGAACTGGATTCTCGAAATCGAGCGCGGTCGTGGTTATCCGTTCGAAGGCAATTACTCTTCCTGGCTGACCCAGAAGCGCAAGCGTCTGGCTCAGGAAGAGAAGGAAGAGAGCTCGCGCCAGCGAGCCCTTGCCGCCGAGCAGGAGTGGATCAGCGCCTCGCCGAAGGCCCGTCAGGCCAAGAGCAAGGCCCGTATCACCAAGTACGAGGAAATGCTGGCCGCCAGTCAGGAGCGTGCCGGTGGCACGGCCGATATCGTCATCACCCCCGGCCCCCGTCTGGGTGGCACGGTCATCGAGGCGGAGAATCTCTCCAAGGGCTTCGGCGATCGTCTGCTGATCGACGGCTTGAACTTCAAGCTGCCGCCGGGTGGTATCGTGGGTGTGATCGGGCCGAACGGTGCGGGTAAGTCCACGCTGTTCAAGATGATCACGGGTCAGGACCAGCCGGATGGCGGTGCACTCAAGATCGGTGACACGGTCAAGCTCGGCTATGTCGATCAGTCACGCGACTCGCTCGATGACAGCAAGACGGTGTGGGAAGAAATCTCGGGCGGCACGGATGTCATCCAGTTGGGCAAGCGCACGGTGCCGTCACGCGCCTATGTCGGGGCCTTCAACTTCAAGGGCTCCGATCAGCAAAAGCGCGTCGGCGTGCTGTCGGGTGGTGAGCGCAACCGCGTGCATCTGGCCAAGATGCTCAAGAAGGACAGCAATGTCATTCTGCTCGACGAACCGACCAACGATCTCGATGTCGACACGCTGCGTGCACTCGAAGACGCTCTTGCCGAATTCGCCGGTTGCGCCGTGGTCATCTCGCATGATCGCTGGTTCCTCGACCGTCTGGCCACGCATATCCTCGCCTTCGAGGGTGATAGCCATGTCGAATGGTTCGAGGGTAACTTCCAGGATTATGAAGAAGACAAGCGTCGTCGCCTTGGCCCGGATTCGACCGAACCGAGCCGTATCAAGTATCGCCCCATCGCACGCTAAGGGATGAAGATGTCGGAGCTGTTCATCTCTGACATCTCTCTTGCCGATGTCATGACCGGGTACGCATCGTGACGCTTGGCCGTCAGATACGGACCCAGCGGCTCGTGCTGCAGCCCGTAAGCTGGCACGATATGCAGGACATGATTCGCCTCAAGACCAATGGCGCCTCATTCGGGCGTATGCTGGGGGGTGTCCGCTCGCTCCGGCAGGTTGAGGACGAAATGGCCGATGACCTCGCTTTCTGGGCAAAGCGCGGCATCGGTATTTTTACCATTCGCGAAAATAATCGCTTCGTGGGTATCACGGGGTTGCATGAGCGTCCGGACGGGCGCGGCCTGGGCCTGCGCTTCGCCCTGGTACCCGAGGCCGCCGGGCGTGGTATTGCGCGCGAGGCAGCGGGCGCTGCGCTGCGTTTTGCGCTGGATGCCGGCGTCGAACGCGTGGTGGGCGTCACCCGCGAGGACAACATGCCCTCACGCATCGTGCTGGGCAGTATCGGCATGCACCATGTGGAAAGCTTCGAGCGCGATGGTTATCTGATGCTCGTTTATGAAATCAGGCAGGACAAGCAACCTGCTTTGACCTAAGGGCGCTCCGTACGCAGTGCCTTGGCCCAGTCTGGCCGGCCATTTCTTTCTGCAGTTTGTGCCGCCTCTTCCCAGTCATAGGCGACTATATGGAAGCTGGCAGCCTAGTTGCCGTTTGCGCCGTGAAGTAGCGCGTAACGCGCGTGCGGAGAGACATTGCTGATCTGCTGAGGGAACGGTTCGTTATCCTCATAGCCAGGCAGGCCCGCGCTAGCGGGATTGAGTACCAGTCTCCCTTTTCCGAAGGCCACCTCGCGCTGGATATGGGGATGACCGCACAGGATGAGGCGGGCGACGATTTCTGCCCGCGTAGCGGGACGCAGGCCCCCGACCGCGACAGTTTCAAGGAAATAGGCGGTGTCGCTGATGGGGGTGCCATGAATGAGAAAAATATCGCTTTCCAGCCGAAGCGTTGCCGGAAGCCTCGTCATCCAGTCGAAATGATGAGGGGCGAGGGCCCGGCAGGTAAAGCAGTCGGGCGCTCCCATCTCATGAAATGATTGCGTGAGAAGCTGCCGCTCGTGATTGCCAGCTATGGCAGTCGGGGCGAGGGAGATCAGTCTTTCGGCTGTTTCGAAGGGCAGGCGCGGACCAGAGAAATGATCGCCCAGAATGACCGGCTGGTCGACGCTGTGCAGGGCGCAATCTGCCAGGACGGCATCAAGTGCCGTGTATGTCCGAAAGGGTGGTTATTTTCATGAAGCAGGTCTTTTCGTCGGGAGCGTCACAACTCCCGACGAAAAGGATGTGTCATCAGTGACGATGCGAGAGCTGACGCTCGAGTGCGCTGATCAGTGTAGCGACATTGCCGCCATTGCGGGCGAGATAGGAGCTGTAATCCTGACGCTGGGTCAGACGCAGGCTCGTTCCCTCGCCAATCATGTCGACAATCTTCATGCCGCCGTCATGGGCGATCAGAAGGCCCATATCGGCAACCGGCTGACCGGGGCGCATGATCTGGGCGCTGACGAGTTCACCGTTGGGGGTGTTGGTCTCGCCGGTCACCTTGAAGCTCACGCCGCGATAGTCACCGATCTTGTCCGTAACGGCATTGACCAGAACCTGATGGAATAGCTTCAAATACTGGGCCTGCTGATCAGGGGTGGCCGTGCGCCAGTAACGTCCCAGGCAGAACTTGCCGATGGTGGCGATGTCCACATTGCTTTGCAGCAGGGGCAGAACTTCGGCCTTCTTCTCAGCCAGGCCCTTGTCGCTGTTGATGATCCCGACGAGCTTGCTACCGAAAGCCGTCACGAAGCCCTGTGCATCTTCAGCATGGGCCGGTGTGGACAGGGCTGCGACGGAAACGAGCGCTGTGGTCAGAACGCCAAGCGCTGCGCGACGAGAGAAAGAGATGCAGGTTTTGAACATGTCGGGAGGTCCTTAATTGTACCAGTCCGGCACGGTCGCCCGGTGGTCGTTGCGGAGCGAGTCAACCTGGCTGGCGCGGTTCTGCTGCCAGGCGCTACGAATAAACGCGTACGGATCGAGTGAATCCTGCTCGACCTGATCGATCTCGTCAATATGAGACGAGAATCCGCCCAGCACGCCAGCGACGTTATAGGCCCAGTTGAAGGTCAGCAGGCCATAGCCGCGTGGCACGTAGTTGATGGGCGACAGGCCCTGAGCGATGGCGTAACCGCCAGCATCGCGCAGCGTGTTGGGGCCGAGGCCCGGCAGGAAGAGATAGGGGCCGCTCGGTACGCCCCATGTCGCCAGCGTCAGACCCGGATCGCTGTCATGATGCGGATAGCCCAGCGATGTTGCAACGTCGATAAACCCGGCAGCGCCAAGTGTCATGTTGATGACATAACGCATGAAGTCATCACCAGCGCGGCGTGGCTTGCCGGCGCCGACATCACTGAAAAAGACCGTTGGCATGTACCATGTCTGGTTCAGGTTATCGATCGAGTTGCGGATCGGCTTAGGTACCGCCCAGGCCCAGGCCTTGCCCACCGGACGCAGCGCGTGATGATAGGCCCACATCTGGATGCCATACATCTTGCGGTTGACCGGCTCGTAGGGGTCGTTGGCTTCCTTGTAGTCCGCCAGCGCCTCGGGATCTTTCGGCGGCGGGTTGCGCCAGCTTGCGCAGGCACTCAGGGAGAGAAGGGCGCTCAGCCCGATGAGAACACGGCCGCCCTTGCGCTGCTCGCGCCGTCTCTTACGGCTTGAATCGGCAGTTCCGGCTGTTGGCCGGTTATCGGAATCACCTAGCGGTGCGGTCATCGCAATCCCCAAGTCGTGTCAGCGCGCTCGGTCGCGCCACATACTGCGCACCTGCTCACGATCGTTTATCCGGAGCCGTCACTCAACTCCGGTCCTGTTACCTCATCGCGTCCTCCACAATTCAGCAGGAAACGTTCTCTCCGACGGGGAGAGAATGTCCGTGCTGTCTCGCGACAGACGCAGCATCGTGGTTTTCTAGCACGATGTCTGTCAGACGCCAGACCGTAGATGCCAACTCATGCCGTATGCGTAGCGTTTGAGGTGGGCTGCGGTTGAGGAAAATGAACTTTATATACTTTGACACAGATCATTTCTCCGACCAGTGTGGCGGCGAATCAACAGATGGAAGCACCTTGTCCATGAAAGCATTAGTGAAGAGCGCCGTATGTCTGGTGGCGCTTGCGGGGATAATGGACGGTGCGGCGCAGGCTGCGCCAGCTGTGACGGTCCAGCCCTGGGGCAAGACTCCTGCCGGTGAGGATGTCAAAATCATCACCCTGACCAACGATCATGCGATGACGGTCCGTGTCATCACCTATGGCGGCATCATCCAGTCTGTGGAAGCACCGGACCGTGCAGGTCATGTGCAGGATCTGGTCCTGGGCTTCGGCACGCTTGAGGGCTACACGAAGGACTCGGCTGAGGGCGGCCTGTTTTTCGGGGCCATGATCGGCCGTTACGCCAATCGTCTGGCTCATGGCACCTTCACCATTGATGGCAAGAGCTATCATACGGATCTGACCGACCCGCCAAACGCCCTGCATGGTGGAAAAATCGGTTTCGACAAGCATGTCTGGACGCTGGTGGACACGAAAAAGAACGCCAAGGGTGCTTCGGTCACGCTGCGCCTTGTCAGCCCCAATGGCGATCAGGGTTTCCCCGGCACGCTCACGACCAGCGTGACGTACACGCTGGATGAAAACAACGCGCTCAGCCTGCACTATCAGGCGACAACCGATGCGCCGACCGTGCTGAACCTGACCAATCATTCCTACTGGAACCTGAATGGCGAGGGTTCGGGCTCGATCGAGAACGAGGTCATGCAGATCAACGCCGAGCGTTATACCCCGACCGACGGCACCTCGATCCCGACGGGCGAGCTGGCCACAGTGGCGGGAACGCCGCTTGATTTCCGCAAGCCCATGCGGATCGGTGATCATCTGCGCAGCGACTTTGCTCAGATGCTGATTGCTCGTGGCTATGACCATAACTGGATTGTCGATGGTGCCTACGGCAAAGCCCCGCGGCCTGCTGCGGTGATTTTCGATCCGGCCTCGGGTCGCACGCTCGAGGTCTCGACCAACCAGCCGGGATTGCAGGTCTACACCTCCAATTCGCTAACCGGGAAATATGCCGGTATCTCCCATCGGGCCTATCGTCAGACCGACGCGCTGGCCCTTGAAGCCGAGCATTATCCCGACAGCCCGAACCATCCGTCCTTCCCGACCACGGAACTCCGTCCGGGGCAGAAGTTCGACTACACGACCATCTTCAAGCTCGGAACCCGCTAAGCTTCCTGCGGCCCGACCCGAAAGAACCCTGCATGTCTCCGGGCGTGCGGGGTTTTTTTACGCCTGGTGCTACGGCCACAGGGCTTGGGAGGCACGGCGTTCACGGTCTCAGGAGCCCTGATCTGGTCCCGTCATGCCGTGGGTACGTCGCTATGCGTCATGCCGGTGGCGTCGATGGAAGCCGTATTCATGTTCGCCATGCAGGTCGCGCCGTGTGATGAACAGGCCACGATTGGCCGCAAGATGCAGCACCGTCAGACGCGCGCCTGAACGGCCTGTCTGCGGGTCGATCACGCTGGCCACCCGATGTTTGACCTCGAGTTCCAGAGGCCGCTCGAATTCCACTGCCAGCCGGTGACTGCGTCATGTCATGGCCAGTTCCGTCTCGCCATGGGCGCGCCCGTAGCTAAGCGACATCGCATCCTTCTGAACAATCTGGTGGGCAGCACCGCTCAGCATAAGAACTCCTGCCACCGCAGCCGCAGCATGGCCGATCCGGCAAAACTGGGCGTGGGTCAGCAGAGGCAGGACCCACTGTGTCACCTTGATAGCGGCCAGCGCTGCGACACCAACGCAAACCCCAGCCAGAAAGACCCCGCGATCAAACAGGCCGAACTGCGCGTAAAGCACCAGCTTGATGGCATGAAGCAGCACCTCATTGGCTGCGCGCGTGGCAATCAGTGCCTGCTTCTGCAGGCCCAGCTTCTGGTAGAACCGGTTGAAAAGGAGGCCTGTCGCACCGGTGAATCCGGAAACGAACCCTGCCGCGAACCCTATGGCAGGCAGGTAGCGCCACTGGCGCTGATCGGTCTCTACGGGCGGGCTGCGGCGAAGGAGCAGAAAGACATTGCCGCTCAGAAACAGGCCGAGAACGAGCTCAAGATAAACCGGTGGCATGAGCCGCAGGCAGAACACGCCCAGTGCGGCAGCTGGCAGGGCGGCCGGGGTAAAAAACAGAACAACCCGCCAGTTGATGACTTGCCAGAAGGTGACGATGCGCCCGACCGTGCTGCACATGGTGCCGATGGAGAGTGCTGCCGGAATTTTGGGTGTGGCCAGCACAAGGCCCAGCACGGGCATGATCACGAGGCCAGCGCCCCCGCCTGCAACGGAGGAGATCGTGAAGGCAGCACAGGAGAGGCAGAAAAGGAGCAGAAAAACCATCATGGCCGGGAAACCGCTTCCGCAAGGCGCACCGGCAAGCAGCATATGCCGGGCTCATGAGGGTCTTTTCTATATGAGAATTACTCTCAACAAATTATCAAATCATGTCGGGGAGGACCGCCTGTGTCGTATCGCTTGCAACTCGACGTGAGAGGGGCAGGGTATGACGCAGGCAGGGGCTACAATTTGCGGTCGCGCTTGATCCGGTCCCACGCCGCGTTGATGCGGGCGACGCGATCACCGGCCTTGGCCAGGGCATCGGGACTGAGGTTTTTCTGACCCAGAACATCGGGGTGATGCTCCCTGATCAGCACACGCCAGCGCGTCCTGACTTCCTGATCCGTGGCGCTACGCGTGAGACCCAGTTCGACATAGGCATCATTCTCGTTGCTGGCCGAACCGGAACGACCCGTCTCGGCCCTGTCCCACGCCCCGGGCGGCAGGCCAAAAGCCGCATGGACCTTTTTCAGGAAAGCCGTTTCAGCAGGATGCAGATCGGCGCCGGGGGGAAGATCCGCCCGAGCGATGACGAAGAGCGCCATCAGCAGTTGCTCAAGCGGGGCGCGGTCCTTGGTAAAGCCCTTGCCGAGTTCGCGGGCATACATCTCGAAATCATCCGTGCGGTCACGGGCCCGATCAAACAACATGCCCACTTCACGCATGTTATCGGCCGGGAACTGGAAGAGCGAGCGAAAGGCCCTGATCTCGGCCTTGTTCACCGGACCATCGATTTTGGCCATCTTGGCGCAGAGGGCGACCAGACCTATGGCATAAAGCTGATCGGTCTTGCCAAGCAGGGTGGACATCTTGGCGGCGGCCATGAAAGCGGCCCCATTGGGATCAGGCTGTCCCTTGGTGCGCCAGTGCTCGTGCCATCCCCCGGTTGGTGTTTCAAGCAGCGAGCCGCGATCGGCCGCATGGCCCAGCGCCGCACCCATGAGCGCGCCCATCGGTCCGCCAACAGCGAAACCGGCCACGCCACCGAACATCTTTCCCCAGAATGCCATTCACTACCGGTAGCATGAGCACAGGGGAGAGTTCAAACAGTGGCGGGGCGATCCTTGGCCGGAGCCGTGTCGTCAGCCGGTTGCGCCTGAGGCGAGAGGCGAGGAAGGCTACGCGATAGGGACGAAGTGAGCGTTGTGAGGTCATAGGGTTTGGACAGCACGACGACAGACGGATCGCCCTCGACGGCATGGACATCACCTGTGGCGAAAACGACCCCGATATCCGGCCTCAGCAGGCGCGCCTGCGCAGCCAGATCCTTCCCGGAGAGGCCCGGGAGGTTCACATCTGTCAGCAACACATCAACCGGCATGGTTTGCAGCACGATAAGGGCTTCGTCGTAATCGGCGGCCTCAACGGTCAGGAAGCCCGATTCCTTGAGCATTTCCGAGGTAGCCTGACGGATCAGACGGTCATCCTCAACCAGAAGTACCGTCACGCAAAGCGTGCGGGCCGGGGCGTTGCCCATTCCGACGGACTCCGCCCCGGAAATGAGGGCCGCCTGTCCGGCGCTGGCAGACGAGGCTTCCGATGGGTCCGGCTGGCGCGGCGCTGTTGCCTGCACGCGTTGCTGGCGATTGGCCAGAACATGGCGGAATTTCCGCGCCAGCGCGTCGCGCGTATAGGGCTTGGAAAGCAGCTCTACCCCGGCATCCAGGCGGCCGCCATGCACGATTGAGTTCTCGGTATAGCCCGAGGTGAAAAGCACAGCGATGTCCGGCAGGCGCTCCTTGGCGCGACGGGCCAGTTCCGGGCTCTTGAGGGTTCCGGGCATGACCACGTCGGTGAACAGGATATCGATGGGCATACCGCTTTCGATCACCACCAGCGCATTGGCGGCATCGGTGGCCTTGAGAACCTGATAGCCGAGGTCGGAAAGCATCTCGACCACGGTGGCCCGCACTTCGTCGTCATCCTCCACTACCAGCACGGTCTCGCTGCCGCCGGTGACGGGGGCCATGTGATGTTCGATCTCGACATCCTCGGCGTCCATCGCACGGGGCAGATAGAGCTTGATGGTCGTGCCTTCGCCCGGCTCGGAGTAGATGTTGATGTGGCCGCCAGACTGCTTGACGAAGCCATAGACCATCGAGAGGCCAAGCCCGGAGCCCTTGCCTTCTGCCTTCGTCGAGAAGAACGGCTCAAACACCTTGGCGAGAATGTCGGGTGTCATACCCGTGCCGGTATCGCTGACGGCCAGAAGCACATATTGCCCGGCCTTGACCTCGTCATGCTGACGAACATAGGCGTCATCGAGATGGGTGTTGCCGAGTTCGATCGTCAGCTTGCCCTGTCCCTCCATCGCATCGCGGGCATTGATGGCGAGATTCAGAAGGGCATTTTCGATCTGTGCCGGATCGATGAACGTGTTCCACAGACCAGCCGAAACGATGGTCTCGATCTCGATCCCCTCACCAATTGCACGGCGCAGCATTTCATCCATGCCACGCACGAAGCGGGTCACATTCACGATCTTGGGTTCGAGTGCCTGACGGCGGCCGAAGGCAAGAAGCTGGCTGGCCAGACGTGAACCACGCTGCACGCCGCCCATTGCGCTGCTGACGTGACGCTCGGCCCGGCTGTTGCCCATCACATATTTGCCGAGCAGTTGCAGATTGCCGCTGATCACCTGAAGCAGGTTGTTGAAATCATGCGCCACGCCGCCAGTCAGTTTGCCGATGGATTCCATTTTCTGCGCCTGAGCCAGTCGGGTCTCGGCCTGACGTCGCTCCGTGATCTCCTCGATCACGCGGTTTTCGAGCGTCTCGTTCAGCTTGCGCAGCTGTTCTTCGGCCCTCTGGCGATGGCGTACCTGACGGGACAGGTCTTCCGCGTGATCGCGCAATGCAGCTTCTGCGGCGCGTTGATGGGTGATGTCGGTATGAACCCCCACCCATTCGGTGATTTCGCCTGAGTCATCGAGGATGGGCAGGGCGCGTATGGCAAAATTGCGCCACTGCCCGTCGCGGTTGCGCACGCGATGCTCATGCACGAACATGCTGCGCGACGACACGGAGGCGTTCCATGCGACAACCGAGGCGGCGGTGTCGTCCGGATGAACGGCATTGGCCCAGCCAAAGCCCTGATATTCCTCGCTTGTCTGGCCTGTCAGCGCAGCCCAGCCCGGCTGCTCGCCCGTCATGCGGCCATCGGCGCTGTTGGTCCACAGCACACCATGAACGGCTTCCATCGCGGTGCGGAAACGCCTGTCGCTCGCGGCGACCTCGGCGATACGCCGTGCCCGGTCCTCGATATCGATGCCGAGGATATGCACGCCGTGCACGACCCCATCATCGTCGATATGCGGCACGTAGCGGAACTCTGTATGACGCTCTGTGCCGTCCTGATGAGGCAGGAGAGTCTCAGCGGTGAGAGACCGGCCCGAGAGCGCGGCTTCCAGATCGGGGCGCCTGTCTTCATAGACGCGCGCCCCCAGGACCTCGATGACGGGACAGTTGACGATGCGCTCAAGCGGCAGGCCAAGCCAGGATTCATAAGCGGCATTGGCAAAGCGATAGACATGCGCCTGATCGACATAGGAAACGAGCATGGGCGTCGCATCGGTGACGCGCCGTAATTCCGCTTCGCTTGAGGCCAGACGCTTCTCAGCGTGAACGCGCTCGGTATTGTTGACGATGGTGCACAAGACGCCGCCAGGCGCTTCGCCCGTTTCATAGACCGGCGTGAAATAGAAATCGAGAATCAGCGTTTCGATCTGATCCTGCCGGTTGAGCCTGATCTTGCGATTCTGAAAACTTGCGGCTTCCCCGCGCAATCCGGCTTCGAGAACGGGTCTTGTCCACGCATCGAGTTCGGGGAAGGCTTTTGCGAGCGGCGTTCCAAGTGCGCAGGGGTGGCGGTCGCCTGCGATGAGACTGAAGGCGTCGTTGTAGAACAGGATCTGCTCGGGCCCCCAAAGCAGCATCTTGGCCACGGGGGAATTGACGATATTGGTAATCGTTGCCCGTAGCGGATCAGACCATCGGCATGTTGGGCCAACGGCATGCTGCGCCCAGTCCAGCCCACGGATCAGCGCACCGCATTGACCACCAGCAGGCGGAAAGGCGACTCCCTCCCGCTTGGCGGAAGTGGCCATTTTCTCACGCAGCAGGGTCAGGCCAGCTTCGATCATGGCGCGCTCACTCGCGAAGCTGCCACGCGTGATCTCGGCTTCGATGAAGGCTTCGAGGCTGTCAGGAGAGATGGCAGTGCCAGATGGGCAAGACGTCATGGATCGATGAAGCCCCAGCATCACGAAGGTGAGCATTATGATGTTGTCGTTAAATATCGACAACGATCGTCATTGGCTAGAGGTTTGCTCACGGTCAGGTGAGAGGCGTTGCAACAATCGTGGGAGCGCCTGAATCCTCACTGGCAGCCGCCTATGCAGAGACTTGCAGTGATGGTCCTGCATCCCGCAAAGTGTAAAAGAGATAATTACTCGAGCAGATCGCTCTGTGCCTGATATCGGAGACAACTCACTTGCCCGCGCATTGCGTATTCTACCTCAACGAGAGAGACGTTTCGGTACTTACCTGCGTGGGGTTCGGCTCTTTTCCTGCCTATTCCGGGTCCGGCGACTTCACCAACCGTCCCGCGGCGGCCAGCAACAGGAACAACGGTCCTCTCCCAACGGGGCTTTACCATATCCTCGATCGGCAGTGCGGAGGTCGACTGGGTGTCGTCAGGGATCATGTCGGTGATTTCTTCGCAGGTACCCATCGTCAGGACTGGTTTGCCCTCTACCGTGATGACGGCATCATAGACGATCAGACATCGATAGACGGCATCAGGCGCGGGGCTTTCCGGCTGCATCCTGTTGGGTTCTGGGGGATCAGCAAGGGATGCATTACATTGCCTGAAACCCATGATTTCTATCGCCTGCGTGAATTCCTGCTCGCTCAATCGCCGGCCTATGTGAACGGGATGCGGTCTTACGGGACGCTGGACGTCAGATGAAAGCGCTTGTCACCCTGCCAGTCGCCATTCTGATCTATCTCGCTCTGGGTAATGCCACGCATCACTATTTTGCCTGGTCGGGTCGAAGCTGGAAGATTCTGTCACCCGTTTTTTACGTCAATGACGCTCTTGCCCTGGGTCTGAGTCAGGCCAGTATCATCATGACGACCATGATGCTTGTCAGCCTCATTCTGGCCTATGTCATCGTGACAGGGCTGCGTGCGTTGATGAGCCGCCGCAAGGCCTGAATTCCGCAGGATACAGCAGGCAGTGTTCGCAGTCGTGACAATTCGGGACGCCTTGAGCGTTACCGGATTGCGCTCAGGAACTGCGTAGAGAGGCCAGACAGGCTACCCGTAATGCCGAGGCGAGCGGGCGTTCCGGCGGGCGGGTTGCATCGATACTGGCGATCAGGGACGCCAGCGAATTGCCAGCACTCATTTCCTCCAGCACGGCCCAGAATTCAGGCTCCAGAGCGATGCTGGTGCGGTGGCGCGACAACGTGAAGCTGCGTTTGACAAGATCACTCATTGTCTTCGTTACCCAGCAACTCGGCTCGTGCCCATTCTGCCGCCTCAGCTACCATCGGGTTCTCGTCCCCGGTCAGGGTTTCGATCAGGGCCAGATGGTCAGTGTTGCGCGAATTCCCGAGCGCAATCAGAACATTGCGCACAAAGCGGTTGCGGCCGATGCGCTTGATAGGCGAGCCGGAGAAAAAGCTGCGAAATCCGGCATCGTCCAGACGGGCCAGATCGTCCAGCCGGGGCGCCATCAGATCGGCACGGGGCTGGAGCTTCATATGGCGCGAGGTCGCGGCAAAACGGTTCCACGGGCAGGCATTCAGGCAGTCGTCGCAGCCATAGATGCGATTGTCCATGGACTTGCGAAATTCGACTGGAATTGGCCCGTCATGCTCGATGGTGAGATAGGCGATGCAGCGTCGCGCATCGAGCGCATAAGGGCGCGGAAAAGCGTCGGTGGGGCAGGCGGTCAGGCAGCGCGTACAACTGCCGCATGACCCGGCGCGTGGTGGTGACGGGGTGAGGTCGAGTGTGGTGTAGATTTCACCCAGAAGCAGCCATGACCCATGATCGCGCGAGACGACATTGGTATGTTTGCCCTGCCAGCCAAGCTGGGCCTGCTCGGCCAGAGGCTTTTCCATAACCGGCGCCGTATCGACAAACACCTTCACCTGTGTGCCATCGCCACCGACATCCTGACGGACCACGAATTGCGCCAGATGCTTGAGCATGCCCTTGAGCACATCATGATAATCGCGATGGCGGGCATAGACCGAGATCGTGCCGGTATCGGGTTGGTCCAGAGTTTCGGCGGGATCGGCTTTTGGTGCGTAAGACAGGCCGAGTGAGATCACGCTGCGGACCTCGGGCCAAAGGGCCTTGGGGTCGCCACGCTGGTCGATGCGCTGTTCCATCCAGCTCATGGTGCCGTGGCGCCCGTCTTCCACGAACTGGCGCAGCCGCGTGCGGGCTTCTTCGGGCAGGGTGGCGTCACAGAACCCGATCGCATCGAAGCCGAGATGCCGCGCATGGTCGGCGATGCGGTCTTCGATGCTCTTGCTCATGGGGCAGAGGGCGTCATGGGACGGGTGGCCAGTCCGGCTGGGGAAATTCGTCCTGCGTCCAGTCTCCCGCGGCCCAGCCGGCACGCAGGGCAAGCGCTTTCTGCGGCAGAGTGCCGTCCACGATGGCCGCGCGTATCTCACGCATCAGGCGCTGGTAATAGGCGAGATTATGCCAGGTCAGCAGCATCGGGCCGAGAATTTCATTGGCGCGGAAGAGATGATGCAGATAGGCGCGGCTATGGCGCGAGCAGGCCAGACAATCGCAGTCCGGGCTGATCGGGCGATTATCCTCGGCATGGCGGGCATTGCGCAGATTGAGCGTGCCGCGCTCGGTATAGGCGCGCGCCGTGCGGCCTGCACGTGTGGGCATGACGCAATCGAACATGTCCACACCGCGTTCCACACCGCCCAGTAGATCATCGGGGGTGCCCACGCCCATCAGATAGCGTGCATGGTCCTGCGGCAGGAGCGGGGTGGTGAAATCGAGCGTCGAGAACATGAGTTCCTGACCTTCACCCACCGCCAGACCGCCAATGGCATAACCCTCAAAACCAATATCGGTCAGCGCCTTGGCCGAGCGGGCACGCAGATCGCGTTCCGTGCCACCCTGCACAATGCCGAACTGGCCATAGCCGGGGCGCTGCACGAAGGCCTCGCGCGAGCGCGCTGCCCAGCGCATGGATAATTCCATGGAGGATTCGAGGCGCTCCGGCGTGGCGGGCAGGGCGGGGCATTCATCGAAGCACATTGTGATGGTGGCATCTAGCGCGTGCTGGATGTCGGTGCTGCTTTCCGGCGTCAGGCGATGCTTCGAGCCATCGATATGCGAGTTGAACGTCACCCCGTCCTGATCGAGCTTGCGCAGCGCGCCGAGCGACATGACCTGAAACCCGCCTGAATCGGTCAGGATCGGGCCAGACCAGTCCATCATGCGATGCAGGCCGCCCATCTTGCGCACGCGCTCGGCGCCGGGGCGCAGCATGAGGTGGTAGGTATTGCCCAGAATGATACCCGCACCCGTCGAGCGCACGGCATCCATGGTCATGGCCTTGACCGTGCCCACCGTACCGACCGGCATGAAGGTAGGCGTCGGGATCGTGCCATGGGCGGTATGCAGATGGCCTGCACGCGCCTGACCGCAACAGGCCTCGGCCTTCCACTGCATTTTCGTGGCGGATTCGGTCATGGGGCGCGGTCCAGCAAGCAGGCATCTCCGTAGGAATAAAAGCGAAAGCCATTGGCAATCGCGTGACGATAGGCCTCGCGCATGGTCTCGGTTCCGGCCAGGGCACAGACGAGCATGAACAGGGTCGAGCGCGGCAAATGGAAATTGGTCATCAGCCGATCAACCGCTCGGAAACGATAGCCCGGCTTGATGAATATGGAGGTCTCCCCCTCCCAGGGGAGAACGATGCCCTGCTCATCGGCGGCGCTCTCAAGCAGACGCAGGCTGGTCGTGCCGACGGCCACGATTTTCCGGCCGCTGGCGCGGGTGTCGTTGATTAGCTGTGCCGTCTGGGCGTCGATGCGGCCCCATTCGGCGTGCATCTTGTGGGTGGCAATTTCGTCACGCACGGGCAGGAAGGTGCCCGCTCCCACATGCAGGGTGAGGGTGTGGCGCTTTACGCCGCGCGCATCGAGGGCGGCCAGGACCTCGGGCGTGAAATGCAGCCCTGCCGTGGGTGCCGCAACGGCGCCCTTGTAGCGCTCGAAAATCGTGGCGTAGTCGCTGTCATCCTGCGCCGTCGGGCCGGTAGGGCGGTCGATATAAGGCGGCAGGGCAAGAACGCCAGCGCGTTTGAGGAAGTCGTCAAAGGCCTCGCCCTCGGCGGAAAAGCGCATGGAGATTGCCCCATCGCCTTCATTCTCGACCACTTCAGCGGTTACGGGATCCGTGCCGAAATGCAGTGTGTCGCCCGGCTTCAGCTTGCGGGCGTTTTTCGCCAGCGCATGCCAACTGCCATCGCTCAGAATACGATCGAGCGTGATCCCGATTTTGGCTTCACCGCGTCGTGCCGCGAGCTGGGCACGGATGACCGCCGTGTCATTGGCAATCAGCAGATCGCCGGGTTCGAGCAGGCTGGGCAGATCGCTGATACGCGTCTCGGCCAAAGGCTGACCGGCAGCAACACGCAACAGGCGGGCGCTGTCACGCGGGCGGGCGGGTTCCAGAGCGATATTCTCGCGCGGAAGATCGAAATCGAAATCGGATATCTGCATGGGCGGCTTCGTTTAGGCCAGATCCGGCCTGAAATGCCAGTGCAAATAATCCTTTCCATTCCCCGCCGGCGCATGTGTCGTCAGGGAAGAACCGGCTGCGTGGAGCGGCAGGCACCGGTCGTGATTTGCGGTTGAAGCCGCTCGTCGGGGTGTGTGTGATCGCTCCGGGGCAAGCCGGCACTCTCAGCCTCGGCCTGATGGCCAGGACAAAGCTTGAGGTGGTCGATCAGCCAGCGCCCCGCCGGGCCGGGCGGCTCGGCGGTTGGGTAGACAGCGGTCATGGGCATGGCCGAGCCGCCGGGGATGAAGCCGTCAATATCGAGTTCGACAAGCCTGCCGGAGTCCAGATCGGCCCTGATGCTGTGGACCGGCATGCCGCCCCAGCCAAGCCCGCCAAGCAGGAAGTGATGCTTGGCGTAGAGATCGGCCAGATGCCAGGTCGAGGGTGAGAAAATGCCACGCTCGCGCCCGGCGGAAAGGGAGGTACGATCCGTCAGCACAAGCTGCACATGCCGGGCGAGTTCCTCACGTGGAATGGGACCTTCGTGACGGGCCAGGGGGTGCTCGGCCGAGGCCACCATCATGAAACGGATATCGCCCAGAACTTCCGAGGAGAGCGCGTCAGGCAGATCGGGGAGGGGGCCTGCAATGCCGATACGGGCCCTTGAATCGAGGATCGGCTCGAACACGCCTCCAAGCGCCTCGACATAAAGGCGCAGCGGCGTGTGGGGAAAGGTCTCGCGAAAGCCACGTGCCACGCGTGTCATGCGATCCATGGGAAAGAACACATCGACCACGACCGATAATTCCGGCTCGATCCCCGATGACATGCCGTAAGCGCGCGCCTTCATGTGGTCTACGCCCAGTACGATGCCGCGTGCATCCGCTAGAAGGGTCTCGCCTGCCTTTGTGAGCTGCGGGTAGCGCCCCATACGGTCAAAAAGCGCGACACCCATCTGGGATTCCAGCGTGGCGATCATCTCGCTTATGGCGGGTTGCGACCGGCGGAAGCGTCGGGCTGCGGCGGAAAAGCTGCCATCATCGGCGGCGGCAATGAAAACGCGTAGCTGATCGAGCGAGATACGGTCGAGCATTGCGCCTCTTCCCTAACTGATTATCCATAACCTGAAGCGATACTATCTATCGGAATATATCAAGTGTCCAGATGGATCAACATATGGGACGGTGCGCTCCTCACGGCAGCTGGTGAGGCTCGATACGGGCCGCCCGTCGCCTTATCGACGCTGTATTCAGGAGCGTAGCCCATGAAGATTCTTCATATCGATTCCAGCATTCTTGGTGACAACTCGGCCAGCCGGGTCCTGACGGCCGAGACGATTTCGCATCTGAAGGCGTCGCATCCCGGCGCTGAAATCACCTATCATGATCTGGCTGCGCACCCGATCCCGGTGCTCAGCGCCGGTCATGTTGCAGCGCGGTTCGGCGCTGAGGTGACCGATGAGACGATTCAGGCCGATCTGGCGCGTGGCAATGCTCATGTGGATGAGCTGTTTGCCGCCGATGTGATCGTCATTGCCGTGCCGATGTACAACTTCACCGTCCCGGCCCAGCTCAAGAACTGGATCGATCGTGTCGTGGTGGCAGGCAAGACGTTCAGCTATGGCGAGAACGGTCCCGCCGGCCTTGTGCCGCAGGGCAAGAAGGTCGTGCTGATCTCGACGCGCGGCGGCAATTACACACCGGGCAACCCGGCTGCCGTCATGGATCATCAGGAGCCCTATATGAGCGCGGTCCTGGGCTTTCTGGGCCTGAAAGACATCACCTGGATCCGTGCCGAAGGTCTGAGCCGCGGGCCGGAAGCTCGTGAGGCCGCCTTTAAGGCCGCCCGGGCCGAGATCGCCGCCCTCTCTCTCTGATCAGTCAACCCTCACGCAAGGATCATCGGTTGTGAACAAGTCTTTCCTCGCCGGTCTCACGCTCGTTACCTCCCTGGCGGCATTGCCGCAGGCTCATGCCCAGAAGGGCGGGACCCCCGACCCCAAGGCCGTGCAGGCCGGCACCTATGCGGTCGAGCCCTATCATACGCAGGTCGGCTTTACGCTGTTGCATATGGGGTTCACCAATTTCTCGGGGTTTTTCTCGCAGGCATCGGGGTCGCTCACGCTCGATCCGGCCCATATCGACGCGGCGAAGCTTGATGTGACCCTGCCGATCGCCTCGGTCCAGACCACGGTGGCCAAGCTGGATGGTGAACTCAAGGGCGCGGACTGGTTCGATGCCGATAAGTTCCCGACGGCGCATTTCGTTTCGACGCATATCGTACGCAATGGCGCAGGCATGGCGAGCATCAGCGGTGATCTCACCCTGCATGGCGTCACGCGTCCTGTCACCTTCAAGGCGAAGCTGATCGGTAGTGGCGTCAACCCGCTCGACAAGAAGGATACGGTCGGGTTTGAAGGCAATGCGACCATCTCGCGTAGCGCCTTCGGTGTGTCGCGCTACGTCCCGCTGGTGGGCGATGCCGTAACCCTGCACATCGCTGCGGCTTTCGAGCGCCAGTCCTGAGCGGGGCATAATGCCCCTCGGTCAGGCCCGGTACCCATGCCGGATAACGCGCCTGACAAGGGCCCGGGACATCCGGGCCCTTTGGAGTGGATCGGTGCCGATCCCCGATCGGACGGCATGACGCCGGCATGGGTCAGGTCAGTTGGGTAAAAAGAAGATGACTCGTCGCGACGCACCGCTAAGCACAAGCCGCCCCGCAGACGGGGCGGGGCCCATGCGGCGCTATGACCCGGTTGCCGTAACGCTTCACTGGGTCATGGCTCTTGGTATCCTCACGCTGATCGGCATCGGGCTGGTCATGGTCCATGCCACGCTCGGCCCATCCAGACTGTTTGCCCTGTATCAGCTGCATAAATCGATTGGCATCACGATCCTGATCGCCGCCTGTCTGCGCCTGATGTGGCGGTTCGTTCGCCCGCCACCGCCTCTACCCCCGGATATGGCGCCGGGCGAGAGGCGTCTTGCAGGGCTGGCCCATCTTGCCCTGTATGCCGAGATGGTCGGGCTGCCGCTTACGGGCTGGGCTGTTGTGTCGAGTTCGGTGTTTGCCATCCCGACCGTCTTGTTTGGCGTCATCCCCTGGCCGGATCTGCCATGGCTCTCATCACTGCCTGACAAGAAGCCGGTCGAGGCTGTTTTCTCGGCGATCCATGCCTATGGGGCCTATCTGCTGATTGCGCTCATTGTGCTGCATGGGTTTGCGGCCCTGCGCCACCATTTCGTACTGCATGATGAGGTGCTTGCCCGCATGCTGCCGAATTTTCTGCGGAGATCCCGTCGATGAATGTTCAGTTTCGCGCCTTGCCTGTGCGGCAGATGATTGCCCTGTTTTCATTTCTTGTGCCCATGGCGGGGGCGACGCTCGCCAGTGCGCAGGATATCACCGGCCCCTCTGCGAAGGGGCTGCCCACAAGCTGGGTGGTGGACAAGGCGCATAGCCGGTTCGGTTTTACCGGAACCCAGACCGGGACGCCGTTTGCGGGAAGTTTCACGCAGTATGAGCCCCAGATCGCGCTCGACCCTGCCCACCCTGAGACAGGGCAGATCGACATGACAATCGATCTGGCCAGTGCACAAACCGGCGATAGGCAACGTGACACGGCCCTGCCCGGATCGGACTGGTTCGACACAGCGACGTTCCCGAAAGCCCATTTTGTATCGAACGCAATCCGCCGTGTTCAGGGCGATCAGTATCAGGCCAGCGGCACACTCACCCTGCGCGGTGTCACGCAACCCGTGACGCTGGACTTCACCCTGGAGGTCACAGGGGAGACCGCCCATGCGAAAGGCCATGTCGATCTGCTGCGCAGTCGCTTCGGCGTGGGGCAGGGGCCGTGGTCAACAGGGCAGTGGGTGGCGCTCGAGGTGTCGGTGGTTTTCGATCTGACAGCGCATCGCGCGGGCTGATGTCGCGGTACCTCTAAACGGGTTGCTGCTGCCCGCGTCAGACGCGATGTCCTTCCCGCTAGGTCAGCGTGGAAAACCACCCCCGTATCGGGGGGTGGAGTGATGGCTGTTTTCCGCTAGATTGGCGGAACGTTTCTTACGGAGGTAAACCATGTCCTATGCTGCTCTCGATGCCGCGCGTGTCGCCAAGGCGTCCAAATCCGCCCTCACTGCGCTGGGTCAGGTGAAGGAACAGTCCGAAACCCATGTCCGCAAGACGATCATGGTCGAGCGTATCGAAGCGCTGGCCAGCGCCGCTGCCGAGACCAGCCTGCCGGGTGGTGGGCTTGTGACCCTTACCTCGGAAGAGTTCTGGCTGATCAGCAAGAACTGGTAAGGCACGCCTCACGGGTCAGGGCGTGGTCGATAATGGCCAGTGCCCGGACGTGTGGTCGTGATCCGAGAGAAGGGTAACGCCTTACCCCTGATAGGAAGCGATTTCGATCAGGTTCCTGTCAGGATCATGAATATAGACAGACGTGATGGGCCCAAGGGCGCCGATACGGGTAACAGGTCCCTCAATGACGGCCACACCGCATTTATCCAGATGACGGATGATGTTTTCCGAGTCGATGGCGGTGGTGAAGCACAGATCGCTGACACCCGGGGCAGCGGATTCCGCTGTCGTCCAGCCTTCTGAATCGATAGGGCGCAGGTTGATCTTCTGGCCACCGAAGCTCAGGGAGACACGGTTATTGCGACCGTATTCCTCGATTTCCATCCCAAGGACACGCTGATACCAGTTGGCGGAGAGTGCACGGTCACGAACCGTAAGAACGATATGGTCTAGACGATCAACAGTGAAGCGCATGAAGGATCGAACCTCGGCTGGCGGGGGCGTATATCAAGCACTATCAGTGTTCCGGGCCGTCTGACTAGAGACAGCATCGGGGTCACGGGGCAGAAACCGGGCCAGTGTTGTTGCAATGCGCGGCGCAATCACCAGCAGAGACAGAAAGCGCGCCACCTGCATGGCCATGACGAAGGGCATGTTGATGGGTGTCGAGGCTGCGATAATGGCAATCGAGTCAGCGCCGCCGGGGCTCGTCGCCAGATAGGCGCTCAGCACATCCACATGGGCAATATGGGCAAGGGGCCAGGAGAGCAGGGCGCAACCGCCAATCAGGATGAGCGTCGAAAGCGTGACAGCGGGCAGGGTGCGCCAGACATGGTGCATGACATCGCGGGTGAAGCGTCGCCCGACCATCCAGCCAATCACCATATAGCTCGGGACGAGCAGGAAATGGGGCAGGGCGTAATGCACGCCGAAACCAGCCTGAAAGATAACCCCGCCCGCCATGCTCAGCAGCAAAGGCGCGGCACCATGACGGACGAAACGCGCCAGCAGAACCGCGCAGGCAATGACGGCGAGGCAGGGCCACAGCGTTGCGGCTTCATGGCCGATCAGGTGAAGGGCTGTTTCCGGCATCCCGGCCTGACTGGTCAGGCTGGCGTGAGAGGTGCTGGCATCATGCGGCATAGGGCGGTGCGAACCGGTGATATGGGCAATGATCGATGTGGTGAGCGTTACCAGCAACACGCGCAGATACACCATGAAGGCCACAAGCCTCTGATCGGCACCGTAGGCCTCGCAAAGCAGCAGCATGGCCGTGGCAGCCCCCGGAGAGGCACCCCACAGGGCCGTACTGCCGGGCATGACGCGCAAGCGCGCCAGCACCCAGCCGAGGGCAAAGCTCATGACGATGACCGAGAACACCCCGCCCAGGAAGATACTCCATTGCGACAGGATCTCGCGCAGAACGCCAAGGGTCAGGCTATGCGCCATGAGCTGCCCGATGACCGCCTGAGCGACAACAGGCAGCGTGCGGTGCAACGGGATGACACGGCCCGAAACGGCCACAGCAATGGCCGCGACCATCGCGCCGATCAGCAGGGCAGCAGGCAGGCCCAGCAGGGTGAGCCCGCCACCCAGCAAAGCGGAAAGGGCAATCAGCCCCAGCCAGAGCGACGCCCTATCTTTCATGCGTCGAACGCGATCTCGTCGCTGCGTGTGACCTGGCACAGGCGCGGAAAGACATGGGTTACCGCCATGCTGTGCAGATCGGCATTGAGCGAGGTGCAGGCATCCTCGGGCACGACCACATCATAGTCGAGTTCCCAGGCGTGACGCAGGGTCGATTCCACGCCAAAATTCGTGGCGATACCGGCCAGAATGATCGTCCGGATGCCCCGGCGGCGGAGTTGCAGATCCAGATCGGTTCCTGTGAAGGCGCCCCATTGCTTCTTGAGCACGACAAGATCATCGGGCTGCTGGAGGTCCGGGGCAAAGTCGCTCCAGTCTGCGGGTAGGGGGCTGGAGGAGGCGAGAGGCTTATCCACGTTTTGGGGCGGCGCATCGGCAAAATCCGGGGCGAAGCCGACATGCACCAGAATGACCGGGGCACCGGCCTGACGGGCCTGCTCCGCAAGTTTCATGTTGCGCGACAGAACCTCTTGGCCCGTATGGGGGGTGACGGGCATACTTAATATGCCTTTCTGAAGATCGATCAGCACGAGCGCCGTTGTCTTGGGATCGAGAGCAAGCATGGGAGAACCCTTCTCTGATGGAAACGTCACCCGCTACTTATGCGAGGGAATCCTCGCATAAGTCAAACGCAATTGCGCCCAAGAGGCAGCGCGGGCGCGAGAGAGTGGCGCGTATCCTTGATGCTGCCGGGGCGGTTTTTGCCGAAAAAGGGGTCGATGGGACGACCATGACCGAGATCGCCGCGCGCTCGGGCACGGCCATCGGGTCGCTCTACCGGTTCTTTCCCACCAAGGAGAGTATTGCCGCGACGCTTCTTGAGCGGTTCATCCATGACCGCCTTGCCGTGCTCGACCGGCTTGGCGAGACCGTCCGGCCCGGAGCGGGGGAAGAACTGGCCCGTGCGCTGCTCGATGTCTGGCTGGATAAGCGCGAAGAGCGCGATTACACGACACTGCTTCTGGCAGCCCGACCCGACGCCGAGCACCACACGGCGCAGTGGCGTGCCCAGTTCCAGGGCCGCGTGGTGCGTATTCTGGAGAAGGCAGAACCCGAAGCGCAAGCCAGCGCCCCTGCACGTGGTGTCGTGCTGCTGCACCTCCTCAAACTCGCCCCTCAACTGGTCAGGAGCGAGGCCGACAAGGATGTCAGGATGGAAATGGAAAAGCTCGTTCTGGGGCTTGTGAACGCGGCTTGAAGGACAAGCCGGGTTTGCCGCCGTGCCGGCCAAAACGACTGGGAAACAAAAGGACGCCGCGAGGGCGCCCTTTTGGGGGTGGTGTCGTCAGAGTGCGGTAGCCGCGTTCAGTGAGGGCGCTTGCGGAAGGCGTCGAGACTGACAACCTGGCCATCCTCGCTGGCCGCCCGATGGGTGGCTTCGGCCTCCTCGGGCTCGGCCTCGGGTTCTTCGGTTTCAGCGGCCATTTCGCCCGGTGCAACCGTGAAGCGCAGGGCCATACGGATATGCGGGTCGGCGAAGGCCGTGATGGCGGCGAACGGAATGACCAGAACGCTGCCGATCCCCCCGAAGGAGAGGCCGACGGATACCGTCATGGCATCGCGATCTACCTTGAGATCCCAGAACTGGTGTTGCAGCACGATTGTCATGTCATGCGGGTATTGAGCACGCAGACGATCGGGAATGATGACGCCCGGATAATCGGTCAGAAAGGTGAGATAGAAATGATGCTCGCCCGGCAGCCCTTCGGCGCCCGCGTAATCGAGAGCACGCAGCATGACTTCGCGATAGGCGTCTTCAACCCACTCATCGTAAGGCAGCAGGCTTTCTGGCAGTTCGTGATCCATGCCGTCACCCTGATCATCATTCATTCTGGAAGATCCATCTTGCGAAAACTGATCACGCAGGGATGCGACGTTTCATGCGGGATGGCAAGGCCTTGCGGGGAGACGTGGTATTTCACCCATGCTCAGGCTGAACCCGCCCCGACTGCATGGTGTGGCCCTGTCGCATCATAGGACGCTTCCTGCGGGAGCGCGCGACACCCGAAAGCCCGAACGACGACAGCTCAGGCAAAGCTGGCCTCGGGATTTGCCGTGTGGAATTCATATTGGTTTGAAAAGTGGGAGGGCTTCTGTTGCCCGGTGCCCTCCCGAACCGCGCTTATCGCTTATGCAGCGACAGCGAGCACCTTTGTGTTATCATTGGCACTTGTGATTTAGCCCGATAACGGCGGTACAATGCCGGGCAAAAGATAAGTCTTTACCACGCACGTCGAGCCTGTTTCGTCCCCTAACTTTCCGTCGGGCAAAGCCCTCGGGAAGGAATGGTGGAGACGCCGGGCACTGCCCCCGGGTCCGTAACGATTATTCCACTTACCGTTTATCGCCATAGCCAAGGGCAAGCCCTCCGGCACCGATGCATATAGGGTGTTGCTGTGCGCCCGGCAAGGGGTGGTTTGCCGCCGCATTCCGCGCGTCACACCAAGCCGGTTGAATCGTGATGAACCATGAGTGCCCGTTTCCTGATGGCGCCTGATATGTAGGGGTGTCGGAAGCGGACAAATTGTCTCGCAAGGCGAAGTGCTGGTGTCTAAGCCGGTATTCCTGTGGTAAGCCTCGGCCTATGCCACTGACACCAGAACAACGCGCCGAGATCGACGCCTCCCGCCTTACGCCCTCTCAGACGAGCCGGCCGACCGTGCCTGCCCTAGAGGCGATTCTCTTCAATCCGATCGAGCTGCTCGACCATGGTTTCGTTCGTGTGGTCGATTACATGGGCGATGATGGCGCGGTGGTACAGGCTGCGCGCGTGTCCTATGGGCGCGGCACCAAGAAGGTGTCCGAGGATACCGGGTTGATCCGGTATCTGATGCGTCATCGTCATTCGACGCCGTTCGAGATGTGCGAGATCAAGTTCCACGTGAAGCTGCCGGTATTCGTGGCGCGCCAGTGGATTCGCCATCGTATGGCGAACGTGAACGAATATTCGGCGCGTTATTCAATTCTCGACCGCGAGTTCTATCTGCCCGATCCCGAGCAGGTTTCGGCCCAGAGCGTTTCCAACCGTCAGGGTCGTGCCGAGGCGCTTTCGCCCGACAAGGCCGCCGAGGTGCTGGACCTGCTGCGTCAGGACGCCTCGCGCTGCTACGACAATTACGAGACGATGCTCGACCCCGAGGGCTATGGTCTGGCGCGTGAGCTTGCGCGCATGAACCTCACGCTCAACACCTACACGCAGTGGTACTGGAAGATCGACCTCCACAATCTGCTGCACTTCCTGAGCCTGCGTGCTGACAGCCACGCGCAGTATGAGATCCGGGTCTATGCCGAGGCGATGCTCGATATCCTGCGTGCCTGGGTGCCCATCACGGCATCGGCCTTCGAGGACTACCGACTGGGTGCGTTCACCTTCTCGGCAGGCATGATTGCCGTGCTGCAGCGCCAGCTGGCCGGTGAGACTGTGACACAGGCCGATTCAGGGCTGAGCAAGCGCGAATGGGACGAAATGCAGGCCGTTCTGGTGAAGGGCTGACCCGGTGAATGATCTGCATCGCATCATGAAGGACGGGGTGCCTGACCCCGATCCGCCGCGCAAACTCCCCTCGATCATGCCCTGGGCAATCGTTGCGCTTGTTCTGGTGCTGATCTCGCTTGGCATTAGGCTGTTCTGGCCCATTCCCGCCGCTGAGAAACTGCCGCTCTGCGATCCTTCTGCAAAGGCGCAGACGGCTTGTGTGCGTACCAATCCCGTACCGGCGCCAGCGGGTAGCCCGACGCACTGAGTTTATTCCGGCCACCGGGCTACGCGCCTGCCGATGGCTGGACAATCTCATGATCCCTGCGCGGAATGAACGTCCCACTCTGACTGCGTCGGCACGGCGTCAATCAGGAATTGAGCCCCATCCAGCCGGGATGACGATGCTCGATCCAGGCGAGAAGTCTGCCGCTCCATCGACGCAGAAGAGGGATATCTTCCGCCAGCAGAAAAAAGCCCAGAGGCAACATCCAGACGCCAAGGACGGGCAGGAAAGCCAGGCAGCCACCGACCATGAAGAGAAGCCCCGCCGGTATACGGATCCAGATCCGGGACGGCGCGAGCAGCCAGCGCACGGTTTTGGCGAGGCGTGCGGGTAACCGGTCGATCAGCAGCCCGAGCCGACGTTGCCGCTCGGCTTCATCGCGCTCGGCCTTGCTCTTCTGGCCTTCAGAATGAACGGTGTCATGGGCGGAGGCTGGGTTCGTGGAAGCAGGGTCTCTGGTCATGGTTTTCATTACTGCTCAAGGGTGGCGTGCGACGATCCCCCTATGTGACGCTGTCGGAAAAGTGAGGGATTCCGCAGAGGGTCTGACCGAAACCCCGAAGCCTGCTGCTGGTTCTGCATCCAAACCGGAAAACAATACCGGGGATGAACAAGAAGGCTCGATAAGGAGGCAAAATCCCATGATGTATCCGACACTGGACAGCCTGTACGAGGCAATCAAGACGGGCGCGGTTGGCCTGACATCCTCGCTTCCCACCTATGGCGGCGAGGAGCCCCGAAACGCCCCTGAAATCTGGTCCTGGGACGCTGATCGCTACATGGTGGGAAGCTGCGCCGCTGATCTCTCGCTCATCCCCCGTGATGAATGGCGCGGCGTCACGACGGAGCGCTGAACCGCTGAGTGAGCCTCCCGGCTTCTCGGCTCAGACTGATCGGGAAGCAGTGGTTCGTTGTCGAGGCAGATGCGAAGGTCAGGCCTCATACTTCAGATCCCAGAACCCGAACCTCAGCGTAAGGAGGCGGATGGTTTCGCCGCGTCATGAAGATGGACAGGGCGTTGAAGCTCCTGATGTCGTCGGTCAGGGCAGGGGCTTTGCTTAGGAGGTATCAAATCTCTCTGGGTTTCTCCCGCCCGAGATGAGGCTTTCCAGCTGCTCTGCTTTGGCTTCGCGGCTTGCTGCCATACGTTCTAGGAGATCAGACATTGCTGCACGCCTGTTCTTGAGCCCGGTCCAGTTCACGAGATCACGAGGGGGGGCCGCCGCCGCCCCATTCGACCCGTTACCTGATACGATAGTAAGGGGCTTAAGTCTCTGCGTTGTATGAGGGAGTGTCAGGGCCATCGGGTTAGCATCTCTCCAAGGGCACTGCACGGCACCGGACGATTCCGCCGATGGTGCTGTGCCAGCCGATCAACCATAAGCCCGACATAATTTGTGCTATGAGATGAGTGCCCGGACGGCATGTCGGGGCGTGGTGTGGCAACAGGTTCCGAGGGGTGGTGTCGATCTTGTCGTCCAGAAAATCGGTGAGGCGTCTTGGCCTCGCAGGCGGTTGCCTCGTGCCCTTGGGCCTCGCTGCCTGTACGCCCGCGCCGCCCGCTCATCCTGATGATATCTGCTCGGTCTTTCACGAAAAGCGGGGCTGGTATCATGCGGCGCTGCGTCAGGAGAAGAAATGGAATGTGCCATTCTCCGTTCCGATGGCGATCATGTATCAGGAATCCGGGTACCACAGTAACCTGCATACGAAGCGCACCTACATTCTGTGGTTCATCCCCTGGGGCTACGTCACCACGGCTTACGGGTACCCGCAGGCCAAGACGGATATCTGGCAGGACTATCAGAAGGCGACCGATACCAGCGCCAGTCGTGAGAATTTCGCCGACTCGCTCGATTTCATCAACTGGTACATAACCAACACCCGCAAGCAGAACCGCGTGCCCGTGACGGATGGGATGCGGCAATATCTGGCCTATCACGAGGGCTGGGGCGGGTACCGCAAGCGATCCTATGCCAGCAAGGGGTGGCTCATGACCGTCGCGCGCAAGGTAGGTGCACGGGCCAACGTCTATGCCGCGCAATATGCCAGCTGTGAGAACGACCTCAAGGACAAGGGATTCTGGAGCTGGCTTTTCTAGGCCGAGCCAAGGTCACCGAGAGTAACGACCTCATCGTGCTCGATGCCTTGCCGCCGGAAGGCGGCAGACCTTACACTCTCCAAAACATATCATGCCGTTTCACGGACCGTCTCAGGCAGCGCCAATCTGACGGCAGCCTTCGGGGATATGATGGCTGAGGAAGGACGCAAATTCGCGAAAAGCCGGGCCACGCGGGTCTGAACTGCGCCAGACGAGACCGATCTGACGGCTGGCCGAGGGAAGCGCGCGCGTGACCACAAGTTCGTCCCATTCGGCACGGTTGCGCAGGGCAAGTTGCGGAATGAGCGAATAGCCCTCGCCGGCACCGATCATGTGCCAGAGCATTTCCAGACTGGTGGCAAGGCGCTGCTGGTCGCGCATGGGCATCATGCCGCAGACAGCCAGCGCCTGGTCGCGCAGACAATGGCCATCTTCGAGCAGTAGCAAGCCGTTCTCGCCATGATCACCCGCGAGATCCTGCATGCCGAGTGTTTCGCGCTCTGCCAATGGGTGCGTGCGAGGGAACACGGCCAGAAAGGGCTCCTCAAACAGAGGCGCGGTCTCGAAGCTCTCTCCCGAAACGGGCAAGGCTGCAAAGACGAGATCGAGCTCGTTCTGGCGCAGGCGGGCCAGCATTGTGTTGGTCAGACTTTCGGTCAGCTGCAATTTCAGTTCCGGATAGGACCGACGCAACAGGGGCAGAAGGCTCGGCACATAATAAGGGCCCAGGGTTGCGATGACGCCAATGCGCAGCAATCCCTCCAGCGGACCTGTGCGGGCTCGGGCGGCCTCGATCATGGCGCGTGCAGACGCCAGAACTTCGCGGCCCATGGCGATGAGCCGGATACCATCGGGCGTAGGGGCTACATGGCGGCGTGAGCGCTCGAAAAGTGTGACATCGAGCAGCATTTCAAGCTTGCGGACCTGCTCCGACAATCCGGCCTGGCTGACACCGCATCGTTCGGCGGCACGCGAGAAATTGCGAAGATCATCGACAGCCACCACATACTCGATGTCACGCAGGGAAAGCCCGGAAAGAGGAATATAGGTCATGTTCATAGATAGGACCAATGCGACCGGTTTGTGAAAGCGGTTTTGCCTATATCTGCCATTGACAGAAACGATTTCCGGGGCGTTCGTGTTCGTGGGACAACGAGCCCGTCATCAAACAGAGATGTGAAAAGGGAGCATATCGCATGCCACGCATCAATTCGACCGTGAAGCCTTTCGAGACCGACGCCTATCATGATGGCAAGTTCATCAAGGTGTCTGAAGCTGATGTGAAGGGGAAGTGGTCTGTCTTCTTCTTCTACCCCGCTGACTTCACCTTCGTCTGCCCGACCGAACTTGAAGACCTCGCCGAGAATTACGAGACCTTCAAGCAGCTTGGCGTCGAGATCTACTCGGTCTCCACCGACAAGCACTTCACACACAAGGCATGGCACGACACGTCGCCGGCTATCGGCAAGATCAAGTATGTGATGCTGGCCGACCCGACGGGTACGATCAGCCGCAACTTCGATGTCATGATCGAGGAAGCCGGAATGGCCGATCGCGGCACGTTCCTGATCGATCCGGAAGGCAAGATCCAGTACATCGAGGTCACTTCGGGTGGCGTCGGTCGCTCGGCTGCCGAGCTGATCGAGAAGATCCGCGCAGCCCAGTATGTGGCGTCGCATCCGGGCGAAGTCTGCCCTGCGAAGTGGAAAGAGGGTGAAGCCACCCTGTCCCCGTCGCTCGACCTGATCGGCAAGATCTGAGGTCGTCTGGCCCGGCTTTCATGCCGGGCCAACCCCGCCGGAATCATCCGGTGCAGTTTTTCGGAAAGAGCAGGATCAGCCTGATGTTGCAGGACCCCATCAAGTCACAGCTTTCGACCTATCTCGCCAATCTGGGCCACCCGGTCGTGCTTGAAGCGTCCCTCGACGGGAGCGCGAAAGCGCGGGAGATGGGTGAACTCCTTCAGGAAGTTGCTGCCCTTTCCGATAAAGTGACCTATTCGGAAGACGGTGTCAGCGAGCGTCGTCCGTCCTTCCTGATCCGTCGTGGCGACAGCCGACATGGCGTGAATTTTGCGGCCATCCCGATGGGGCATGAATTCACTTCCTTCGTGCTGGCATTGCTTCAGGCGGGTGGCCATCCGCCCAAGATCGAGCCGGCAATTGCCGAGCAGATCAAGGGGCTTGCAGGCGAGTTCCGCTTCGAGATCTTCGTCTCGCTCTCGTGCCAGAACTGCCCTGATGTGGTGCAGGCCCTGAACGCCATGAGCGTGATCAACCCGGCCATCAACGTCACGACCATCGACGGTGCCCTGTTCCAGGAGGAAGTGGCATCGAAGAACATCATGACTGTGCCGCAGGTCTATCTGAATGGCATGGCCTTCGGCTCTGGCCGCATGGATGTGAACCAGATCCTTGCCAAGCTGGATGACGACGCCCCGCGTCGTGCGGCAGAGCGTCTGAAGGACATGCCCGCCTTCGATGTGCTGATCATCGGCAGCGGCCCTGCCGGCGCCTCCGCCGCCATTTACGCGGCACGCAAGGGACTGCGAACGGGGCTTGTGGCTGACCGCTTCGGTGGTCAGGTCATGGACACGGCCGGAATCGAGAACTTCATCTCGATCAAGGAAACCGAGGGACCCAAGCTCTCCGCCCAACTCGAAGCCCATGTGCGCAGCTATGATGTGGAGATCATCTCCGGTCAGCGTGCCAAGGAACTCTTCCCCGCTGCGCGACCGGGTGGGCTTCATGGCATCGCGCTTGAGAGCGGTGCGATCCTGCACAGCCGCACGGTCATTCTGACCACAGGGGCTCACTGGCGTCAGCTGGGTGTGCCGGGTGAGGAGCAGTATCGCACCAAGGGTGTGGCCTATTGCCCGCATTGCGATGGCCCGTTCTACAAGGGCAAGCGTGTTGCCGTGGCTGGCGGCGGCAATAGTGGTGTCGAGGCGGCCATCGATCTGGCGGGTATCGTCGGTCATGTCACGTTGTTGCAGCGCAGCTCCAAGCTCAAGGCCGACAAGGTGTTGCAGGACAAGCTGCGCAGCCTGCCCAATGTGACGGTTCTGACCGAGGCGCTGACGAGCCGCATTGAGGGTGACGGTAACAAGGTGAACGGCCTGACCTATCGCGGTGGCGATGGCAAGGACCACAGGATCGAGCTGGAAGGCGTGTTCGTCCAGATCGGGCTGCTGCCCAATACTGAGTGGCTGCGCAATACGCTGGCACTGAACGATTTCGGCGAGATCAAGGTCGATGATCACGGCGCAACCTCTGTTCCGGGCGTATTTGCCGCAGGCGATGCGACGACGACGCCCTACAAGCAGATCGTGATTGCCGTGGGCGAGGGAGCGAAGAGCGCCCTTTCCGCCTTCGACTATCTGATCCGTCTGCCTGCCGAGTAACGTCTGCGGGGACAATCGGGCACGGGTCAGGCCGTGCCCTTGCAAGACAGGGGCAGGAGGGGGAACCCTCCTGCCCCTGTCGCGCTTTTCTCCACCCATGCACGGGGACTAACCCGTGCGAAGCGGGAGAATGGGCGCCATGCAAAGTCAGACAACAGCGAGTGCCGAGCAAGAGGCGCGCCAACATGCCCGGTCCGCTCGCCTGACCTATGTGGACCGCTCCGGCCCCGGTATCACCCGCCACCGCGCGGGTAAGGGGTTTTTCTATCGCGACCCTTCGGGAGATCGTATCACCGCCCCGGAAGAACTCACACGCATCAAGGGGCTCGCAATTCCTCCTGCCTATCGGGACGTATGGATTTGCGCCAACCCGAAGGGCCATCTGCAGGCGGTGGGCAAGGATAGCCGGAACCGGCTGCAATATCGCTACCACCCCAGATGGCGCCTGATCCGTGACGAGGACAAATTTGCGCGTATGCTGGTCTTTGGCGACAAGCTGCCTCTGATACGACAGCGCGTGGATGACGACCTCAGACATCCCAGCCTCAACCGGGCGCGCGTGCTGGCTGCCGTGGTGCGCCTTATGGAACGCACGATGGCGCGTATCGGCAACGAGACCTACGCCCGGGATAATCGCAGCTTTGGCCTGACGACACTCAGGCACAGGCATGCGCATATCGAGGGAGGAAAGCTGGCGCTGGACTTCAGGGGCAAACACGGGATCGAGGCACATCTTGACGTGCGCGACCCCAAACTCGTCCGCGTGATTTCACGGCTGCAGGATCTGCCCGGGCAAAAGCTGTTTCAGTATCTCGATGATGAGGGCGAACCGCACGAGATCCACTCTCAGGACGTAAACGCCTATCTGCAGGAAATCAGCGGAGAGGATATCACTGCCAAGGATTTCCGGACCTGGGCGGCGACCCATCTGGCAGCGCTGACGCTGTCCAGCCTCGAGGCAAGCGACAGCCGGGCCAGGGCCAAGAAAAACATCCTGCGCACGATCGAGCATGTCGCGTCCCAACTGGGGAACACCCCTTCCGTGTGCCGCAAATGTTATATCCATCCGCAGATTTTGACCGGCTATCTTGATGGGAGCCTGCGCGAAGCCTTTGCCCGTCAGGCTGAGACCCTGCTGGAACAGGAGAGCGCACGCACGAGCCTGAGCGCCGATGAGGCGCTCATGGTGGGGTATCTGAGCCGCTTGCTCGACAAACCTGCCAAAAGACCATCGTCTCGCAAGAAACCCTGACCCGCGCCCCGCTTTGTGTCTGCCGGATTGGAAGTTTTGCAGGTAAAGGGGTCGGTCTATGGAATATCGCGCTCTTGGAGCATCAGGGCTGCGCGTCTCGGCTTTGGGGCTGGGCTGTATGGGGATGAGCCAGTCCTACGGTGCTGCCGATGAACGCGAGAGCCTGGCCACACTCGACCGCGCGATAGAGCGTGGCATTACCCTGTTCGATACGGCTGAGGTCTACGGGCCATTTTTGAATGAGGAGCTGCTGGGCCGCGCTCTGGCAGGACGGCGCAGTGCTCTAAAGCTCGCCACAAAATTCGGCTTCAAGATCGACAATGGAAAATCCTGCGGCGTCGATAGTCGCCCCGATCATATCCGGGAAGTGGTCGAAGCGTCACTGCGACGCCTGCAGACCGACCATATCGACCTGCTTTATCAGCATCGTGTGGACCCGGCCGTGCCCATGGCCGATGTGGCGGGCGCGGTGGCACGGCTCGTCGAGGAGGGAAAGGTTCTGCATTTCGGCCTCTCGGAGGCTGGCACAACGGCCATCAGGCAGGCTCACGCCGTGCATCCCGTCACAGCCGTACAGAGCGAATATTCGCTGTGGGAGCGTAATGTAGAGACGGACATCCTGCCTACCCTGCGTGAACTGGGGATTGGTTTCGTACCGTTCAGCCCGCTGGGTCGTGGCTTCCTGACCGGGACGGCGAAGCCCGCGGAATCCTATCCGGCGACCGATTTCCGGCATACTGACCCGCGCTTTCAGGGTGAAGCCTTTGCAGCGAACCAGAAGGCAGCCGAGATTGTGGGTGTGATTGCCAGCCAGCATGACGCGACACCGGCCCAGATCGCTCTAGCGTGGTTGCTGGCAAAGGGACAGGACATCGTGCCTATTCCAGGCACGAAGCGGCAGAGCTATCTGGATGAGAATCTGGGTGCACTGGACGTGCGTCTTGGTGATGAGGATATGGTGGTGCTCGACAAGGCGCTTACCGCCGGGACCGTTACCGGCCTGCGCTACAATGAGAGCAATATGGCTTTGGTCAATCGCTAAACAAACGCGCGCCCGCCCTGCGTGACGGACAGGGCAGGGTGGGTGATCGGTAATCGTTCACGCGTCCCGTCGTCGTTGGCAGGCGATGACGTGGAGCCGTCCTCCGGTCGTCAGCCGGGGTTGGATTAGCTGATATCGAGGCTGCTGGCTTTCAGATCGGTTACACCCATGAAGGTCACCTTCATGTTGTTATCAAGCATGATGGCGGTGTTGCCTCCTGACACTGTGGCCGTGGCCAGCAACTCCTTCGCAGCAGCCTCGGCATCCGCCGGCTTGTAATTATACATAAAGAATTTGTTGCCACTGACAGCCGAGAAATCTGTGATCGTGATGTCACCTGCCGTGTGGCCGGCCAGCACGCCAAAGGTGTTTGCCGCCACATTGCCGCCTGTCACCGTGGCGTAGGTCTCGCCCTCATTGCCGCTGTAACGGGTGCCGAACACGAAATGATCCGAGGCCTCGCTGCCAATGATCGTCTGTTGCCCTGCGCCGGTCCAGGCCTCGAACGATCCCTTCGATGACGAAGCGTTGATCATCTCGGCGCTGCTGCTGCCGGACTGGTTACCGGTCCAGAGCGATGTCTTGTTCACGTCAATATTGGCGTTCAGACCATCGGCACCCCATAGCGTGGCCTGATCGGCAGTGATCCGGGTTGCGCCAGTACCTGCAATGAACTGGAGTGCGCCGTTCACGCTGAGGGTCTGCGCGCTACCGTTTAGGGCCGTGAGATTGCCGAGCGCCGAGACCGTATCGTTATGCACCCCGGAGATTGTGCCATTCTTGCCTGAAAAGACAATGGTCGAGCCTTGGCCCGCCTGGACAGTGCTGTCATCACCTATCGTGATATGGCTGCCAATCGTCGCCTCGTCGCTCACGAAGCTGTTGCTGCCCAGAGTGACCAGGGCGTTGCCGCCAGTCAGCGTCAGAACGGTTCTGCCGCCTTCCTGACCTGTTATCGTGTCCTGCCCTTCGGAGGCGACATAGTTCGTGCCCTGCTGAAGCTGGATAACGTTGCGGCCGGTTCCGGCATCGATGGTGTTTATGCCGTTGGTCGCGAGGATGGTATCGTTGCCGGCGCCGGTAAGGATGGTCCAGCTGGCGCTCTGGCTGTTTCCGTTAAAATAGTTGTCGCCGGAGAGGCCGAGGAAGCTGCCGTTGCCGCTGCCAGCCTCATAGGTCAGGCCTGCCGTGCTACCGCCCAGGACCGAGAGGGTCGTCGTTGGCGTCACACCGCTACCGTCTATCGTCACACGCTCATTCAGCAATGTCTCGCCTGACTGGGTGCCGTTCCCGGCCCATCCACCCACACCGATGAAATCGTAGGTGCCAAGAGGCGCAAAGCTGCCACCGGTAGTGACGAAGCCTTCAAGCAGCGTATTGCCCGTGGTGATTGTTCGGGCGGTAGAGTCGGTCACGAGAACTGTTTTGAGATCGTTACGTTTATAAACATCGGACATCTGCTGGGCATAAGTCTGAGCGAGGGTCTGTGCCTTGCCGCCCCCGACAGTGACCTGAATAGCTGTACCTGATGTGCCAACAATCGTGACAATGCTCAAAACGGTTCACCCTCTATGAAAAGCCCGGGGGCGCTAGAAGGGTTGTGCCGTTAAAGATTGCTAGATGACTATGCCAGTTACGTTATTTTAAGATTTTTCTTAGTAAGAAACTCGATATAACCGTTAAATCTTATAAAACGATAAAATAACGGTTGGTCTCCGATCGATAATCGCTGTGTTCACAGCAGCATAAGGCGGATTCTGTCTCGAATCTGACTGATCAGTCATGAAAAAGCCCCATCGTAGCGCTTACGATGGGGCTCTTATCATTTCTTCCTGTCAGGAAGACAGGCAGGACTTATCGTGCGCCCTTATGGTCGCCATCGCGCATCTCGCCCGTCGGCTCCTGCGTATGGGCTTCGAGGAACCACAGATGCTTGTCGAGCGCACGCGACGCTTCTGTGAAAAGATCAGCCGTGTCGGCATCGCCGGCTTCGTCCGTCACGTCGATGGACTCGCGCACATTGTTTGCAACCGTTGCGTAGCGGTCGATCAGGGCGGAGATATGATCGGCGATCTTGTAAACGTCAGTGGGGTAGGGTGTGCAGGCCGAATTCTTCGAGACGTCCTGCACTGTGCCATAGGCAGTGCCACCGAGCTGCACGGCGCGTTCGGCAACCTTGTCCACGAGATCGTCAACGCTGTCACGGAAGCCGTCGAGCATTTCGTGAACGCCGATGAACTGCGGCCCCTTGAGGTTCCAGTGTGCCTGCTTCGTGATCAGCGCCAGATCGATCAGATCGGCAAGGCGGGCATTGAGCGTTTCAATCGACACGGTCTTGGCGTTGGACTTCAGAGCATTCTGGGTCGTATGCATCGCGTGTTTCGTGGTCATTGATCTACCCTAACAAGTTTGATGTCGGACATTCGCGCAAAGCGATGATCTCCAAACGTGCCTGAGGGGAGCCGGTTGCGCTAAAGCCTCGTCAAACTGGGGCTCTTATTCATGTCGAATAGTTCATCATGGTGTGAGGGACGCGGTCTTCAGTCACGGTCATCCCTGTTGCTTTCTGAACAAGGCCCCGTCTCTCATACCTCGAATACTCAATGCTGTGACGCAGGCCGGTCACGCGAGAAACGAGACATGCGCGACAATGACCTTCCACGCCGCGTCCTGCCTGATCCAGGTCTGGCTTTGGCGACCGATGCGCCCGTTATGCAGATTGCGAAACAGGATGGTGACACAACCGGCATCGGCACCGAGAGAAATGATGTCGCGGCGCAGGCGTTCACGGGGGGGAGCGCCATCTGTGCGTTCACGGCGGAACGCAGCGATTTCTTCTGGTCCGAAAAGGTTTTCAGTCGCGCCGAGGCGGATCACGTTCGGTTGATTGCTGAACAACGCATCAAGGGCGGTGACATCATTTTGCGCCAGAGCCTCTTCGTATTGGTCCGAAGCTAGGGTAAGGGCAGAAATCGTCTCGGGGTATGCGGTAAGGTCCATGGGCGCGCCCTTATTCACGGGAATCATTCTTCATACTGGCTGAGGGTGGCATGAGCAGCTTGGGATCTGGCGATCTGGCTCGGTCGATGCGCGACATTCGCATCATATTTTTTAGTCTTGGGCTCGGGGCCTTTGCAATCGGCACGGCAGAATTTGCCGCCATGAGCCTCGTGCCCATGATTGCCCACAGCTTTGGGGTGACCGATCCCGAAGCGGGTCATGCCATCGTGCTCTATGCGGCAGGTGTGTGCGTCGGGGCACCGACCATTGCCCTTTTCAGCGCCGGGATCAGCCGACGCACCATGTTGATCAGCATGATGCTGCTTTACATGATCGGTAATGGTGTCAGTGCGATCGCACCGAACTATCTGCTGTTTCTGGCCTGCCGGTTTATCAGTGGTCTGCCGCATGGCGCCTATTTCGGCATTGCCGGCATTCTGGCTTCATCACTCGTGCCGCCTAACAAGCGCTCCCAGGCTGTGGGCCGTGTCATTCTGGGCCTGACCATTGCCACCATCGGTGGTGTGCCGCTGGCGAATGGTATCGGTCAGATTGTCGGCTGGCGCTGGGCTTTCGCCCTCATTGCCTTTCTGGCGCTGTGCACTGCCGTTCTGCTGAGTATCTTTGCTCCCAAGGATGCGCCGCGCAAGGACGCCAGTATTCTCAACGAATTCACGGCGCTCAAGCTGCGACAGGTCTGGCTGACGCTTGCCATCGGTGCGGTGGGCTTCGGCAGCGTGTTCTGCGTCTATACCTATCTCGCCTCAATCATGATCAACGTCACGCAGGTGCCGGAATCCTATGTGCCGATCATGCTGGCGGTTTTCGGTGTGGGCATGACAATCGGCACGCTGGTCTGTGCCTGGCTTGCCGATCACAAGATGATGCCAACCCTTGCGGGTGTGCTGCTCATGGGGGCGGCATCGATGGCGGGCTTTCCTGAGGCTGCGCATAAATTCGTGCCTCTGGCCATCAACGTGTTCATGATCGGTGCCAGCGGCGGTCTTGCCACTGTGGTACAGGCGCGCTTGCTGACTGTGGCGGTTGGCGCGGAAGGCCTCGCCGCCGCACTGAACCAGAGTGCTTTCAACATCGCCAACGCAGTCGGCCCCTGGCTGGGTGGACTTGCCATCTCAGCTGGGCTTGGCTGGACGTCAGTCGGCTGGGTGGGGCTCGCGCTTTCGCTTGGCGGGTTTGGCATCTATGTGCTGAGCATTGCCGACGAATTCAGAACCAAGAAGAACAACATACCCCGCGTGTGAGCCGGGGCGGGAGAGGGGAACACCCTCTCTCGCGGGCAAGCGCCTTGTCACGGGCGCGAGCCCTTCATGCGGGTAGTCCCGATCAGGTGCGCTGGGGATCGACCAGATCGAAGAAGGGCTGGAGATCGACGGTGAAGAAGCGCGGATAGGCGGGGTCGCGTTCATAGAGTGGGTGTCCGGCCCAGCGCTGCTGCATGACCTGCCCTTCCTCGAAGAAGCGCGCTTCCTGCTCCGGCACATCATCCGAGCCGCGTGAGATGCTCTCATGGTGCCAGGCCAGTGCCTCGGCACAATAGATGATGCGATGACCGGCCGCCCGGATCCTGAGGCAAAGATCGACATCGTTATAGGCGATCTTCAGATGGGTCTCGTCGAACTGCCCGACCTCCTCGAAAACCGAGCGCTTCACGAGCATGCAGGCGGCGGTGACCGCCGTGACCTCATGGCTAAGCAGGATACGACCGATATAGCCGTAATCCTCAGGGCCGCAGCCGCGATGGGCATGGGCCCCGACACCAGCAGGGCCAACCACGACACCGGCATGTTGTATGGTCTGGTTGGGATAGAGCAGGCGCGCCCCAACGGCGGCGACGCCCGTATCGGCCAGCGCTTCATTCATCATCAGGCGCAGCCAGTTGGGGTGTTCGACGAACACATCATTGTTCATGAACACAAGATAGTCGGACCGGCATCCGGCCGCGGCAAGGTTGTTGAGCCTCGAATAGTTGAAAGGCTCTTCCACTGTCAGAAAGCGGATATTGGGTTGGTCATCGAACTCACGCATGAAGGCATGTGCCTCGGGCGTGACTGACCAGTTATTGATCAGGACAATCTCGAAATCCGGATAATCCGTGCGTTCCAGCAGGGTTTCCAGGCAGCGGCGCGTAATGTCGATCTGATCCTTGAACGGGATGATGATCGAGACACTGGGGGCGGCATCGAGCCGCCAGTCCACCCGGTAAAGGGTAAGGCCATTGATGGACGAGACATCGGCCGAGAAGCCCCGACGTGTCAGATGGTCCGAGACGGCCTTCACCCCGGCGGCGATCGCGTAATTCTTGTTGCCCACCGTCACCGCGGTCGAATTGGGCGTCATGCGCCAGTGATAGAGCAGCTCTGACACATGGGCGATGCGATCATGAGGAACGGTTTCACAGGCACGCAGCATGAAATCGTGATCCTGCGCACCATCATATTCGGCGCGCAGCGGGCCAATGGCGCGCATGGTCGCGGTTTCAACCATCGTGAGATGGCAGATATAGTTGCAGCCCAGCAGATAGCGGTAGTTGAAATCAGGCTTGAAATTGGGGGATTGCCAGTTATTGGCCAGATCAACCTTGTCCTCATCTGAATAGATGATGAGCGCATTGCTCTCCTGTGCCTTGCGCAGCATGACTTCAAGCGCGACATCGACCAGCATGTCGTCATGGTCGAAAAACACTGTGTAGGCGCCCCTGGCAGCTTCCATGCCAGCATTGGTAGCGCCGGAAATTCCCTGGTTTTCCGCAAGCGGGAGAACGCGGATACGGCTGTCCTTGGCGGCATATTCCTCCATCAGCGCTGTCGTCTGGGGGCAGACCATGCCGTCATCAATCAGGAGAAGTTCCCAGTTGCGATAGGTCTGGTTCAGGACCGAGTTGATGGCGGTGACATAGTCTGCCTTCAGAGGCTTGTAAGTGGGACAAAGGATGCTGATCAGCGGTTCATCTGCAAGCGGGGCCTTGACGCGCAGGAGCGCTGTGCGCTCGCGCAGGGCCGGATAATAGAGCGAGGCCCAGCGGTCATAATTGCCAAGATTATATCCTGCCTGGGGGATGGCAGCGCGTATCTCGGTGCGCAGCTTGGTCAGCTCGCGGTGCAGGCGGTCGATTGTCTCGGCAATATCGAGAAGACGCGTTTCAAGCGCGTCATCGGCAATCGAGCTTGTGAACGGGCTGCCCATGAGGTGTTCCCCCTCAGGCATGACTTTGACCGAAAAGCTTCTTGGCGAAGAGCCGCGAAAGCGCTGCGGGATGGGAATTTCGAACCCGCAATTCGGATTGCAGCCCACAGCGGCAGCAACGTCGCCACGATAGCGATCGGCACGCACCTGGGCGACCAGGACATTATTGGCTGTTACCGAAACAATGCAGTCACCGCGCCAGTCTGCGTCTGTCGGCATCTTTTGCAGGATCCAGCCCTTGAGAGAGCCTTGCTTGATGCCATCGACGCAGCTTGTGTATTCAGGTCTGGATTCCAGAGTAAATCTATAGACTAAATCCCTTCCTTCAGGTAAAGAATCGTTCTTTATCGGTAAAGAAGTTCGGTCCTGGAGGCGAATGGACAAATCATGCTGCGCGCCGTCCATGAATTTTGCAGGAATGGAGAAGGTGAAACCCAGTCTGTCGTGAGGTGTCCGCAGAGCATTCTGAACGTCGCTGCGGGACTGGTCGGCCAGGATCTGCGTGATTTCCTGCCCGTCGATCAGGATATGAAGACGCACCGGCGTTGAAGGATCAAGCCGGTTGACGGCCCAACCAATCAGGGTCTCCTTCTGGAGCCCTTCGCAATAACCAATAAAGGGGCTGTTGGCTGGGGCAGTTTTCATGATCTGTTTCTCTTGCCAGTCGCATCGTTGACCTTATCCCGGTCGTTGGCGTCAGCAATGCCGCAGATACGGCGTTATGGCTAGGTAAATGCCCCGCTTTGTCCGTCCAGGAGATATTTCATTACATTCGCTCCAAGAATTCGCGTCCTGATGATGCAGCGTGACGAAGGCGCCATGCTTATGGCGTGGCTGTCCTATTACGGGCGGGTGTTTGGGTTTTCCAACCTCACGATCTTCGATAACGGGTCGCGTGACCCCTTGACCCTTCATCTGCTGACGCAGGCTGAACGATGTGGTGTCACGGTACGACGCGACTGCGATGACCCGGGTGATTTCCACGGCAAGGGTCTGCATTTCGCCGAACAGATACGCGAGTGGGACCGTGGCGCGCCTTATGACTTCGCGCTTCCCGTCGATTGCGACGAGTTTCTTGCCGTGGTGGGGAATGAGGGGCTCTCCACAGAACCTTCAGTCATCCAGCGTGAGTTTGCGTATCATCTTGGCGAGACGCGTGCCCTCCGTATTGCTACATCGCTGTTCAATGTGCCGGCGCGTAGCGGGTGGTTTGCTGTCGATACGGGATTCTACAAGGGGTTTTTGCCGTCACGCAGCGTTGGTGTCGTCGATAACGGCCAGCACAACCCGACATCGATGCGCGCACCGGGCTTTGCGCTCACACGCTTTACCTATCTGCACTGGCATAATCACGATTATGGAGAGATGCAGCGTCGCGCTCGTCTCAAGCTCTCGAATTCACTTCTCGATCCGGATGACCGACCGGCTCTGATGCGGTACGCCGCGACCCCAAATTTGCCGGGGCGTCATCTTATCGGTGTTCTTCTGGAGGATGAGCGGCATTTTCTGTCCCGGTATGACGGGTTGCTCCAGGCGTATGTTCCATGGGCGAAATCGGCGTCCTCGCTGCCAACGCATGTCGAAAATGGGCCGATCCTGTTTCAGGATGCAAGCATGACCCGCCCCTGGTCAGCCGCTGCCTATGAAGACGCCCAGCCCGACGTGCGGGGTTGGGCACCCGGCCCGTTGATGCATTATCTGCTTCACGGCTGGGCTGAGGGGCGCAGCTTCTGACTCTGTCATGAAATATTCACAGGCCTGCCATGAACAGGCTTGTTGTCTCACAGGGGCTGGAAAGCTACACGACAGACTGGCAGAAGATGCCTTTGACCTCTGTCACCGCCTTGTTTGAGCCAGGACGCAACGACCGTATGACTAGTGCTGCCGCGCCGCGGACCCAGCCTGCACCGCTCCAGGAAGCCCGGAAAACCCCGTTCTGGAAGGGCGATCGTCTCTTCCGGCTGCTGGTGGGGGCGTGCGCCCTGCTGGTGCTCGTATCGTTGGGCGGGCTTGTTCTGACCATGGCTATGGGAGGCAGCAAGGCCTTCAGCACCTTCGGTGCAGGCTTTGCCTTTCACGATGTATGGAACCCCGTCACCAATGAATACGGTGCCCTGGCTCCTGTATTCGGCACGATCGGCTCGACGCTTATCGCCATCCTGATCGGTGTGCCGCTGGCCTTCGGGGCAGCATTCTGGCTGACCAATATTGCCCCGCCCATGGTGGCCGGTGTGGTCGGGACTGCCGTGCAGCTTCTCGCCGCGGTGCCCTCGATCATCTTCGGCATGTGGGGCTTCTTCATTGTCGTGCCCTTCATGGCGCAGCATGTGCAGCCTTTCTTCCGGCATCATTTCGGCCATGTGCCTGGCATACGCTGGCTCGTGCATGGCGCACCGTTCGGTTATGGCCTGCTGACGGGCGGGCTCGTTCTGGCTGTCATGATCACACCCTTCGTGACGGCCGTGATGCGTGACGTGTTTGCGGTCATGCCGCCCATGCTCAAGGAAAGCGCCTACGGGCTGGGCGCCACACGCTGGGAGGTCATGCGCCGGGTGATCGTGCCCTGGTCGCGCGCCGGTATGATTGGTGGTGTGGTGCTCGGCATGGGGCGAGCCCTCGGTGAGACCATGGCGGTCACCTTCGTCATCGGCAATGCCAATACGATTGGCTGGTCACTGTTTGCACCACGCAATACGGTGGCCTCTCTTGTCGCGCTCGAATTCCCTGAGAGTGCGGCAGGCAGCCTCAAGCTCTCCTCGCTTCTGGCTCTGGGTTTCATCCTGATGCTGCTGTCCTTCACCACGCTTGCCATTGCACGCTGGCTGCTGCGGGAGAAACGGGCATGAGCAAGACTATGGGAGCGGGATGGCGCAAGGACCCGCGCGCTACACAGCGCCTCGTGATGGACCGTCTGGCGACTGTCATGAGTCTTGCCGCAACGGGCATACTCGTGCTGGCGCTGGTTTCCATTCTCTGGACTTTGCTCTGGAACGGTCTTGCAGGGCTGTCTCTGGCGGCATTGCTTCATCCCATGGGGCCGCCGGGCAGCAATGGCGGTCTGGCCAATGCCATTCTCGGCAGCCTGATTCAGACAGCAGTGGCGCTCATCATCGCAACACCCGTCGGTCTTGGCTGCGGGATCTATCTTTCAGAGTTCGGCAGCGGCTCGAAATTCGCGATGTCGGTGCGCTTCGTCTCCGACGTTCTGCTTTCGGCGCCGTCCATTCTGATCGGGCTGTTCGTCTATCTCGTACTTGTGGCCCCTTTCGGCCACTTCTCCGGGCTCGCCGGATCGGTGGCGCTGGCCATTCTGGCTGTGCCGATCATCGTGCGCACGACCGAGGATATGTTGCGCCTCGTGCCCGTGGCCATGCGTGAGGCTGGCTCGGCCCTTGGGGCGGCTCATTGGCGCGTTGTGCTCTTCCTGTGCCTGCGTTCGGCAGCACCGGGCGTTCTGACGGGCATCCTGCTTGCGCTTGCCCGCGTGAGCGGTGAGACCGCGCCCCTTCTTTTCACTTCGCTTGGTAACCAGAACTGGTCGTTCAGTCTCAACAAGCCCATGGCGAGCCTTCCCATCGCCATCTACCAGTATGCTGGCGCATCCTATGATGACTGGGTCCGTCTGGCTTGGACGGGAGCGCTTCTGGTGACGCTTGGCGTTCTGGGTATCAATATCATCGTGCGGTTCGGCTTCCGCAGTAAACAGTCATAAGCAAGAGGACGACACGCTCATGAGCGAAGCCCTGCAGGATTTCCCCCATACATCGTCCGCTCCGGCCACACCGGAGGCGGCTCTGGCCGTGCGCGAACTCGATTTTTACTACGGCGAGAAACAGGCCCTGAAATCCATCACGATGGATTTTCGCAAGCAGAACGTAACGGCCATGATCGGCCCTTCCGGCTGCGGCAAGTCCACGCTGCTGCGTATCTTCAACCGGATGTACGATCTGTATCCGGGGCAGAAGGCAACAGGATCGGTCCTGTTCGATGGAGCCGATATTCTCGATCCGGCGCTCGACCTGAACATGCTGCGCTCGCGTATCGGCATGGTGTTTCAGAAGCCCACCCCGTTTCCGATGTCGATCTATGACAACATCGCTTTCGGTGTGCGCCTGCATGAGAAGCTCTCGCGCACGGAAATGGATGCGCGTGTTGAGGACGTGCTGACGCGCGTGGCCTTGTGGAAGGAAGTGCGCGATCGTCTGAAAGAGCCCGCAGCGGGCATGTCGGGTGGGCAGCAGCAGCGTCTGTGCATTGCCCGCAGCATTGCGACCAAACCCGAAGTGCTATTGCTCGATGAGCCGACTTCGGCGCTGGACCCGATTTCGACCGCGCGTATCGAGGAGCTTCTTGACGAGCTCAAGCAGGATTTCACCATCGCTATCGTGACGCATAACATGCAGCAGGCGGCACGCTGCGCGGATCAGGTCGCGTTCTTCTATCTCGGCTCCCTGATCGAGATGGACAGCGCTGACCGGATGTTCACCAATCCGCGTCAGAAGCAGACTCAGGATTATATCACCGGGCGTTTCGGTTAAGTTTTCCCCAAGCGGGTAGGGATACGCAATTATGCCAGCGGACAGCCTTCACACAGTCAAGAGCTACGAGCAGGAACTGGACCGGATGCGCGCCATGATGGCGCGTATGGGCGGTATTGTCGAAAGTCAGGTTGCGCAGGCCGTAGCGGCCGTGACCGAGCACGATGAGGACGCCGCTCAGGCGGCCCCTGCGCAGGACCCGCAGGTAGATATGCTCGAGCGCGATGTCGAGGCCCTGGCGATCCGCCTTCTGGCGCTGCGCAGCCCGATGGCGGGTGATCTGCGCGAGATCGTGGCCGCTCTCAAGATCACCGGCGACCTTGAGCGTATTGGCGATTACGCTGCCTCGATCGCCCGTCGCAGTCAGCGCTTCGATCTGGTCGATCGCCAGATCTCGCTTTCGGGTCTGCGCAGCATGGGGCGACTGGTGCAGGAGAACCTGCGCCGTGTGATCGATGCCGTGACCCAGCAGGACGCCGACCGCGCAACCGAAGTCTGGCAGGCCGATCGTGAGGTGGACGAGTATTACACCGCCATGTTCCGCGAACTCGTCACCTACATGATGGAGGACCCGCGCAACATCAGCCCGTGCACCCATCTGCTGTTCATTGCCAAGAATTTTGAACGCATCGGTGATCACACCACTAATATCGCCGAGCGCGTCTATTACGCCGTGACGGGGGAGAACCTGCCTTCGGTGCGCCCGCGCGGTGGTCTGGCAGCTGGGGATGATCTGGTTTCGCGATGAGTGGCTCTCTGGTGAAAATCGTTGTGGTTGAGGATGATCCCTCCCTGCAACTCATGATCCGCTATAACCTCGATAAGCTCGGTTATGACGTCTCGGCTTTCCCCGAGGCCGAGCAGGCCTGGGAGTTCATCTCCCGCTCCCGTCCGGATGCGATGGTGCTGGACTGGATGCTGCCGGGTATGTCGGGCATCGATCTGTGCCGCCGCATCAGGGGCACAGCCTCGCTGCATGATCTGCCTGTGCTCATGCTGACGGCGCGCGCCGACGAGCAGGACAGTATTCGCGGACTCGACAGCGGTGCTGATGACTATATTGCCAAGCCCTGCAGCATCGAGGCGCTCGACGCCCGCTTGCGCGCCCTGTTGCGCCGTACGCAGCCCGTCAAGCAGAATGTCCTGAGCTTTGCCGATCTGACGCTCGATCTGCAGACCCATCGTGCCGAGCGCAATGGCCGCGCCCTGACCCTCGGCCCGACCGAATTCCGCCTGCTGGAATTTCTGATGCGTCATCCGCGCCGGGTGTTTTCACGCGAGGATCTGCTTCAGAAAGTATGGGGCTCCAACGTGCATGTGGAACTGCGCACCATCGATGTGCATATCCGCAGGTTGCGTCGGGCGCTCAATCTCGACACGGAACTCGATTACGTCAGGACCGTGCGTTCTGCCGGTTATGCCCTTGACGATCAGGCCTGAGAGACCACGACCCTGACGGCTCTGCTTGCAATCCTTCTTGGTTGTTCATGTCTCGGGTGGGGGCTTACATGGCGACAGTCACGTTTGCGCCTTGCCCGCCTGCCGCCCCCTGTCGCGCTGGTGAACACCCAGCCGGGGGAGGCGCCCAAGGCCCCGGTCTTTTGCGAACTTCTGCCTATTCCCGCTGTGTTGCTTGGCGCAGGCGGGCGCATTTTTCATGCCAATCGTGTGGCACATGCTGTCTTTGGTGATGCGCTCGGGGCAGTCATCCGGCACCCTGCGGTGCAATCTGTTCTTGCAACGTTGACCCCCGAAACGGGTGTCGTCACGCGTGTCGAACTTGACGTGCCGGTGCGTCGGATCGTGCAGGTGACCTTTCGGAAATGGCCGGAGCGCTTTGCTAGCGCCATAGGCTGGGAAGAGGGCGTGCTCGCTGTTCTGGAAGACTGTTCGGAGTTCGAGGTCGTGGATCGGATGCGCGCCGATTTCGTGGCCTATGCGAGCCATGAACTGCGCACCCCTCTGGCATCGCTCATCGGGTTCATCGAAACGCTTCAGGGTCCTGCGGCCGATGATCCTGCGGCACAGCAGCAATTTCTGGCGATCATGGCGGCGCAGGCTGCGCGTATGGAGCGGCTGATCGAGCGCCTGCTTTATCTGTCGCGTGTTCAGCGCCTCGAACATATGCGGCCTCATGACATGGTGTCCGCACAGGACCTTATGGATCGCCTGCTGGAAGACAGTCAGATCCTGATACGGTCATCCGATGCCAGACTGATCCTCCTGCCGACCGAAGATGACCTTTTCTTCCCGGCTGATGAGGACCAGATCGTTCAGGTGTTGCTCAATCTGGTTGAAAACGCTCTCAAATATGGCGGCCCCGCCATCGAGATACGGGTCGGGATCACCGCAGAGAACGGTAAGGGTATCGAGATTACCGTTGCGGATAATGGCCGCGGTGTGGATAGCCAGCATGTGCCACGCCTGACCGAGCGCTTCTATCGTGTCGAGGGGCGCGCCACCGCCTCTCAGTCGGGTACAGGGCTCGGGCTGGCAATCGTCAAGCATATCGTGGATCGGCATGGCGGCCGCCTGCGTATCGAGAGCGCACCGGGCAAGGGCATGACCTGCCGCATCTGGCTGCCCCGAACGAGCTGAGCGGCAACGAGCTGGTTTAGGCCCGGTCAGGTTCACGGTGAAGGGCGGAAAATCTGGCGCAATGGCTGAGGCTGCTCGGTTCAGATACCGGAAAGCGCGTCGTTGGCAGGGGCGAGGGGAGGCGATCTCGAAACCTCACCGGGGCACGGCACCGCGATACGGGTTCCTCATTAACTGATGCGGGCGAGCCGCGAGGTGAGGCCTGCCTTCCTCTAGGGTAGAAAGGCAGGGGGCGTCTGCGCCATCATAAACGGCCTTGCGGCCGCGATCTCAGAACCAACCGCGCGGATTGCGCATCGGTGCTTCGTCAACTAGCGCGACGATGGGGCGGATGACCCGGACCAGCCACCAGACAAAAAGCAGACCAAGCAGGACATAACCGATCATCACGAGGCAGAGCAGCCCTGCCACGATGGCCCCCAGGAGCCCGAGCCAGAATGTGCGGATGGCGTAGATGAAATGGCTCTCATAGATCGTCCCCACCGCGTCACCGCGTTTGAGATAGGCAACAATCACACCGGGTATGCTGGTGATGCCGAAAAAGAACGAGGCGATGAAAAGGATATGAACGATCCAGGCCCAGCGTCTTGCACGGTCGCTTCGGGGCGAAGCAGGCCAGGTTTGTGTAAAGCTCGGTTGCATGGAAGGAGTCGCTCCTGAAATCCTGTCGGGCCGATGCGGTATTAGGCCTGTTGGCGGGATATGGTATCGTATCATCAGCCCGCTCGTTCAGGCTATCCTGAAGAGCAACATTGTGGTTACAGAAAATCGATCGGTGTCATGATTTCGCTTTCTCGCTCCCTTCTGCTTTTCGGTCTGGCAGCCGTCATTTCCGCTCCCGCCGCACACGCCCAGAGCGTGACCGGTGCCGGGTCGAGTTTTGCAGCACCGCTTTATGAAAGCTGGGGCGAAATCGCCAAGGCAAAGGCGGGGCTCGGGGTGAATTATCAGAGCGTGGGTTCGGGCGCGGGGCTCAATCAGGTCGTGGCCGGTACGGTCGATTTCGGCGCGTCGGACAAACCGGCAGCGACTGCCCTGCTCGATGCCCATCACCTTTACCAGTTTCCCACGGCGCTTGGGGCGATTGTGGTCATCGTGAATGTTCCCGGTATCCCGGCCGGGGCGCTGCAACTCGATGGGTCGACCCTAGCTGCCCTTTATGACGGGCGCATCACCGAATGGAATGACCCGAAAATCCAGGCACAGAATCCCGGGCTGAATTTGCCAGATGCGGATGTGGCACCGATCCATCGAGCCGACGCCTCGGGAACGAGCTTCGTCTTTACCTCCTATCTCTCCCATGTCTCGCCTGAATGGAAAGCTCATATTGGCGCGGGAACCTCTGTGGCATGGCGTGATGGCGCAGGCGCTCGGGGCAATGATGGTGTTGCGGCCAGCGTCAAGGAGACCGTGGGGGGGATCGGATATGTGGAATATGCCTATGCCAGCCACAACCACATTCCAATGGCGCGTATGAAAAGCCATGACGGGGCCTATGTCACGGCCTCGCCTAAAAGCTTCATGGCCGCCGCTTCGCAGGCCGACTGGGCCCATGCCAGCCACCATGTGGTGGATTTGCTCGACAGTGCGGGTGACAATGCTTGGCCGATCATGAGCGCGACCTACGCCATCGTGCCGATTGGGGTGAAGCCGGAGACGAAGCGTTTCTTCGAGATCGGCCTGCGCGAGGGTGAGCAGGAAGCGCGAAAGCTCGACTTCATCACTGTGCCCGAGGCGGTGCGCGACGATATTCTGGCTGGCTGGCCGCACTGAACCCGGCTGCCGGAACGTTGCACGAGCCGACACGACTGGCGCGGATTTCCTGAAAGGGTCTCTCTGACGCCTGATAGGGCCGGGGGCTGAAAGTTCCCTTGCCAGGCAGTAGCAAAGTCTTGATAGGCCATGGCATTTCCAAGCGTCACGGGCGGTCTATTCTGGCTCAGATCCTTCCGATGCCGGTAAGTAATACCCGGTTTCGGAACGGCACCAGAGATTCTGCGGGAATGATTCTATGCCTTTGCCTTCCTTTCTTTTTGTCTGCACGGGCAATATTTGCCGCTCTCCCCTTGCCGAGGCGGCCATGCGCGCCGAGGCGGCCCGTCGGGGTTTGACTCTGGATATTGACTCGGCGGCGACCGGTGTCTGGCATGTGGGCGAAGCCCCGGACAGCCGTGCGCGGCGCGTTGCCAAGAAACACGGGCTCGATATCGATACCTATGTCGCAAGGCAGGTCCAGGAAGACGATTTCACGCGTTTCGATCATATCATCGCGCTCGATTTAGGGCATTTGCGTGCCCTGCGTCGCCTTGCCCCGGAGGCGGAACAGGAGCGTATCCGCCTGCTGATGGATTATGTGCCAGAGCGCGCTGGTGAGGAAATCTCTGATCCTTTCTATGGCAAGGACATCGATTTCGAGACAGCGTGGCAGGAAATTGCTCTAGGCTGCGCGCATCTGGCCAGTTTCACGCTGGATTCCTGAAAAGGGGCTCCCCTGATGTCCGCTCACCCCCCTCAACAGGCCTCGTCCCGATTTGCGCAGATTGCGGCCCTGGTCGGGGAAGAGGGGGCCTTCGAGGTGCGATCCCTCGGTGGGGGCGATCTGTCAGACATCTGGCAGCTCGATTTCGCGTCCGGGCGTCGTGTCATCGTCAAGAATGGCCCTCATGTCGCCACTGAGGCGGCCATGCTCGATGCGCTGCCTGCATGAGGTGAAGCAGCCTCCGCGTTATGGGTGGGACGAGGATTACGCTTTCGGCACGGTGCCTATCATTAATGACTGGACGCTCGACTGGCGTGATTTCTGGCGGGATTGCCGGTTAAGGCCCTTCCTCGATAGCCTCCCCAGGGAAGTGGCGGCACGGGTCAATCACCTGTCGCAAACTCTCGATCGTTTTCTGCCCTCGGCCCCGCGCCCCACACTCTTGCATGGTGATCTCTGGACCGGCAATTTCATCACCTCGCCCGCGCCTGAGGGCGGGATATGCGCCGTATTGATCGATCCTGCCTGTTATATCGGCGATGCGAGTGCGGATTTCGCCATACTGACGCTTTTTGCGACGCCGCCAGAGGCGTTTTGGCGCAGTTACGGTCCGTTGCCGGAGGGGTATGAACGCAGCATCAATGTCTATCGTCTCTGGCCTGCACTGGTGCATTACCGTCTGTTCGGGGCCACCTATCTGGGTCTTGTACAGAGCCTGCTCGATACATTGGAGCTTTGAGGCCGCTGACTAAGCGCAGGCGGTAGAGTTTTAAACCTTCGCTGATTCACAGGTGCTGTTCTCCGGGCATGAGCAGATCCATGACCGATGGCGTCCAGCCCAAGGCACGGGCGGCGAGGAGCGCAGCGCTTGCTGCAGTCAGCTCTGGCTCGCGGACGATCCTGAAAGGCTGCGATCCAAGTTGGCGCTTGATGGCTACCCAGCCGGGCGCACGCGACCATCCGCCCGACAGATAGAAGTCGGGTTGCGTGGTCCCGACATCGGGCTGAGCAGGATTTGCCTGCCATGATGCGGCACGGAGCTGGTTGATTCTCTCAATTGCGGTTTCTCCGGCACGCGCCAGCGCGCCCACAACAGCAGAGGCCCGGGAGAGGGGGGCGAGCGGCGCATCGTCTGTAAAGGCGGGGGTATGTCCCCCATGAGAGCCGGGAATGAAACAGCCGCTCTCCAGGAATGAATCCGGCTTGCTGGCACCAGAGAACAATGCCGCAATCATTGCGCCGGTCGCGCTGTCCCGAGACGCCCAGGCGAGGTTGCGGGCGAGCTCTTCTACGCAAAGCAGCGCTGCGCCCTGCGACAGGATGCCCGGTGCGACATCGATGCCTGCCGGGAAGGGCACAGGATACGGCGCGTTCTGCGTGACGACGACTTCCGCTGTACCCATGGAATCTAGAATGGCCGCAGGGCTCAGCTGTGTGATGCCCCATCCGCCTATCGGGTGATCGTGCCCCCCTGCCACTACGAGGGCGTCGGGGGCGAAAACCGGATTCGCCGAGCCCGTGCGGGTGACGGGGCCGACAACATGCCCCGTCCGGACGACAGGGGGCAGGAGACCGCGTTTACCAAGGGTGGCTGTCACGCGGGCGTCGTCCCATGCGCCGGATTGTGGGAGGTAGGCCGCTGTGCGGGCGGCCAGTGAGTCACTCATGAAAGCAGACTGGCACCACTGGGCCGCTGCGTAATCCGACAGGGCCAGCCAGGCATAGGCACGCTCATGCCCTTCCTGTCTGGCCGCCCAGTACCAGCCTGTCAGGGTGCGAAACGGATCAGGGTCGATTCCTGTCAGGGGTGAGGGCGCCAGCGAAGGAGACAACATCTCGAAAAGCGCCTGTCGCTCGGGGGCAAACCAGGGAAGAGCGGCAGAGAGCGGCCGTAGCCGTGCGTCCACAAGCGTGCCATCCTCGCCAATGCCTGCCGTGCTGATGGCCCGTATGCGGTAACGGCTGCCACACAGCCTGTTCAGCAGGCCACTCACCTCGCTAAACAGACATGTGGCATCAATCATCTGGTCGTCGGGGCGTCTGGGTGTGGGAACCGAGGCGCGGCCCACGACCATCCCCTCAGGGGTGATGATGATGGCTTTGAGATTGGTGCTGCCGATATCGATACCGGCAGCCACTTGATCGAAACCCATGACGATCTTTCCGTCGCTGGAAGGCCATCCACGCTACCGCGATACACTCAGTCGGCAAAGCGCACTGAGCGGCTCAGGGCATCGAGCTGCCCGAGCAGATCAACGGCAGTCTTTTCGTCGCGCTGCCAGATATTGCGCCCGACGATGACGCCGCGTGCGCCCGCACGTATCGTCTGATCAACGGCATCGAGCGTATCAGCCGGGCTGCCAGCAAGAGGGCCGCCGGCTATGACGAGGGGAACGCGCAGTTCCTCGACCAGTCGCCTGGTACGGGCTTCGCCGGGGAAGGCGATCTTGATCACATGCGCGCCAAGGTCATAGGCGATACGGGCGATCTTCTCCTCTTCGATGATGACCTCTTCCGTGCGGGGGGCACCGATCAGGACAGGTTCGAGCACCAGCGGGATATCCCACCGGTCGCAGGCAGAAATCACCTTGCCGACACGATGGCAGAGCGCCACGCGTTCCCTGTTCGACATGTTCCACGGGAAGAGCATCTTTACGGCGTCGACGCCCATCCGGACGGCGTCCTCAACGGTGGTGATCAGGTCATGCGAGCCGGCGCCATCGAGTTGACGATAATCGTAATAGGTATCGATGGTCAGAACGCGCGTGAGCTCGGGATGTGCTGCAAAGAAGCTCTCGGTCTGGCGCACCTGCCCCGGCGTGAGCATGAAACCCGTTACCCCTTTGCCTGCCCAGCGAGCGAAAGGCGATGAGGGTGTTTCGAGGCCTTCGATGCGGTCGAAAATCAGACCATGATCGACAGGCATGATGATGGCAGCGCGATGGCTCGGCAAAGTGCGGCGCAGGCGATAGGTCATGGACATGAACAAGAACTCCGTTGGGATCTCTCCGGAACGAGGAGAGATAGGATAGTCAGGAGATGTACGGTCTGTACGTACAATAACTGACTATCTTGCAGAAAACCCGTCAACCCTATCCTATGGTCATTCAACCTTCGTCACGGTGTGTAGGCAGAGAAAACAACGGTAAATCTGGGCTGAGCGCAGCTATCACAAAACGATGATCGAGCGGACTGTACGTACAGACAGACTCGATACGACTATGGCGCTATGGGTTTTTTACCCTGCCGTCGTTCCGGCGTCGGGATTGCGTCTACCTAGAGGATTCTCCATGCGCGCACTTGTATTCGATGGACAGGGTGGAATGTCATTGCAGAGCAGGGCAGAGCCCTCTCTTGGCGATGATTCCGTGCTTATAGCGCCGTCACGTGTCGGTATTTGCGGCACCGATCTGCATCTTCTGACCGGCGATTATCCTCTCGGCCGTTTTCCACGCATAGCCGGCCATGAATTCGCGGGCCGGGTTGTTGCTGTCGGGGCCACGGTCTCGTGCTTTGCGCCGGGGGATCGGGTATGCGTCGATCCCAATATCAGCTGCGGTCAATGCGCGATGTGCCGTGCCGGCGCGCCCAATCTGTGCAGCCATCTCGTGCCGGTGGGCGTCACGATTGACGGGGCCTTTGCCGAGCGTGTCGCCGTACCTGAAAAGATCGTGCACAGATTGCCGGCTCATCTCGATATGGCGTCGGGTGCGCTGATCGAGCCGCTTGCCTGCGTTGTCCACGCATTGGAGCGTGAGCCCGACCTGCGAGGTGGATCGGTCCTGATCTATGGCGCGGGGAGCATTGGATTGATGGCAATCGCTCTCGCCCGGCATCATGGGGCTGCGCGTGTCGAGGTGGTCGAGCCGAGTGCCACGCGCCGCGATGCGGCACTCGATCTGGGGGCGGATGGCGTGTTTGCGCCGGGCGCGCGGCGTATTGCGCGTGATATCGGTTTCGTCATCGAAGCGAGCGGCCATCCTCTGGCTGTAGCGGACGCTCTGGAACAACTTGCACCAAGGGGCGTGCTGATCCAGATGGGCGTCTGTTCTCCCGAGGCGACCATTGCGTTTCATCCGTTCGACCTGTTCGATCGGGAACTGACAATCATCGGTTCGCAATCCCTGTCAGGAGCCTATGAGCGGGCGATCGGCATTACGGCTGCGCTGCCTGATCTTGCAAAGAAGATCGTCAGTCATGTGTATGATCTGGAGGAGGCGCCCGAGGCTTTCGCGATGGCGCGTTCCGAAACAGCAAGAAAAGTGCAGATCCGCTGCGATGCAGCCGGGATCTGAGGGCACACGGGAAAGGCGGCGGCTGTCAGCAGGATCGTGGCGTGCTAGTAAGGTCGGAAGCCGTGTCCTCGCTGAGGGAAGGAAGACGATCCGAGCATGAAGAAGCCTGAGATGCCCTCGCGTACAGCTGCCTCTGCACCTGCCTCGGCGGGTGACGGGCAGGCCGGTTTCATCATCGATCGTCTGTCAACGACTCCTTACTATGCCCAGCTTGCCGACCATCTGGAGGCTGAAATCCGCAAGGGGGTGCGCAAACCCGGCGCCCGCCTCGCCAGCGAGAACGAGTTGTGCACGCGTTACGATCTCTCGCGTGCAACCGTTCGGCAGACCCTGCAGACGCTCGAAAGCCGGGGGCTTGTCGAGCGCATTGCCGGACGAGGGGCCTTTGTCAGTGCAGGTGATGCCGTGCAGGGCTGGATGATCCAGGGACGCAAGGGCTTCCTCGAAACAGCGCTTGGTCATGGGCATCTCGATGTGACGACAGCGGTGCTGAGGGCAGGGGTTGTGACCCTGCCTGATACGATCTGCGCGCTGCTCGACATTCCTGCGGCGAGCGAAGGCTTCGAACTGGTGCGTCTCCGTTCCCTGCGGGGGCTGCCGGCGCTGTACAGCATCAATTACAGCCCGCCGGACCTGATGGATGTGATTGGGCGGGGGCAGGATGTTCTAGAGGGGCGTTCGTCCCTCAGCGCCCTTCTGACAGAGGCAGGCTTTGCCCTTCAGGGGGCGCATCGTTCAATCGTCGCTATGGCCGCGCCGCGCGATATTGCGGCGCATCTGGACATACGGACGGGCTCACCCCTGTTGCGGGTGCGCTCGGTGTCCTGGCGCCGCGATAACATGCGATTTGATGTGTATGAGGCCTGGGTACGCAGCGACCTTATACCGCTTGAAGTGGATGTCAGCGCCATCTGAGCGCGACTCATTGACCCACTTCTTCGCTTCTGCCCCCTGTCCCGTTCACGGGGATGACCCGGGATGGAACAGGGGGGTGAGTTTTCAGGCTGATGCCGCCAGGGCTTTGAAGAGCACAGCGATGGCCTCGGCACCGGGGTCGGGGATATTGGCCAGCTGCTCGGGCGGGATATAGGAAGCGCGGCCGGCACGCGCTTTCATGCTTCGTGTCGCGTCGGCCCCCTTGCGCGCTGCGACCGCCGCCTGCGCGAGTGACTGACCGGATTGCAACGCAGCGATGGCGGGAAGAAGCGCATCGAGCATGGTGCGGTCACCTGGCTTCGCGCCGCCATAGGCCTGCATGCGCGCGGCGCCGTTATGCAAACCTTCGCGCCAGTTTTCATCATGCCCCGCTGTGGTCATGAGAATGGACAGCAGAACGCCGCTCGACCCACCGCTGTGACGGGCCAGAAGGCGTCCGATTGTGGCCATGAGCGCCTGCGGCGAGGCGAGGGGAAGGCGGTCGATGGCGCGCAGAACCTGTCGCGCGGCCTCGGCAAATGTCGAGCCTGCATCACCATCACCGCATTTGGCATCGAGCGTATTGAGGGCGGCTTCGTGCCCGATCAGCGCGTTTGCGCCGCTAGTGATGAGGTGCCTGAGCAACGGATTGTCAGAGGGCGCATCCGTAAACGTTTCGGGCAGCGCGGGCACAGGCAGGGTCGCGACCGGGCCGAAAGCGGCCAGATCGGGCCATGCGTGAGGCTCGGCTGGTGCAGCAAGCGCCTCGATAAAGGCGGGTTCTGCAGGGAGCGTCGTCAGGGAGAAGCCGTTCATGTCGAGCGCCGTCATGACCGGGGATGGACCGGCAATCCATGCTGTCCGGGCGGCCAGTGACGTGCGGGAGAAACCGTCAAGCAGTGCAAGAGCTTCAAGGGGCGGCACACTGCCCAGCATGTTGAGAAGGACAATCTGCCTGGTCGTGCCGTTGGCATCGCTCTCTGGCAGGGATGACAGGAGCCGGTCCGCTGCGAGCGCAACCAGTTTGTCGAGAGGGGCCATCGGAATACGTTCGACGCCAGCTTCGCCGTGAATGCCGAGCCCGAGTTCGGCCTCGTTTTCGCCAAGGCGGGGCGGCTGGTCGGGCGTATAGACATTGCAGTCGCTCAGGGCGAGGCCGATGGAACGAAGCGCACCCGCAGCATTGCGCGCCTGCGCGGCGACCTCTGCAAGCGGGCGGCCAGTCTCGGCAGCGTAGCCAGCGATCTTGTGAACCAGAACGGTGCCGGCAATGCCGCGTGCCTTGGCCGTGTGGCCAAGGGCAATGTCGTCGCCTACGATGACGAGTTCGACATCAAGCCCGAGCGCCTTTGCCTGTTCGGCTGCGATGCCGAAATTGAGCCGGTCTCCAGTATAGTTCTTGACGATAAGAAGGCATCCGGCCGGACCGGTCACGGCGCGTATGGCCGCAAGAATGGCATCGACACCCGGCGAGGCGAAAAGCTGACCGCAAACCGCTGCCGTGAGCATGCCTTTTCCCACAAAGCCAGCATGGGCGGGCTCATGTCCAGAACCACCGCCAGAAATGATGGCCACGCGATCTATCGCCCAGTTTTTGCGCAGGACGACATGGATATCGTCGGCACCTTCAAGCCGACACAGATGGCTTCCCGCTGAGGAGCGCAGCAGCCCCTCAATGCCTTCGGCTACGATTGTGTCACGGGAGTTGAAAAAGCGCTTCATGGACGAACTCCGCCTTGATCGCGGGGCTGTGGCGGCCCCTGTTATCGCTCGGTTGGGTCAGGCTAGAATCGTCAACGGTCGGAGGACATGACATTTCTATGTGAAAAGAGACACATTGATGTGACGTTGATCGCATTCCTGCGAGATCGGGCGTGATTTAACCGCATGCGGGTGGCAGGGATCGCGCCTCTGCGTTGCTGTTCGGGCGGTATGGGTCCTTTGGCCGCATCGGATCAGTGCCAACGACCCCTTTGTTATCTTTCAGGCTCAACAGGTTGTGAAGAAGTGCCGACTGCCGCACTCGGTCACCTGAATATGGGCAATGACTTGACACAACCGGTGCGCTGCCGTGCATTTCCGAATTGTTGCATCCGGTTCGGAGGCTGATCGAAACGATTGGCAGAGGTCCGGGAATTCGTTACGATTAGACAAGAATTTTCGTCAACAGGGTCAGGATTACAGAGTTTTGGACATTCCATCCAAGTCGCATCTTCATCCCCCGCCGCAAGTCGACGAGGGCTATCATAAGGATCTCGGGCGCCGTCAGGTCCAGATGATCGCCATCGGCGGGGCTATCGGCACGGGGCTTTTCCTTGGTGCCGGCTCGCGGTTACAGCAGGCGGGCCCGGCTCTCGCGCTCGATTACCTCGTTTGCGGTATGTTCTGCTTTCTCATCCTTCGCGCGCTTGGCGAACTGGTGATGTACCGCCCCAGCGCTGGCAGCTTCGTTTCCTATGCCCGTGAGTTTCTGGGCGAGAAGGCAGCCTATGCGGCCGGGTGGCTCTCCTTTCTGAACTGGGCCATGACCGGTATCGTCGATATTACGGCTGTTGCGCTTTACATGCATTTCTGGGGCACATTCGAGCACGTGCCACAATGGGTGTTTGCGCTGGTGGCGTTGGGCATTGTCGGCACCATGAACATGATTGGTGTGCGCTATTTTGGCGAGCTGGAGTTCTGGTTCTCGCTTATCAAGGTCATCGCGCTCGCCCTTTTCCTGATTTTCGGTTGCGTCGTTCTAGGCCTCAAGATGCCGGTGGCAGGCACTGTGCCCGGTTTTCATCTGATCTCCGAGAATGGTGGCATCTTCCCCCACGGCATCATGCCGGCCCTGTTCCTGATGCAGGGCGTCGTGTTCGCCTATTCGGCCATCGAACTGGTGGGAACGGCGGCAGGTGAGTGCGCCAACCCGCGTGAAATCATTCCGCGTGCCATCAACAGCGTGATCTGGCGTATCGGCCTGTTCTATGTCGGGTCAGTGATTCTGCTGGTCTGTCTGCTGCCCTGGAATGCCTACCACAAGGGCGTCAGCCCGTTTGTGACCTTCTTCCAGGCCCTTGGCGTGCCTCATGTCGATACGGTCATGAACATCGTGGTGCTCACCGCGGCCCTGTCGAGCCTGAATTCGGGCCTGTACTCGACCGGGCGTATTCTGCGTGCCCTTGCCATGGGGGGCTCGGCGCCGCGCGCCCTGGCGCGGATGAACAAGCAGTCGGTCCCTTATGTCGGGATTCTGACAACCGTTGCGGTCTATCTGGTTGGGGTGGGTCTCAACTATCTCATTCCATCCCGCGTGTTCGAGATTGTGCTCAATGTGGCAGCTCTGGGTATCATCAGCACCTGGAGCTTCATTCTGATCTGCCAGATACGCCTGCGCCAGCTGGTTAATCGTGGCGAGGTCGAAAGCGCCGGGTTCCGTATGCCGGGTGCGCCGTTCACTTCGTGGCTGACGCTGGGTTTTCTCGGCTTTGTGGTTGTCATGATGGGTCTGGATTATCCCGAGGGCACCTATACGGTGTTTGCCATTCCGTTCATTGCGGTGCTTCTCGCCGGTGGCTGGGGATTGATCCTCCTGAGCCGCAAGAAAGCCTGACCAAACAAGACGGCCTGCTCAGTCCCGTCGGGGCTGGGCAGGTTCTGCCGGCAACTGCCCTTCCCATTTGGCCACCACAGCCGTCGCCAGGGAGTTGCCGACGACATTCGTGGCCGAACGGCCCATATCCAGAAAAGTATCGACGCCAAGGATCAGCAGAACGCCCTCTTCAGGGAGTTTGAACTGGCTGAGCGTTGCCGCGATCACGACCAGTGACGCGCGGGGAATGCCTGCAACGCCCTTGCTGGTCAGCATAAGGGTAAGCAGCATGATGATCTGCGTGCTCCAGGGCAGGCTGATATCATAGGCCTGAGCAATGAAGATGCTGGCGAAGGTGCAGTACATCATCGTGCCGTCGAGATTGAACGAGTAGCCCAGCGGCAGGACGAATGACGAGATGCGGCGTGAAATGGGAAACCGCGAAAGCTGGTCGAGCATCAGCGGATAGGCGGCTTCCGAGCTTGCTGTCGAAAAGGCCAGAAGGAACGGCTCGCGCATGAGTCGGATCAGACGGCGCGCCGGACGGCCGAGAATGGCGAAGGCCGCTGCAATCAGGGAGCACCAGAGCAGGAAGAGCGCGATATAGAACTCGCCCATGAACTTGCCGTAATTGATGAGCACGCCAAGGCCATTGGTGGTGATGGTCGCAGCCATGGCGCAGAACACGGCCAGCGGGGCCAGGAGCATCACATAGCCCGTTACCTTGAGGATGATCTGTGACAGGCTCTCTGTCCACTCCATGATCACCCTGGCCTTCTCAGGCATGGAGGCGCAGGCGACGCCGAAAAAGACCGAGAACACGACAATCTGCAGGATCTCGTTATCCGTCATGGCGCGGAAGACGGAATCCGGAACGATGTGTTTGACGAAGCTGTCGAGCGACATGCCATCGGTGGCGATGGGGGATGTTGTGATGCCGTGTAGGCGATGCATCCCGACACCGGGGCCAAAAAGATTGACCAGAATCATGCCGAGCGTCAGCGAAAACAGCGAGGCCAGCACGAACCAGATCATGGCCTTTGCGCCAACACGACCAACCGAAGCCGCGTCCGACATATGACCAATACCCACCACGAGGGTGGAGAAAACCAGCGGGGCGATGATCATCTTGATCAGGCGCAGAAAGACTGTCGAGCCGATGGAGATGTAATGGGCGAAATGCTGCTGCTGCACGGAATCGGCGATCCAGGCATGGGCGAGGCCACCCACCGTAATGCCAAGCAGCATCGCGATGATGATGAGTGTGGTCATGCTCATGCGCTTCATTGGGGCAGCTCCAAAACGGCGGGGAAGCCCGGGTCTAGGCCATAACACCCTGTCATATCAAATCTGGAACAGTCACCCCGGGTCATGAGCGCCATGCAAGACCCTGTCGGCTGGTGTCGATGTTGCGACGCAATGCGATCCTGCGTCGTCTTGCGGCGTTGTCGCGCGATATGATCTCGGTCATATGATTCGCATCGCATGCAGCGATGGCAGGGTCTGGTATGGGCAGCTTCGTGTGCCATGCCAGCTCGAGATGCCTGACCTTGCGGCGTTCCGGGGGAAAAGAAGCGTGATTCAGAGTGCTATTGCGGTGATACTTGGCCTGATTATCGGCCTGTTTTCCCTTATTGTGTCGATCATTGCCGTTATTGAGGAGGCCGCCCGCAGAGGGTTGCAGGCACTTGGTGTCCCGCATCAGGTGCAGACGTCGCTACTGGCGCTGCTGCTGCTGCTGCTGGTTGTTGTCTCCTTCCGTCTGTTCGGGAAGCTGTTCGGTTTGCTGATTGCGATTGTGCTGCTGGCCCTGCTTTTGCATGCCCTGTTCGCGCCGGAAATGACGGGCGTCACGATCTAGGGCCTGAAGGTGAAAATTGGGCACTTACATGTGTACGGGCTTCCCTTGTGCCAACTTGGGACGTGAGCAGCCGGAGCAGGAGAGCGCGACGCGGGTTTGGCCCGGGAATAGGGCTACAAGAGAGTCTGACCCGCAGAGGAGGCCGGGTAGGGGCTGTGCAAGGTCGGTCTTGTTGCGTGATTGCGATGGTGTCCGCGGCGGGATTCGAACCCACGGCCCCAGGATTCATACCACTTCGGCTTTCACCGCCGGCGCACAGAGCGCACCGTTCGTGGTCTGGACTGTCTCTTCACCATAGCCCGGACAACCGGACGACAGGCGCTGCCCGTACAGTCTCTACACCTCCATGCTACCTTGCGGACGCATATTTGGCTCGGGATTGGCACGGCTAGACACCAGAGCGTTCCCCGAATTTGAGCAGATCCACCATGATGTTTCCAAGCATGGCGCCCAATTTTAGGAATCCTGTGCTCTATCCTGCTGAGCTACGCGGACCATCGTTTCCATTCTAGTTCTGCTCCGCGAAGCAGGCAAGAGGGCGGGTTTCAATTTTTTCTGTACCCTGTGATCGGTTGCAATACTCGCAAGTCATTCTAAGATTGCTTTTGTTAGTAAGTCCGTATGTGTGCGCGCATGGAGAAGATTAAACTCTTTTATGCTGGCATGTTGAAAGATTTACTTTAGTTCTTTCCCTAAGGGCACCAGCGGCAGTCACGTTCTCGGCATATTCGTTTTCCTTCAACTACGCGCGATGCCGAGTGGAGAATACGTTTCGTAAAAAAACCGAGATAGGGATGTGATATAAGGCTCTGAGAAAAGAAAGCGTGAAGTAATGTTCGATCTGGCCCTTCGTGGTGTTGCAAAAACCGATTCCACTCTGCTGCGTCTGCGACTGATTGGTCGTATGGAAGCAACGACGTTGACGGGTGAAAGCGTGCTTCCTGTAGGCGGGAAGACGAAGGGATTACTTGCCATTCTTGCGCTATCCGATCGCAAGCCTGTTGCACGCTCTCATCTTGCCGAACTGTTGTGGAGCCGTCGTCCGGACGATCTCGCCCGCGCATCGCTGCGTCAGGAGATTCATCGTCTGCTTGACGCCCTCAGTCCGCTGGGTGTCGACGTCATCGATGTTCAGCGCCACACGCTTGCGCTCAAGCCTGCCCTGACGTCGGTCGACGTGGAGCGTATACTCAATGGTGGCAAATCCATCCTGCGTGAGTTGCCGCCACCGAGTGAAGTGCTGCTTGGCGAGCTTAATGGCATCGACCCGGCGTTCAATGAATGGATCGAGGGGCAGCGTACGCGCCTTAACCGTCATATCTACCAGCTTTTTGAAAGCGCATTGCGCACGCAGGTCGATCCTGACGCCATTCTCGACACGGCTGACCATCTGCTGGTCCGTGACGGGCTGAATGAGGCAGCGTGGCGCGCACGCATCCAAGCCTGGGTGACGAAGGGCGAATATGCGCAGGCTGCGGCGCTTGGCGATCAGGTTGTACAGCTTTTCCAGGACCAGCTGGGCACCGTTCCCGGCCCCGCAACAATGGGGCTCGTGCGTAGTCTGCAGGAGCGGATTGCCTTTGATTCCTATGCCAAAGCGCATCACGGTGGTTCAGTCGAGATGGACCCGGCGCTTGTCCATACGGATATGCAGGCCGAAGGTGGGAAGATTTTCCCACCCGTGAATGGCGATGTCGCCTTTCTTGCCTCGCCGGTCTCTACCCGTACGCTGGGCTCCATTGCCGTCGCACCGCTCAAGGCGGTTGGCGGTGCCCATGCCGAGACGCTCGCGGCTGAGCTGACCGAGCGCCTGGAAGTCAAGCTGGTTGGGTTGCAGACCTTCACGGTCGTGCCTTTCCCTGAAACGCCGCAGGCTGACACTGGTCCATTGTTGGGCAATACGCACAATCCCGGTACCGATTATGTGATTTCGGGTCTGGTGCGCGCGAACACGGAACACGGCGAGAGCAGCGAAGGGTATGTGATCATCCGCCTTCTCAGTCTGCGGCAGGAAGGCAGCGTTGTATGGGCCGATCGGTTCGAATTGCCCAAGGATACGCGGGCCCAGCGTGCATTGCTTTTCTATGTCATGAAGTCGCTGCAATGGTCGCTGTTTGTTTCGGAAGGGCAGCGCATGATGTCGCGCCCGATTGCCGAGCTTTCAGCTTTCCAGATGGCCGTGCGCGCCCTGACGCTTCTTCTGCGCTGTGATGTCACCTTGTCCACCGAGCTGCGTGATCTGGTCGAGCGCGCCTATCAGTCCGACCAGGAATCGGTCTTCGTGCTGTATGTGCGCTCGCTGATCCGCTTTTTCCTTTATCAGGAGAACTGGTCTTCTTCGTCGCAGGAAGAGATCGAGGATATTGCCTCGGCGGCAGGCTATGTTGCCATTCAGCTGCGGGCTAATCCGCTTGGCGTATGGTTGTCGATGATGACACGTACCTTCACGCCCGGTCAGCTTGATGAAGCAAAGGCGCTCACGGCAGAATATACCGGCGCTGCCGGTGTGTTTCCTGCCATTGCCATCTCGCCGTCCATTCATGCGCTCAAGGCCGCTCAGGCTCTGTTGTCCGAAGAGAAAGCGGTCGCGCTTGAGGAAATCCAGCAATTCCGGGCCTTGCGGGCCTCACAGCCTCTGGCCGTTCTCTCGGAGCCGTTCAGCATTTTCGTGCTCGAGGCGTCGGGCAATAACGAGGAAGCCCGTCAGGCTGGTGCAGCGTTCGTAAGCCTTTATCCCCGCAGTGCGGCGGGAGTGCTCTACTATCTCGTGGCGCTGGCCTCACACGGCATGGGCGAGGAAACAGAACGCGTCAAACGCCATCTCCTGCGTCTCGTCCCTGATGTCACCATCTCTGGCGTGCTCTCCCGCCATGATTTTCTGCCAGAATCGATGAAGCTCTGGCTGCGCGAAATGCTCACCCGTGTGAGCCTCCCGCAAGGATAAATTGTTGCCCCGCTTGGCGGGACCGGGCGGGCGCGATATGAACCGATGTTGAAGCCGGACGCGGGTACCGCGATCGGGGATTTCGACACGCGGCCAGTGCCAGTCTAATAGGGACAACATGACACCTCGTTTGCAGCCGATCGCCCCTCTCAACGCGCCCACAAAGGCGTTGTCATTCAAGGGACGGTTCCTCCCCGTTCTGCCGCTTTGCGCCCTTATGGCGCTGAGCGCCTGTGGTGGTGGGCGTGATCCCGACAGCCTGACACAGCCCCGCAACCATCTGCTTGGCGTCGACCGTGGCGCGACCGGTGGAGACGACCAGCTTCAGGGTGGGGTCAATGCCTATCTCTGGCGTGGTGCTATCGACACCCTGTCGTTCATGCCGTTCGCTTCTGCCGATGCCAATGGCGGCGTGATCCTGACGGACTGGTACCAGCCGCCTGCCAGCACCAATGAGCGCTTCAAGATCGCTGCCTATATCCTTGATCGCCGTCTGCGTTCGGATGCGTTGCGCGTTTCCGTGTTCCGTCAGGAAAAGCAGGGAAGCGAATGGGTTGATACCCCCGTTGCGGCCAATACCACGTCAGACATTACCACGCGTATTCTAGCCCGTGCGCGCCAGCTTCGTGCCGATAATGGCAACCGGGACTGATACCCCCGCTCTGAAGATCACGTGACACGAACAGACGACAGAAGATCATGACGGAACAAGAGACACTCGGCTACGATTTCGGCAAGGCTGAGCCCAAATGGCAGGCAAAATGGGACGGCGTGCGTGCATTCGCCGCTGATGACCATCCCGCTGCCGACAAGCCGAAATATTACGTGCTCGAGATGTTTCCGTATCCGTCGGGTCAGCTCCATATGGGCCACGTGCGTAACTATGCGCTGGGCGATGTGGTGGCGCGCTACAAGCGCGCGCGTGGTTTCTCGGTCCTGCATCCCATGGGCTGGGACGCGTTCGGCCTCCCGGCAGAAAATGCAGCGCGTGAGCGCGGTGTGCATCCGGGGCAGTGGACCCTGGACAACATTGCAGCCATGCGCGGCACGCTGCAGCGCCTCGGTTTCTCACTGGACTGGGAGCGTGAAATCGCCACCTGCCTGCCGGAATATTACGGGCATCAGCAGAAGCTGTTTCTGGATATGTGGCGCAAGGGGCTGGTCGAGCGTCGTGAATCCTCAGTCAACTGGGACCCTGTGGACAACACGGTGCTCGCCAATGAGCAGGTGGTTGACGGGCGTGGCTGGCGTTCGGGTGCGCTGATCGAGAAAAAGCGTCTGTCGCAGTGGTTCCTCAAGATTACGGATTTTGCAGCACCTCTGCTTGAAGGCCTCGACAAGCTGGATCGCTGGCCGGCACGTGTGCGCGTCATGCAGGAGCGCTGGATCGGCCGCTCGGAAGGCGCTCGCGTCCGCTTTGCGCTTCACGCGCCTCCGGCGGGCTTCGACACGGATTTGGATTCGGTCGAGGTGTTTACCACCCGTCCGGATACGCTGTTCGGTATGAGCTTCGTCGCCATCGCTGCTGATCATCCGCTGGCTGCAAAGGTTGGTCAGGATAACGAAGCCGTACGCAGCTTCATTGAAGAATGTCAGCGTCTCGGTACGTCCGAGGAAGCAATCGAGGCAGCCGAAAAGCGCGGCATCGATACCGGATTGCGTGTCAGCAACCCGTTTGCGCCTGACGAGACCGTGCCGGTCTGGATCGCCAATTTTGTTCTCATGGAATATGGCACAGGCGCTGTGTTCGGTTGCCCCTGTGGCGATCAGCGCGATCTTGATTTTGCCCGCAAATATGACCTTCCGGTGCGTCCGGTCATTCTGCCGACAGGCGAGCAGCAGGCCGGTTTTACGGTGGGCAAGACCGCCGTCACGGGTGAGGGCACGCTCATCAATTCCGGCTTCCTCGATGGGTTGGACATCGTCGAAGGTAAGCGCAAGGCCATCGAGCGTCTCGAGGGTATGGGGATCGGCCGTGGTATCGTGAACTGGCGCCTGCGCGACTGGGGAATCTCGCGCCAGCGTTACTGGGGCTGTCCGATACCGGTTATCCATTGCGACAGCTGTGGTGCAGTGCCTGTGCCGGACGACCAGTTGCCGCTGAAGCTGCCCGAGGATGTCACCTTCGACCGCCCCGGTAATCCGCTCGATCACCATCCGAGCTGGAAGCACGTGGACTGCCCGCAATGCGGTGCCAAGGCACGTCGCGAGACTGACACATTCGATACATTCGTCGATAGCTCATGGTATTTCGCGCGCTTTACGGCGCCCCATGCCAGTACCCCGACTGACCCGATTGCGGCAAATAGCTGGCTGCCGGTCGATCAGTATATCGGCGGTATCGAACACGCGATCCTGCATCTGCTTTATGCACGATTCTTCACGCGTGCCATGCATGAGACGGGTCATCTGAATGTCGATGAGCCGTTCGATGGTCTCTTCACCCAGGGCATGATCACCCATGAGAGCTACCGCGATGAGAGCGGCTGGCTCGCGCCTGAGGACGTGGTGCGTTCGGGCGAAGGCTATGTGCGTCGTGACAATGGCCAGCCCGTGCAGCTCGGTCGTCTGGAGAAGATGTCGAAATCCAAGCGCAATACGGTTTCGCCTACGGCGATTATCGAGCGCTTTGGTGCAGATACGGCACGCTGGTTTGTTCTGTCCGACAGCCCGCCAGAGCGTGATATGGAATGGACCGAGTCCGGCGTTGCCGCTTCAGCCCGTTTTGGTCAGCGTCTCTATCGTCTGGTGCAGAATGTCGCGGCGCAGGTGCCACCGGGAGCGCCCTTCACGGAGGGCGGCCGCAGCCTGCGTCAGGCCACGCATCGCACGATCAAGGCCGTGACCGAGGCGCTTGAGGGCTTCACACCCAATGTCGCCGTGGCGCGTCTGCACGAATTGAGCGCTGCCCTGTCGGAGGCCGAGAAATCGACCGAGGACGGTATTGGCGCAGCGCGTCGCGAGGCCGCTCTCTCACTTGCCTTGCTTGTCGCACCCATGATGCCGCATCTGGCGGAAGAGATGGTGGCCCTGCTGGAGCCTGAGGGGGCCATGGTCGTCGAGCGCGCCTGGCCGGAGGCGCTGGACGAGTTCCTCACGCGTGACAGCATCACGCTGGGCGTGCAGATCATGGGTAAGCTGCGTGGCACAATCGAGGTGCCACCCGACGCGCCGTCAGACATGGTGCTTCCGCTGGCCGAGGCCGAGCCGAACGTGGCGCGGATGCTGGAAGGCAAGCGTATCGTCAAGCGCATTCACGTGCCCAACCGTATCGTCAATTTCGTAGTGGCAGGCTGAACCGATGCGCCGTCTTATCCTGCTTGCTTCTCTGGCTCTGAGCGGTTGCGGGTTTCAGCCGCTTTATGGGAGCAATGGAGATGGCGGCGCTCGTGTGACGCATGAGATGCAGCGCATCTATGTCTCCAACATCCCCGAGCGCCAGGGGCAGGAATTGCGGCTTGCGCTTCAGGAGCAGCTGGGTAGCGGCAGCACCAAGGCGCCAGACGGGTACACGCTCAATGTGAGCTACGGCGTCAATGCATCGGTCATTGATATTCATAGCGATAATACTGCCGGCCGTTATCGCGAACTGGGGACAGCGCATTGGCGCCTCTATACTGTCGAGCCATCCCCAAGATTTCTGGCTGGGGGCGATGTGAATGAACTCGATGGCTTCAATGCGACCTTCGAGCAGTATCTCGCGCAGACCCTGAATGACGAGACTGTGCGGGCCCGTATCGCCCAGACCCTTGCGGGATCGATCCGTCAGCAGATTGCCATCTGGTTCAAGACCCAGATCAAGCCATCGCGTAACAATGCAGCGGATCTGCCGTCCTATTTTGATCCGAACGCCATGCCGACCCAGAATGGTCAGCCTTACGAGAAGGCGGGTCCTGATGGCTTCCCGGCTGCGGCAACGGGGCGTACGGATCTCAATAGCACGGATAACTGATCGCGCATGAAGATCGATGCCCGCTCGACTTCCCGCACACTCGCTGAAATTGGCAAGTGGCGCGGGGTCCTGCTCTATGGTGATGATCTCGGCCTGATACGCGAGCGGGCCGCCCAGTGCGTCAAGCTGGTGGCGGAGTCTCTGGATGACCCGTTCCGTGTCGCAGTGCTCGATCAGGAGCAGCATGGCCGCCTCGAAGAGGAGATGGGCGCGCTTTCGCTGATCGGGGGGCGTCGTGCCATATGGGTGCGCGATGCACAGGACGCGTTGTTGCCCAGAGTTATGGCGGCGCTTGCGATCAACAGCGATACGGTTCTGGTCATCGAAGCACCGGGGCTTGCCTCACGCGCGAAGCTGCGAACCTCGCTTGAAGCCCATGCCTCGATTGCCTCCATCGGTTGCTACCCCGAGGAGGGTAAGACCCTTATTGCCTCACTGGCGGATCTCTTTCGTGAGGCCTCAGTCACGATCGACCGCGACGCCCTGTTCTGGCTTTCTTCCGTCATGGGAGCCGACCGGGCAGCCATACGAAGCGAAGTCGAAAAGCTTGTTCTTTTTGCCGGGAAAGGTGGCCGTCTGACCCTTGATGACTGTCAGGAATGTATCGGTGATGCTGCCAGTGCTACGCTGGATGATGCGACAAGTGCTGCGATGGCTGGTGATCGAGCCATTGCTGACATTGCGCTGGAGCGTGCGCTCGCCGATGGTTTGTCTCCCATCGCTCTGGCGCGTGCCTGCCTGTCACTCATGAACCGGTTGCTGCGGGTGCTGGACTGGATGGATGAGGGCAAGTCGCGTCAGGAAGCCATGAAAATGCTTCGCCCCCCGGTGTTTTTCAAGAAAACCGAGAGCTTCACCAAAGCCCTTGAGCGCTGGGATCGCACAGGTCTCAGGAGAGCCTGCGATGCCGTGCAAGGTTTCGAACTGGCCTGCAAGCAGACGGGCAGCCCCGATCTGGCACTGTCACGTCGTCTGATTGCACAGCTTTGTCTCGGCCCGAGATCATTCCAGCGTTGAAATCATCGCATCGTTTTGCCACGATCGGTGCGATGAAGATTTCGCCCCGCGACCCAGAAGCGATTATGGTGATCGGCGCGTTGCCGGCCAACCCGTCGATGGCTCTCGCGGGGCAGGTCATTCCGCCGCCGCATGCGCGCTTGCACAACCGATGAGAAACACGAGACGCTCAGCCCTGTGGCACGGGAACATTGCGGTGTTGCTGGCAATCGGTGCCTTGCTTCTTCTGATGCTTGGCGCGGTCGCTGCGCCGCTCTATGCGCGCGCAGTTGGGGTCGATGCAATGGCTTCCAATCTGGCCGGCACCGTCATGCGCAACGGCCATGCGCAGGATATCATGCAGGCCAATGACAACCCGCTCCATCTGGGGCTCTCTCCCATTGGCCCGTCATGGCGCTGGGGGCCTTATGCCCTTGGGGCCGATTCACAGGGGCGCGACATTGCTGCGAGACTGCTTTACGGGGCGCGATCCTCGCTGGTCATCGCTTTTTCAGCCGCTTGTCTGTGCCTGATTGCCGCAACGTTTTGCGGTCTGGCGGCCGGATATTGTGGGGGGTGGGTCGATCTGATCCTGTCACGCGCGCTCGACATTCTCTGGGCAGTGCCGGTTTATCTGTTCGCCATCAGCCTCAGCGTGGTGACAATCGGCCATGATCTCTCCTATGGCCCGATCCACTTGCGGGCGGACTCACTGCTTCTGCCCATTCTGATCATTGCGCTCATCTATGTGCCCTATGCGGCGCGGCCCATACGAGCCCGGACGAAAAGCCTGCAGAATGCCGGCTTCGTTCTGGCAGCGCGTGGGCTGGGGGCGTCGTCACTGCGCATCATCCTGCGCGAAATCCTGCCTCTTCTGGCGGAAACCGTCTTTGTGCTGGCACCGCTCATTATGGCGCTTTGCCTCCTTGCGGAGTCCGCACTGTCTTTTCTCAGCCTCGGTGTGCAGGCACCTGCCGCTTCGTGGGGGAGCCTGATTCATGATGGCGAGGGACTGATCTATAGCCGCCCGGTGGTCGCCATTGCGCCGGGATTGGCCATCATCGTGACTGTTCTGGCCCTGAACACGCTGGGTGACGCAGCGCAGACGGCATTGCGCAGGCGGGGTGGCAGATGAGGGGCTTTCTCTCCCGCCTCGGGCAAATGCTGCTCGTATTGTTCGGCATCTCGGTACTCGTCTTTGCCGTGTTCTTCGCAACGCCGGGGTCGGACCCCTCAGCCCGTATTGCGGGGCGCGGCGCGAGCCCGGAGGTGATCGAACGTGTTCGCCATGCCTATGGCTTCGACCGCTCGCTACCTGTCCGTTATCTCACAATGATGGATCATCTGTTCATCTCGCGAAACCTGACGTCCTACGTCAATCACGGGCAGAATGTGGTTTCGGAGGTGTTTGCTGCTGCACCTGTCACGCTTTCGCTTGTGCTCTGGGCGGCGCTGTTCTGGGTGAGCGGCGCGCTGGTGCTTGGCATGATGGGTGCGGCTTTTCAGGGCGGTGCCCTGGACCGTCTCCTTTCTGTGCTGGCTATGGTTGGTTTGTCCATCCCGGTTTTCTGGCTGGGCGAGATGGTCAATCTGGTGAGCCAGAGCCGGTTGCATGACACCTGGCTGTTCCGTTGGGTGCCGCCACTGGGCTATGTGCCACTCTCCACAAGCGTTCTTGGCTGGACGAAATGTCTGATCCTCCCGGCGCTCACGCTCGCTGTTGCTTTCATCGGCCTTTACAGTCGTGTGCTGCGTTCGGACCTGCTTTCAGCCATGCAGGAAGACGCGCTGCGCACAGCACGTGCGAAAGGGGCAGGGCCGTGGCGCCTCTGGTTCTTCCACGCCTTGCGCCTTTCCGGTCTGAGCGCGCTCTCATTGTTCGGCCTCGATTTCGCCCAGTTGCTCGGGGGCGGTGCCTTGCTGACGGAAGTCGTGTTTGCGCTGCCCGGTGTCGGGCATCTGACCTATCAGGGCCTGAGCACACTGGATCTGCCGCTTATCATGGCAACCGTGCTCTATGCGGCATTTTTCGTGGTGGTTGCCAACGCCCTGATCGACGGACTGTATCGCCTGCTCGACCCGCGCATCGGGGGAGGGAAGAATGGGCACTGAGCCTCTTTTGTCCCTGCGCAACCTGAGGCTGAAACACCCCAGAGCCGGTTATTTGCTTGATGGCGTAACCCTCTCGCTGCAGCGCGGTCAGATCCTTGGGGTCGTGGGCGAATCAGGTTCGGGGAAAAGCCTGACCGGGTTGAGTGTACTCGGGCTGCAACCTCCCGGCATCCTGTCCGGTGAGCTGATTTTCGACGGGCAGGATCTGCGATCCCAGACCGAGAGGGCGTGGCAGCATTTTCGCGGCAGGCGGGCTGCCATGATCTTTCAGGATCCGATGACGGCTTTTTTGCCGGTTCGGCGTATCGGCGCCCAGATTGCCGAGCAGATCAGGCTGCACCAGCTTGTATCGAAACGCGAGGCGAATGAGCGTGTGGTGACACTGCTCGGGCGTATGGGCGTCCCGTCTCCGGCGCAAACTGCATTGCGTTTCCCGCATGAACTCTCCGGCGGGCTGCGCCAGCGCGCCATGATTGCAATGGCTGTGTCCTGTGAGCCGGATCTGCTGATTGCTGACGAACCGACCACGGCGCTCGATGTCACGGTTCAGGCGCAGATTCTGGCGTTGCTGCGTGAGATCGGTGCGCGTGAGGCGAGCGTCATGCTGATCACCCATGACATGGGAGTAGTGGCGCAAAGCTGCACGCATGTTGCCGTTCTTTATGCCGGGGTCGTCATCGAGACCGGCCCGGTGTCGGCTGTTCTCTCGGCCCCGCGCCATCCCTATACACGGGCCCTACTGCAGGCCATACCACCGCTCGAAGGACCGCGCCCGGCCAGGCTGCCCGTGATCGAGGGCGCTCCTCCCTCGCCACAGACACGACCTAGCGGGTGCGTTTTCGCGCCGCGCTGCCCCCATGTCATGCAGCCATGTGAGGTACGCCCGGCGATGCGTCCCGTCATCGATGACGGATACGGGACTACGCTTGCCGCCTCAGCCGAGGCGCAGAAAGAGGAGCGCCATGAGGTGGCTTGCGTGCTCTACGAATGACGGAACTGCTTCAGGCGCGTGATGTCGCCCGGACCTATCAGCTGGGGCGCGGCAGGACACTGCGGGCCGTCGATGGCATCTCGCTCGCCTTGAAGCGTGGAGAGAGCCTTGCGCTCGTCGGTGAGTCAGGTTGCGGCAAATCCACATTGGGCCGCCTCATGATGGGGTTTGATCGCCCCGACAAGGGAGAGATCCTGTTTGACGGGCAGGATATGGCGCAAATGGGGCGGCGCGCCCTGCGCGATCTGCGCAGCCATCTGCAGATGGTCTTTCAGGACTCTGGATCGTCCTTCAATCCGCGCTGGACGATTGGCAATACACTGGCGGAGCCGTTTCGTATCCATCGGCGTGAGTGGTCCAAGGCCACGTTGGTGGCGCTCCTTGAACGCGTGGGTTTGTCGGCGGATTATCTGCCCCGTTATCCCGGTGCGCTCTCTGGCGGGCAGCGGCAGAGGCTGAACATTGCCCGCGCCATTGCGCTCTCACCGCAGGTCATCGTCGCGGACGAGCCTGTCTCGGCGCTGGACGTTTCCGTACAGGCACAGATTGTCAATCTGCTGCGTCAGCTTCAGGCCGAGATGGGTCTGGCCTGTCTGTTCATCTCGCATGATCTGGCGGTGGTGAGACAGATTTCGGACCGCGTGGCGGTGATGTATCTGGGCGCGATTGTCGAGGAGGGGGAGACGCTTGCCCTGCTTTCGCGACCGCTCCATCCCTATACAAGGGCGCTGGTAGAGGCTGTGCCTCAACCGGGCAAACCGCTGGCGGCGCCCTTGCAGGGCGATGTGCCAAGTCCTCTCTCCCCGCCAACGGGCTGTCGCTTCCACACACGTTGCCCGATCGCCCGGCCCCGTTGTGCGATCGAGAGGCCGATCCTCACGGATTACGGGGCAGGGCGCCGGGCGGCGTGCCATTACCCGCTTCTGCATGATGGCAACACCGCCAGCTGATTGCCGGATAGGCTCGGCGTACCGGGAGCGGCCTACCATAGCCAGGGTGAGACAGTTGTCCTGACCCTTGCCCGTTATGGCAGGCAAGGGCCTGGAGCTCAGAACCTCTGCGAGATGCCGGTCAGGATGGTGCGACGTAGGCCGTATTGGGGTGCCCCGACGCCGATGCCTGATCCGTCGCGGATCTGGTAGCTCTTGTCGAACAGGTTCAGCACATCGAGACGCAGTTCGGTGCGTTTGAGGAATGGCACGCGGAACAGATCCTTAAAGGACTGGACCAACGAGAGGTTGAACGTGGCATAGATCGGGACAGAGCGGCCATTGGGCACCACACCATCGGCGCGCAGGCCGCTGCCATAGACCATCGAGGCCGATACGCGGGTGGGGTGGCCCGTGTGATAGAAGAAGGAATAGCTCCCCCCTGCGGACGCCGTCCAGCGCTGGTCATGATCGAGATGGATCCAGCGATTCTGGACATAGGCAAGATCATCCGGGTCCATCGTCCACTGGGCGGTGGTGATGTCCTTGCCGATTGCCCGAGACCAGGCCGCGTTGCCGTAGAGCGAGAGCGGGCCATGCTCGTAATTGGTCGAGAGTTCGTAGCCATTCACCTGCCCGCGACGATAATTGAACGCCGAGAGGATGATCGGTGCGCCAAACTGACCTTCATCGATCATGTTTTTGGCGAGCTTCACATAGGCATCGAACGAAGCGTGCCAGCCGGGCAGGATGGACTGCGTTACGCCAGCATCGAAGTAATGGTCGCGCTCCGCCTTGACCGTATTGTTCTGCAAGGTCTGAGGCTCGTTGGATGTGCCGACATATTTGCTGAGCGAGGTATTGGCGACGAGTTCGAAGGGCGGGGGGGTGAAATAGTGCGAATATCCGGCATGAACCACGCCACCCCGCCATGCACGCCATACGATGTTGATGCGCGGGCTGACCTGTTTCGAGTGCGTGTACTCATCGACACCGTCGAAGCGCAGACCGTAATTGATTGTCAGATCGCGCACCGGGCGCCACTCATCCTGAGCGTAGAGCCCGTACATCCAGCCGGTGCGGCCGCTGCCATCGTGCACATTCGTGGTCGTGCCATCATAGATGGGTGTGCCGTCATCCTCGGCCCCCGTCTGCTGATAGACGATGGAATCCGTCTTGGAGCTGTTACGCTCGACATAGACCTGATAACCGAAGCGCACCGTATGCTGGCGATTGGCGTGCCATGTGACATCGGTTTGCGAGCCCGTCGAGAAAACCGAACGCGCTGCGTGCTGGCTGATTCCATTATAGACCAGATCGCCCAGCGGATCGGGCGAGTAGCCAAGCGACGAGTAGCGCGTGATAACCGAACTCTGCAGGCTGACCTTGCCCATGTCCTTCTGGAGGGAGAGAATGCCGAAATCCGTGATCTCCTTCTGGCGCTCGTTCAGGCTGGCGCTGTCCACGCTGCCATAAACCTGTTGTGACAGGGCAGAATCGAGAAAGCTCGGATTGGCAAACTGGCGTTGCTGACCGGGGTTATTGGGCAGCTGATACTGAGCGTTCGATACACCTCCGGTAAGGCTGATACGGGTGTTCTCATCAGCCGTGTAACGCAGATGACCGAGCGCATGATACTGGTTGCTCAGGTCGTGAATCGGGTTGAAGCTCGATGTCGGGTTTTCAACACCGACGCGGTTATGAACGAAGTCGCCGGTCGCAAAGAAATCCCACTTCCCGGCATGGCCACCATATTGCAGCGACGGGAAGAAATAGTCGCGCGCACCACCATAGATCGAGGCATCGCCACCCGGATCGGCGCTGCCGTTCTTGGTGGTGATGTCGATCACACCGGCTTGCAGAAAACCATATTCGCTGGGTAGCGCGCCGGTGGTGAGCGAGGCGGAATGGGCAAAGCGTGTCATCAACGCCTGACCGAAAACGCTCAGCCCTTCAGGAAGCTGCACGCCATCGAGGCGGAACTGGACCTCGTTATGATCGCCGCGCACGTGAATCTGACCAAAGCTGTCCTGCGCGACGCCAGGTGCCTGAAGGAGAAGTGTGTTGAGCGGCGCATTATCGCCGCCCGGGTTGTTTTCGATATCACGGCGGGTGAAGCGATAGGTTGTCGCACCGGTGGAGGATTGCAGAGAGGAGCGGATTTCATCGAGACGCGCATTGACGATGATATGCTCTTCCTTCTGGGCGTTCACTCCCTGCGAAGCTGTATCACCCGTGTTGTCAAAGGAGGTTCTGGACGCTTGGTCGCTCGTTGGCGTGCCAGACTGGGTTGTCACGGGCGTCACAACCGGGGTCGTCGTGGTTGAGGAGGGCACTGCAGTCTGAGCGTGAACGGGCGTGGTGAGCGCCAAAACCGAGCATGACAGAAACAGGCTGGACGACCACAGGGATCGGGATGACATCATGACTACCCAACAGGTTGAAGGCGGAACAAATCGCCTTCGTTCCTATTCTGTATGATATAACATAACAACCGTTTCTTAATCTCTGTCCACTGGCTCTGTTGCGAACTGTGACAAATTGGCGACAGGTGAAGGGGGTGGCGGACGGGGGATTCAGCCCTCCTTATGAAAAGCATTTTAAGGACGAAGCCGCATCGGTCGCATAGCGTTTCAAACAGGTCGTCCCGTCCTGATCGAGGTGAAGCCTGCCATGAAACGCCGGTCCTTTCTTTCTGCTGCTTCCGTTGCACCGCTGCTGGGGGTGGCTGGTCCGGCCCTTGCCTCAGGCAATGCCGATGATGGGACGAGTTCGAGCGGTGAGTTCGACATTGTCGCCAAGTTTGTCGGACCGGGGCCATCTGGCGTTGCCGTGCTTCCCGATGGCCGCATGTTCGTCAGCTTTCCGCGTCACGCCGATAACCATGCCGGTGCCACACTGGGTGAGGTCAAGGGGGGCGTGGTGGTGCCCTATCCGTCAGCCGAGCTCAGCCTCCCATCCGACAGGGCCCCGGCAGATCGCCTGATGTCTGTCCATGGCATCGCCCATGATTCTGCCGGGCGGCTATGGGTGATCGATGATGGCAAACTCGCGGGCCACGACATTCCTGAAGGGGCGGCCAAGATTGTTTGCATCGACCCGGTAAGCAACCGCGTGACGCACAAGATCATGCTCAAATCCCCGGTCATGCTGCCGAACAGCCATATGAATGATTTGCGCGTCGCCCTGTCGGTCGGTGCCAAGGGAACCGTCTTCGTGACGGATTCCTCATTCGGCGATGAGCCTGCCATGATTGTTGCAGATATTGCCACTGGCCAGACCAAGCGGGTTCTGACGCATCACGTTTCGACCCAGGCGGTACCGGGGTTCATGGCGATTGTGGAAGGAGAGCCCAGACGCTACGTGCCGCATCATCCCCAGATGGTGTCAGGTGGGGCGGATGGTATTGCCTTGCTGCCTGACGAATCCCGCCTGTATTACGCACCGCTGACAAGCCGGCGCCTTTACAGTATACCGACGCGCACACTGGCCGATCAAAGCCTGTCGGATGAGGCCTTGGCTGCCCAGATACGGGATGAGGGCGAAAAGGGTACAGCCGATGGCCTATGTTTCGATCAGCATGGCCGGCTCTATACCACGAATTACGAGCATGATTGCATCCTGCGCCGTGATTCTGACGGGTCGTTTGCCATGGCTGTCAGGGATGCCCGTATCCTGTCACCTGATGGAATCTGTGCCACGCGTGACTGGATCTATTGTACGCTGGGGCAGTGGAATCGCCTGCCGTCATTCAATGAGGGCCATAACCGGCGTGAGCCGCCTTATCTGCTGATCCGTTTTCCTGTCGAGCCGCTCACGCCCCTCGATGCGCTACCGGCTTCTTCACAGCGATAAGGTTTCTCGAACGCTGCGGCGACTCCTACAGTCAGGTAGCTCAGCAAAGTTGAAGATTGATACGGGACAGGCGAGGACGGAAGCGGGTAGAGCGGCGAGGAGCAGGTAAACATGACGCAGGAGATGCTGTGATGGCTTCGGCGGTTTTCCTCACACTCTGGTCCATGTTGGCCGTATCTCGCGGAACGCCCACAGCAGAATTTCTGGGTCATCTGATGGTCGTCCTGCCTGCCGCGTTGATAAGCCGGATCACACCCCTGTACGGGCTCGCCATGGTTATCGGTTTGTGTCTCGGGAGCATGATTATTTGGTATGGGCAGCGCGACATAATGCGTACTACCGCCAGTGCTCTCCCGGAGGTTGTTACCTGGCTAACGACGTTTGAGGTAAGCATCTGGCTCGATGCAATGATCATGCTGGCCACGGTTGCGAGCCTGACACGGTTGCGACATCTCAGTTATCTCGCTAGGGCAGCCTCGATGCATTTTATGGCGCGATTGGGTATGTCCATGGGGCAGAGAAGTCCCCGGAGCGATTGACCAGGCGGCAGGTCAGGTCGGCTGCCGGTGGTCAGAAGAGCGGTGGATAAAGACCGTGAACGGCAAAACAGCCGGATCGATATCCGACCCGGCTGCTTATCAGACCATACTGTCTGGTAAAGTAATGGCGGGGCCTCAGCCTGCGGCTGGAGGCTGATCCTGCTCACTTGTGTGGTGGTCCACCACGCCGGGCAGGAACTGTGCGAGCGCCGGGAGCAATGCACCGGCAGGGAGACCTGTCTTTGAAACGAGCATCTGAATCTGATCGTCAGTGAGCAGGGCGCGCAGTTCGTCCGCAGAAATCGGCAGGTTTTCTCCTGAGCCAATCCACGACCTTACCTTGTCCTCAAGACCGGCCTTGCGGGCCTGCTCGACGAGGGTCTGAATTCCCTGCTCGCTGGTGAGATACTCACCGATACTGCCGCCCAGCTTTTCCTTGAGCTTGTCACCCATGGACCCAAGCGCAGAATTGATCATCGACCCAAAAAAACCGCTCAATCCCTGTCTCCAGTCTTGACGCCGGCCTGTAAATTCAGGCCGAGCGTCGTGTTTCCTTGTCGATTTGCGGCATCTCGATATCGATTTCAAGCACCGAACATCCGTCGAGGCCGCCATCGAGCTTGACCTGAACCTTGTCCTGATCAACCGCCACATGGCGCTTGATCACCTCAAGGATCTCGCGATGTAACTGGCTGATCAGTTCAGAGTTGCCATTACCGGAACGCTCATGCGCCAGAAGGATCTGGAGGCGGTCACGCGCCACAGCGCCTGTATTGCGCTTGGTGAAAAGTCCGAACAGGCTCATGCGACCCTCTTCTTGAACAGCCAGTCGAGTATGCCCTTGCGCTCGATCGGTATCTGGATTTCGAGCTTCTCGCCCTGGAGGCGACGAGCCGCATCGAAATAGGCGCGCGCCGGGGCCGATTCAGGGTTTGAAAGGGTGACAGGAGCACCGACATTCGAGGCGCGCAGGACCTCTTCGCTCTCGGGAATGATGCCAAGCAGCGGGATGGACAGGATTTCGAGCACGTCTTCGGTGTTGAGCATCTCGCCCTTGGCGGCACGCGACGGGTCGTAGCGCGTCATCAGAAGATGCTTCTCGACCTTCTCGCCATTCTTTGCCTTCTCGGTCGTGCTGTCGAGCATGCCGATGATACGGTCGCTGTCACGCACGGAACTGACTTCGGGATTGGTCACGACGACTGCGATATCCGCATGGTACATGGCCATCTGGGCTCCACGCTCGATACCGGCGGGACTGTCACAGATGATCCAGTCGAATTTCTCGCGCAGTTCGTCGATGACCTTGGCAACGCCCTCGGCGGTCAGTGCATCCTTGTCGCGTGTCTGCGAGGCGGGAAGGATGGAAAGGGTCTCAACGCGTTTGTCGCGGATCAGCGCCTGTGAGAGCTTGGCGTCGCCCTGCACCACATTGATAAAGTCGAAAACAACGCGACGCTCGGCACCCATGACGAGATCGAGATTACGCAGCCCGACATCGAAATCGATCACCACCACGTTCTGACCCGACTGGGCAAGCGCGGCACCCAGTGCTGCTGTCGTGGTCGTTTTGCCGACCCCGCCCTTACCGGATGTGACTACCAGCACCTTAGCCATGTGCGCTCCACCAAACTTCCATGAAACGATCGCGCGTTCGTCAGGCGACCAGAGACAATACTACTGACGAATAGGTTCGTGCCGCAATCACCAGATCGCAAATAGTTCCATCAGCCCAGTCGGGTGACGGTCACGCGGTCTTCGCTGAGGAGGGCCTGGGCCGACTGGTCATGAAGGTCGGGGGAAATCTCCTCGGCAATCATGTAAAAACCGTCGATAGCCAGCAACTCCGCCTGCATACGGCTGGCAAAGATGCGTGCGCCGGGCTGGCCGCCCACGCCGGCGATGGCTCTCCCCCGCAGCGCCCCGTAGATATGGATGGAGCCTCCGGCGATCAGTTCGGCCCCGGAGGCCACTGAGCCGATGATCACGATATCGCCATCCAGATGCATGATGCTCTGACCCGAGCGTATTGCCCGATCGATAATCAGGGTCTCGGCGCGTTGCGTCGGGGCCATGACGGGGGGAGGGGTATCGCCTTCGGCCTCGGGAAACTCGACGGCGCCGCTGGCTCTGCCGCCTTCAAGCGCGGCAGGCCAATTCCATTCCTCAAGCTGCACCCAGCTGCGATCGGCTCCCTCGATGCCGATCATATGTATCCCGCGTGCTTCCAGAGCCTGCTGCAGGCTGTCCAGTCCTTCGGCCTCTGGCGCAAGAAGGCCGAGATCGAGAATGACGGGGCGACCGGCAAAGAAACCGACCGAGCGGGCGATCTGGTTATCCAGCCCCAGCAGCCAGTCGGCCAGCGGGGCCTCGGGTGACAGGACAAGGGCGAGAAAAGAGCGGCCACGCGCCCGGATACGCATGGGTGCGGCAGCGGCGGCGAGGTCGGTTTCAGCGCGGGTCATCTGGTCTGTCATGATCGGGGGACGCTCTGGGGAGACCCTGAGAGATCAGGATCGAAAATGGGGCAGAAAATGGCGCAAAGGAACGCTGCAGCTCTCTTGCTTCACGGCATGGCAGATGCGTAAGAATACTGCATGCGCATTTTGTATCATCTGCCGCTCTCGCCGCAAAGCCGTCAGGTCAGGCTCGTTCTTGCCGAGAAACGGTTACCCTATGAACCCAAGACCGAAAAGGTCTGGGAAAACCGTCCTGAATATCTCGCTCTGAACCCGGCGGGCGATGTCCCGCTTCTGGTGGAGGAGAACGGCCTTTCCATCCCGAACGCATGGGTGATCTGCGAATATCTCGAGGAGGCCTATCCCGACACGCCGCTCATGGGGCGCACCCTGGCAGAGCGCGTCGAGGTCCGTCGCCTCATGGCGTGGTTCGAGGGCAAGTTCGGCCATGAAGTCTCACGCAATCTTCTGGGCGAAAAGGTCGACAAGCGTCTGGCCGGGCGCGGCAATCCGGACGGAACGGCCCTGCGTGCGGGCTATGCCAATATGCGCTTTCATCTCGATTACATCGGGTGGCTGGCCGAAACACGCGCCTGGCTGGCAGGTAACATGCTCTCGATGGCCGATTTTGCGGCAGCAGCGCATCTGTCCTGCCTCGACTATATTGGAGATATCGACTGGTCGAAGGCACCTGCGGCCAAGGACTGGTATGCGCGCATGAAATCACGCCCAAGCTTCCGCTCCCTGCTTAATGACCGGGTCAACGGATTCAATCCGCCCGCGCATTACGCCGATCTCGATTTCTGAGCGACGCAGGGTATCAGATGAACAACGTGTTTGATGCGGTCGTTCTCGGCGCCGGCGCTGCCGGGCTCATGGCGGCGGCGGCGGCCCGCAAGGGGGGGGCGTCGGTGGCTATTCTCGACCATGCTTCCGAGCCTGGCCGCAAGATCCTGATTTCAGGGGGTGGGCGCTGCAATTTCACCAATCTGGATGCGCGCGCCGAGAACTTTCTCTCTGCCAATCGTCATTTCATGCGCTCCGCACTGGCAGGCTACACGCCGCGCGATTTTCTGGCTCTTGTCGAGCGCCACGGGATTGGCTGGCAGGAGAAGGCGGAAGGCCAGCTTTTCTGTGCCGAGTCGGCCCGTGACATCGTGACGCTGCTACTGCGCGAGGCCGAGGGCTGTGCGCTGTATCTCGACACGCGCATCCAGGCGGTCACAAAAGGCGAGACTTTTATCGTCAGGACAGACCGGGGTGAGATCGAAGGGCGCAATCTGGTACTGGCGACAGGGGGGCTCTCCATCCCCAAGCTTGGTGCGACCGATCTCTCGCTGCGTCTTGCACGGCAGTTCGGGCTGGATGTTGTGCCGACCGTGCCCGGCCTCGTACCCCTCACGCTGGAAACGCCGCTGCCCGATCTTGCCGGCGTGTCGCTGCCTGTGCGCGCCAGCCTTGGCAAAACCGGCTTCACGGATGGGATGGTGTTCACCCATCGAGGTCTTTCCGGCCCGGCGATATTGCAGATCTCCTCCTATCAGGACGGTCCGCTCGATGCGCCGCTGATCGACATGATGCCCGGCAAGGATGCTCGCGAGGCTTTGGGTGCCATCAAGAAAGCAAGGCCTCGCGCCGAGCCTGCCTCGCTGCTGGCGGACCTGCCGCAACGTCTGGCGCGTCATATTGCGGGGATCAGCCTCGCGGATGTGACCTGCACCCTTGCAAACCTGCCAGACAAGCGGATCGCCGAGCTGGCTGCCCGGATTGCGTCCTGGCGGCCCCGGTTGTCGGGTACAGAGGGTTACGCCAAGGCCGAGGTCATGAAAGGCGGGATCGACACGCGTGCGCTGTCGTCCAAGACCATGGAGGTCCGCGATGTGCCGGGTCTCTTCGCGATTGGCGAGGCAGTGGATGTGACCGGCTGGCTTGGCGGCTATAATTTCCAGTGGGCGTGGTCGAGTGGCGTGGCCGCCGGACGGGCGATTGCCGCAAGGCGCTGAATAGCGAACCCTCGAGCCTGTGCAGCGTCATGGCAGAACATCATGCGCTGACAGGGCTCAATGCCGGGCTGTGGGCGCGTCGTATCAGGAGATCATCTCATGAATTCGTGCATTGCCATCCTCGCCACACATGGCGTTGAGGAATGTGAGCTTGTCCAGCCACGCCAGGCTCTTGAGGCAAATGGCTTCAGGACGCTGGTCGTCGCCCCGGAGAAAGGCACGATCCAGTCCATGAAGGGCGACGTGCACCCGGCCTCGACCATCGAGGTTGGCGCGACCATCGGCGAGGCTGCCGATATGGAGTTCGCTGGCATCCTTCTCCCCGGCGGGACAACGAATCCCGACGCGCTGCGTATCAACGAGGCCGCAATTGCGTTCCTGCGCGGGTTCGTTGCTCAGGGAAAGCCAATCGCGAGCATCTGCCACGGTGCATGGACCCTGATCGAGGCGGGTGGCGTCAAAGGCCGCACCCTGACATCGTGGCCGTCACTCCAGACGGATCTGCTCAATGCCGGGGCAAACTGGGTTGATCGCGAGGTTGTGGTCGATGCCGATCTGGTCACATCGCGTAATCCCGACGATCTCCCGGCATTCTGCGAGGCGCTGGTGGCGCAATATCGTGACAAATCCGCCTGAAAACTGCCTTGTTTCTGCGTCGTTCTGGCCAACGAGAAAACCGGCTACTTTCAGAGCCGGGAGCAAACAAGAAAGGTGTAAACCATGACGAACCCGACAAACTTCAGACGTTCTGCCCGTGTTCTCGGCGGCCTTGCTGGATTGCTCATGCTTGCCGCCTGTGAGGGAACGGCGGCACCTGGCCCCACGCCGCCGGGTACGCAGGTCGTTGGATACGGCTATACCTGCAAGGCAGGTATCTATACCTGCAAGATGCCGACACAGGTGCCGCTGGGTAACCCATGTTCCTGCCCGGGTATTGGTGCCGCCTCCTACGGCAATATCCACTGATTCTGCCTGAAGGGCCTCCCTGCTGATTATCTGCATCAGGGGGGCTCTGTCCCTGCTGTGATCAATCTGGCCGCCGCGGGCTGAGGTAGAAAGGCTTGCAGCGAAACAGCTTCCGCTATTCCTATTTTGTTCCTATACAGGGGAGGTAAAGCGGAGCCGGATTTGTCGCAGGATTTCTTTAGTTTTTTCCCCTGGCTGGTGGCTGTCATCGCCCTGGCTATCTCGGTGTTTCTGTGGTCACGGCTCTCGCGCCGTGGCACTGACAGGGACCTTCTCTCACGCATCTACGTGCTGCTTGAGCGTGACGCTGCCGAGCGCGGCAGCGAGAGTGAGTTCCATCGTAGTGCCCTGATTGAGACCGAGCGGGTTTTGTCCTCGCGTCTCGAACAGCAGCGTAGCGATATGAGCGATCGTCTGGCCGGGTTAAGTCATCGCCTCGGTCAGGAGCTTGCCGAGACACGGCTGGCTCAGGCGCAGATGCTGCGCGACATGATGCTTGAAAATGCTGAGCAGCTTGCCCAGATCCGGGCCTCTGTGAGTGAGCAGCTGCACGTCACTGTTGAAAAACAGATGCAGACCTCGTTCCAGCGTGTAGTCGAGCAGTTTTCAGCCATGCAGAAGGCCATCGGCGAAGTCTCCGCCGTGACAGCCCAAATTGGCGATCTGAAAAGGCTGTTTGGCAACGTCAAGACGCGTGGCGGTTGGGGTGAAGCCCAGCTGCGCGCGATACTGGACGATATTCTGCCCGCAGAATCCTACGACAGTAACTACCGGATTGGCGATGGTGGTGAGGTTGTGGAGTTTGCCCTGCGCATGCCGGTGCGCAGCGCCACGCCGCCGCGTCTTGCTATCGACAGCAAATTTCCCACCGAAGCCTATGAGCGTCTGATCGATGCGGTGGATCGCGCCGATCAGGCAGCAGAGCGTATCGCGCGGCGCGCGCTCGACAACGCGGTGCGTCTCGAGGCCCGCAAGATTGCCGAGAAGTATATTCATCCACCGCTTACCGTCGAGTTTGCCGTGCTCTACCTGCCGACGGATGGGCTCTACATGGAGGTTGCGCGCATACCGGGGCTGATCGATGAGGTTGGGCGTGTGCACCGCGTCATTATCATGGGGCCTTCCCTCATTCCCGCCCTGCTGCGTACAGTCCATCTCGGATATGTGACATTGGCGCTGGAGGAACGTACGGACGCCATCGCACGCCTTCTAGGGCTCACCCGGCAGGAAATGCTGCGGATGGACGGCGTGCTTGAAAAACTCTCCCGTGGCGCAGGTGCCATGAGCAATACGATCGATGAGGCGAGGCGGCGCACCCGTGTCCTGGGGCGCAAGCTTCGTGGGCTTGACGGGCAGGGGCCGGGTGACGACCTTGAAACACTGGATGAGCTTTAAGCTGAATTTTACTATCGAAGCGGGGCGGGATTAGGCAGAAATGACATCATGAAACCGGATCATAGTCTCTCTTCTGCTTCGCCAGAGCTGTCTGCAAAAACACGCATCCTGTTTGTTGAGGATGATGACACGCTTGCAAAAGAAGTTGTCGAGGAACTGGCCGCGCGCGGCTTTGCTGTCTCGCACGTTTCCACCGGTCAGGCCGGGCTCGAGGCAGCCACGAGCGACGCTTATGATCTGATGGTTCTTGATCGCATGTTGCCCCTGCTCGATGGGCTTTCAGTTATCGAGAAGCTTCGCAACCAGAACATCCACGCGCCCGTGCTTGTTCTGTCGGCACTCTCTGCCGTGGATGATCGTGTGACCGGTCTCAAGGCCGGTGGCGATGATTATCTCACCAAGCCTTTCGCCATGGATGAATTGGTAGCGCGCATCGAGGCCCTGCTGAGGCGACCCAATGACACGCGCGCGACAATGCTGCGCGTCGGGCCGCTCGACATGGACCTGATCGACCGCACCGTGACCCGCGAGGGGCGGGAGATCGAATTGCTGCCGCGTGAGTTCCGCTTGCTCGAATATCTGATGCGCCGGCCGAACCAGGTGCTCACCCGCACCATGCTGCTCGAGGATGTCTGGAACTACCGGTTCATTCCCCAGACCAATCTGGTTGACGTGCATATCGGCAAGCTGCGTCGCAAGGTCGATGCCGCCGGTGAAACGCCGCTGATCCACAGCATCAGGGGATCGGGGTTCATGCTGCGTGTCGCTCTCTGACAATCCGCGCTTCGGCGTTTTCCGTACCGCGACTTTCCGTCTGACGCTGGCATTTGTGGCCGCCATCATTGGCGGCATGGTGCTGCAATTCGTTCTGCTTTTCGTGCAGATGACGCATTTCGAGGCCGAGCGATCGAGCGGTATTCTGCATCGGGAGGCCGATGTACTGGTGCAGGAAACGCCTGAGCGTCTGGAATATCAGGTACGCGAGCGAGCAAGCAACGAACTGCGCGTGGTGATCAACTGGGCCGGATTGTTCGATGGTCACTATCACCATATTGCCGGCGATCTCAAAGCCTGGCCCGAGGGGCTGGAGGTTGATGGCAAGGTTCACCGCCTGACGCTCTCACCCACAGATGACGCGCCCTACGAGATGCGTTTTCTGGCGGTGAAGGTGCCGGGCGGGCGCATATTGGTGCTGGCCCATTCGCTGCACCTGTTGTCCGAACTTCACTACATGATACGTCGTGGCGCCCTGCTGTCGGTCTTCCCGGTCGTCATGTTTGCACTGCTGACAGGTGTCGTGCTCAGCCATCGGGCGCTGGCCCGCGTCAAGACCATGCACGAGGCCATTGATCGCATCATGCAGGGCGATGTGCATGAGCGTCTGCCCGCAGCGCGCGAGAGGGACGAGCTTGAACGTCTGGCCGGTTCGGTCAACAGGATGCTCGACCGCCTCGAATACCTGATGGATGAGATACGCGATGTCGGCAACGACATCGCCCATGATCTACGCACGCCTCTTACACGCGTGCGCGCCCGGCTGGAGCGCGCCACATCGAGCCCGCACGATGCCGATTATCTGAATTCGGTGATCGAGCGCGCGACAATGGATCTCGATCAGTGCTTTTCGGTCATCACGGCGCTGCTGCGAATTGGCGAGATCGAGAATGGCCGGCGTCGTGCCGGGTTCGGGTACGTCAATCTCGCCGATCTGGTGGCGGACATCGTCGATCTTTACGAGCCGATTGCCGAGACCAATGGCCTCGTGCTGACCAATGCGGTCATGCCGGTTCCGCCATCTGCTGCATCGACCCGGCCGGGCGAGCGCGTGCCTGATCCGATGATCACATTCGGTGATCGTGATCTGTTGGTGGAGGTGCTGGCCAACCTGCTCGACAATGCGATGAAGTTTACACCCTCGGGCGGGCGTGTCACGATTTCGGCCGTGCCTGGGCCGGGCATTATCCAGCTGCGCGTAGCCGATACCGGCATTGGTATTCCGGCTGCGGAACGAGAGGCGGTTCTTGGGCGTTTTTACCGTTCGGACAAGAGTCGCCATGTTCCGGGCAGTGGCCTCGGACTGAGCCTCGTCATGGCCATATTGAGGTTGCATGGGGTTGATCTGGCAATTGCGGATGGTGATGGAATAGCCGATCGTCCGGGCTGTGCCTTTGAAATGGTGTTTCCGGTCTCCGAGCCGCCTGAAGCGGTCGGTTGATATCGATGCCTGTCTGATACCGGTCGAGAAAAACCCTGTGACATAGGCGTTTTCGGGATGGCAGGGCTTCTTTTTCATGGCGTCGCCCGCGCTGTGTCGAGGGGCGCTGCAGGCACGGGGGCATAAGGGGCGACGACTGGCCGCGCTATGTGACAGTCAGGTGAAAGGTCGTTCCAGAACGGAACTTAAAAGGAATTTTCCTTGTCGGCATCCGACGTATTTGTATTTCTGGCTGTAACAGGAAAAGGAATGTCCTTGATGATATCGGGAAACGGATGGGGACTCCTCACGCCGGGCAATCAGTGCAGGCGAGGGGCGGTTTCCATACTGCGTGATGGGTCGACTGCATGAATCAGGTTGTCATTACCGCGCTCAAGCGGCCCTACACCTTCGTTGTCCTCTCGATTTTCATCGTCATTTTCGGTGTCCGTTCGGTTCTCAAGACGCCGACAGACGTTTTCCCGAACATCAATATTCCGGTTGTGGCGATCGTCTGGTCCTATCTGGGTCTGATGCCCGAGGACATGTCAGGGCGTGTCGTCTATTACTATGAGCGAACCCTGACCACGACGGTCAATAATATCGAGCACATCGAGAGTGGCTCCTATTACGGCCGTGGTATCGTCAAGGTCTATTTCCAGCCCGGTACCGATACCTCGGTGGCGCAGACCCAGATCACCTCGGTCTCGCAGACGGTTATCAAGCAATTGCCCACCGGGGCGACGCCACCGCTGATTCTGGCCTATAACGCCTCTTCGGTGCCGGTGCTGACGTTGCAGATCAATTCGGACAAGCTCAATGGCTCCGAATTGTACAACATGGCATCCAACCTGATCCGGCCGCAGCTCGTTTCCGTACCCGGCGTATCGATACCCAACCCCTATGGTGGTCTGGCGCCCTACATCACCGTCGATATCGATCCCTCCAAGCTGATGGCGCATAACCTGTCCGCGGTGGATGTCAGTACGGCGCTGAACAAGCAGAACATCGTGCTGCCGGCGGGCGATCAGCGTATCGGGCCGTTCGACTACATGGTGCGGACCAATGCGCAGCCCCGCGAGGTGGAGACCTTCAACAACCTGCCGCTGAAGCAGGTTGGCAATTCAGTTGTCTATCTGCGTGATGTGGCTTACGTGCATCGCGGTGGCCCGCCACAGGCCAATATGGTGCTGGTCAAGGGCCGTCAGGCCGTCATGATGGTCATCATGAAAAGCGGCGATGCCTCGACACTCGATGTGGTGGCAGGCGTGAAAAAGCTGCTGCCTCAGGTTATCGATACGCTGCCCAAGGGAACGAGCATCAAGATCCTGACCGACGCCTCCGGCTTCGTGAAGGATTCGGTCGAGGACGTGGTGCGTGAGATGATCATCGCCGCGCTTCTGACTTCTCTTGCAGTGCTGCTCTTCCTCGGGTCATGGCGTTCCACCCTGATTGTCGCGACCTCCATCCCTCTCGCCATTCTCTGCTCGGTCATCGGGCTGAGTCTTGCGGGTCAGTCCATCAATGTGATGACGCTTGGCGGTCTTGCATTGGCGGTGGGTATTCTCGTCGATGATGCGACCGTCATGATCGAGAATATCGATGCCCATCTCGAGATGGGCAAGGATCTGGAAATGGCCATCATCGATGCAGCCAATCAGATCGTGGTCCCGACTTTCGTCTCGACAACCTGTATTTGCATTGTGTGGCTCCCGCTTTTCGAACTGACAGGCGTTGCGGGCTGGCTGTTCATGCCGATGGCCGAGGCCATCATCTTCGCCATGATCGCCTCGTTCATCCTGTCGCGAACGCTGGTGCCGACCATGGCCAACTGGATGCTGGCCGCGCAGGTCGCCGCGCATGAGCATGGTGATGACGGCAGGGAGCCGGGATTTTTCGGCCGCTTCCAGCGCGGCTTCGAGAGCGGGTTCTTTCGTTTCCGCGAGCGCTACAAGATCGTGCTGGCCGGTCTGATCGAGGAGCGTGTGAAGTTCGTCCCGTTCTTCATGGGCGTGTCGATCCTGTCTACGGGGCTCTACTACTTCGTGGGTGAGGATTTCTTCCCTGAAATCAAGTCCGGCACGTTGCAACTCCATATGCGTGCCCCCATCGGGACGCGTCTGGAGGAATCCGGCAAGATTTCCGTGCTGATCGAGAAGAAGATGCACGAGATCCTGCCCGGGCAGATCGACGCCGTACTGAACAATTGCGGCCTGCCGTTCTCGCAGCTGAACCAGGCCTTTATCCCGACCCCCACCGTAGGGACCGAAGACTGCGATATCACTGTCTCGCTCAAGAATGACGAGAGCCCGACCGCCGAGTACCGTCGCAAGATTCGCGCGGGCCTGATCGAGGCCTTCCCCGGCACACAGATCACGTTCCAGCCTGCCGACCTCACGGCCAAGATCCTGAATTTTGGCTTGCCAGCCCCGCTGGACGTGCAGGTTGTGGGCCGTGACCTTTATGGCAATTTCGCCTTTGCTAAAAAGCTCCGCCGCAAGCTGGCCACGATCCCGGGCATCACCGATGTCTCGATCCAGCAGCCTATGACGCAGCCTACGCTCAGTATCAACGCGAAGCGGAGCTTTGCTCTGGGCACCGGTATTACCGAGCAGGATATCGCCCAGAACGCGCTCGTCGTGCTCTCGGGCTCGGCGCAGGTCGGGCAGGTGTACTTCCTGAACAGTTCAGGCGTCGCCCAGCTGATCGACGTGCAGACGCCTGCGAATTATCTGCAGACGCTCAATGATCTCAAGACCGTGCCGATTGACCGTGGTGACGGTAACCCGACCAATGCCCAGCCCCAGCTTCTGGGCGCCCTGTCCGAGATCGAGCAGACGGGGACCCCGGCAGAGGTTGCGCACTACAACATCATGCCGGTGTTCGATATCTACGCAGCCAACGAAAATATCGATCTTGGTACTGTGGCCAAATCCGTACAGCGCGTTGCGGACTCGATGCGTTCGGAGCTGCCGCGCGGCTCGCATCTGGTGGTTCGTGGTCAGGCGGTGACGATGACGGATGCGTATTCGCAGCTGATCGTCGGCCTCGCGATGTCGATCACGCTCGTCTATCTGATCATCGTTGTGAACTTCCAGTCCTGGCTGGATCCGTTCGTGATCATCACAGCGCTTCCCGGAGCGCTAGGTGGTATCGCTTGGAGCCTGTTCCTGACCCATACCTCGCTTTCGGTACCCGCCTTGACGGGCGCCATCATGTGCATGGGTACAGCCACGGCCAACGCCATTCTTGTCATCTCTTTCGCGCGTGAGCGGATGGAGATCCATGGTGATGCGCTCAAGGCGGCGCTTGAAGCAGGTTATGAGCGTATCCGCCCCGTGCTGATGACAGCGCTGGCCATGATTATCGGCATGGTGCCGATGTCCATAAGCAATTCCGACAATGCCCCGATCGGCAAAGCCGTGATCGGTGGCCTGCTGGTGGCGACGGCGGCGACACTCCTGTTCGTCCCCTGTGTTTTTGCCATTGTCCATTACAGAAAGCCGCGTGAACGCGGAGATGAGGGAGCCCACGCATGACCCAGCACCCACAACAAGGTGCCGAGCCGAACCGCAAGCGGGGCCGCCTGATCATTCTCATCGTTCTGGGTGTTGCCGTTCTTCTGGCCGTCTGGGGAATCGTCGAGCGTTCGATGCATTACGGCACCCTGCGCGAGGAGGCAGACGACAATGCCCGAGCGCGTGTGAGCCTGATCAACCCGCAGGCCGGCCCGGCCGAGCGGCATCTCGATCTGCCAGCCAATCTGGCCGCCTGGTATCAGGCACCGATCTATGCGCAGGTCTCGGGCTACGTGAAGATGTGGTACAAGGACTACGGCGCGCATGTGAAATCGGGCGACCTGCTGGCCGAGATCAGCACGCCGAGCCTTGATGCCCAGTACGAGGCCGCCAAGGCGAATTACAACGTGGTTTTGGCCCGTTACAAGCTGGCCGTGATTACCGCCAAGCGCTGGGCGGATCTGCGTGACACACAGGCCGTGTCGCGTCAGGAAGTGGATGTGCAGGCTGCCAACGCTGCGGCACAGAAGGCGCAGGTCGATCAAGCACAGCATGAGGTCGAGCGCTTTGAAGCTCTGGAAAACTTCAAGCGCATCGTGGCACCGTTCGACGGTATCGTGACGTCGCGTCTGGTGAATGTGGGCGACTACGTAAATGCAGGCGGCGGTGATCTGAACTCCCGCGGGAGTGCGTCCGAGCTTTTCACGGTGGCGGATACGCATCGCATGCGTGTTTTCGTGTCGGTGCCGCAGGATTATGCGGCTGTGATTTCCGACAAGCTCGCGGCCAAGCTCACCCTGCCGCAATTCCCCGGTCGCGTTTACAATGCAAGCTTTCTGGCCACCGCGCAGGCATTCAATGCCTCAACGAGAACGGTCACGACCGAGCTCGAGCTGGACAACAAGGATGGGTCGCTCTGGCCGGATTCCTACGCTACCGCCCATTTCACCGCTCCCGGCGAGCCCGGTGTCCTGATCGTGCCGGTCAATGCGCTGATTTTTCGCGCCCAAGGCACACAGCTCGCCACGGTGGTCGATAACCGTATTCATCTGATCGACGTGAAAACGGGCATCAACTATGGCATGACGATCCAGATCCTTGGCGGCATTGCGGCCAAGGACCAGATCGTGGCCAATCCCACGGCAGATATGCTCGAAGGTGACGAGGTGAAGGTGGTGCCTGCTACGCGCGGCTATAACGATGCGACAGCCGCACCGCGCAAGAATGTGGCTCCTGCGCCGCATCAGCCGGTTCCGGAAGATGACGATGGTGGCACCAACGAGAACGGGGCGCGTCGATGAGGGCAGGATCCAGGCGCCGCGCCTTGCGTGGCAGTGCTGCTAGCGCGGTTTTCAGCCTCGCCCTGCTTTCCGGCTGCGATCTTGCGCCGCACTACCAAGCCCCGAAATTCATCTATCCCGATGGATGGAAAGGGAAGGGCGTTCTGGTGGACGCCAAGCCGGCAGACGACGTGCCCAAGGGCAAATGGTGGGAGGTCTTTCATGACCCCCAGCTGAACGCCCTTGAGGAAAAGATGCTGGCCTCCAATCCTGACCTGCAGGCTCAGGCGGAGGTGTTCACGCAGTCACGCGACATTGCGCGGGAGACAGAGGCGCAACTGGCGCCACAGCTCAATGGCTCAGCGGGGATGTCGAACAACAAGACGTCGCTCACCCGTCTGTGGCGCGGGGCCAATGCCAATTCGCCGACAACCGAGTCGAGCGTGTTCTATAGCGGTGCCGCGACATGGGAGCCTGACTTCTTCAGTCGCATCCGCAATTCCACACGTATGCAGAAGAATATGGCGCAGGCCAGCGCGGCCGACTACGCGAATTTGCGCCTGATGCTCGAGGCGGAGCTGGCTTCGAACTATCTCGGATTGCGCGGGCTGGATGCCCAGTATGCCGTGTATGCCGATTCGATTCGTTATTACCAGACTGCGGTAAAGATCACCCAGCTTCGTCAGGCAGGAGCAATTGCGGCGGGGCTCGACGTCTCCCGAGCCGAGAATCAGCTTTACGCCACGATGGCCTCGCAGAGCCATGTGCGTGCTCAGCGTCAGGTGTTGGAGCACGCCATAGCGGTGATGGTGAACACCGTTCCGGGCAGCTTCCAGATCGCCCCGACCAACAAGCAGGTTCTGCCTTATTCCATCCTGCGTATCCCGAGCGGTTTACCCTCGCAGCTTCTGGAGCGCCGCCCTGACATTGCCTCCGCCGAGCGCAATCTGGCGGCGAACAGCCGCGCCATTGGCGTTGCGCGGGCTGCGTTCTACCCAGATGTCACCTTCAGCCTGAATGGTGGCTTCATGAATAACGGTTTCGACCTCGCAAGTCTTGGTAACTCGATGTGGAGTTACGGCGTGCAGGCCGTGGAGCCGTTGTTTACCGGAGGCTTGCGTCGTGCGGCCTTGCAGCGTGCCTGGGCCCAGTATCGCGAGAGTGCCGATCATTATCGCTCTACCGTGCTGTCCGCTTTTCAGGATGTGGAAGACGGCCTCTCGCAGACAAGCGCCTTTGCTGACCAGCAGAAGCAGCAATATGCGGCGGTGGACGCGGCGTTGCGGACGCAGCGCATGACCATGGCGCTCTACACGGGTGGGCTGACCAATTACCTCGACGTGGTTGTGGCGCAGCAGGCAGCCCTTGTGGCGCGTATTGATGCGGTTCAGGCCCAGACGATCCAGCTTCAGGCCAGTGTCCGCCTCATCAAGGCGCTTGGCGGTGGTTGGGATCGTTCGGCCCTGCCTTCGGTCAAGTCCATCGATCCGTTCGGTGTGCTGCAATATGACGGGCTGCATCACCCGCGACCCGCAGGCGATGTGGATACGCGCAACAGCGCCAGCGATGTGAACCTGACCGGTGCGACGCCCGCCGTTCCGGCGGTCACTCCCCTGTCGGCAACAGGCACCGCGCGATGACGAAAGACTTGACAGCCCCAACCGCAGGGCGTTAAGGGGCCGCTCCCATTCGGAACGCGGGAGAGGCATGAGCGGTCGCGAGATCGCAAACGCCTCACTGGAACCGCGGTTCGGGCAAACCATCAAGGAGTCCCGGATATGGCCAAAAAAGTCGTTGGCTACATCAAGTTGCAGATCCCGGCAGGCAAGGCGAATCCGTCGCCGCCAGTCGGTCCGGCCCTGGGTCAGCGCGGCCTGAACATCATGCAGTTCTGCAAGGAGTTCAACGCCAAGACGCAGACTCTCGAGCCTGGCATGCCGATCCCGGTCGTTATCACGGCCTATGCGGATCGTACGTTCAGCTTCGTCACCAAGACCCCGCCGAACACCTACTTCCTGCTCAAGGCCGCCAAGGTCTCCAAGGGCAGCCAGACAGTCGGCAAGGCTGCCGCTGTTGGTTCTGTCACGACCGCGCAGCTGCGCGAGATCGCTGCAGAGAAGTTCAAGGATATGAACGCGAATGACATCGACGGCGCAGTGCGCATGCTGGCCGGTTCGGCCAAGTCGATGGGTCTGAACGTGGTGGAGGGCTGATCCTATGGCCAAGAACAAGAGGCTGAACGCCGCCCGCGCGACGGTTGACACCGACAAGCAGTACGACCTGTCCGCAGCTGTTGCCCTGGTTAAGGGTAACGCTAAGGCCAAGTTCGACGAGACCATCGAAATCTCGCTGAACCTCGGCATCGATCCTCGCCACGCTGACCAGATGGTCCGTGGTCTGATCTCGCTGCCGAACGGCACGGGCAAGACCCTGCGCGTTGGCGTGTTCGCCCGCGGCCCGAAGGCTGAAGAAGCCACGGCAGCCGGTGCGGAAGTCGTTGGTGCAGAAGATCTGGCCGAGAAGATCCAGAACGGTGAAATCGAGTTCGATCGCTGCATTGCGACCCCGGACATGATGGCACTGGTCGGTCGTCTGGGTAAGATCCTCGGCCCGCGTGGCCTGATGCCGAACCCCCGTCTGGGCACGGTGACCATGGACGTGAAGGGTGCCGTTCAGGCAGCCAAGTCCGGCCAGGTCGAGTACCGCGCCGAGAAGGCCGGTATCATTCATGCCGGTATCGGCAAGGCTTCCTTCGGTGAAGACAAGCTGGTTGAGAACATCAAGGCTCTGGTCGATGCCGTCCAGAAGGCTCGTCCGACTGGCGCCAAGGGTACCTATCTGAAGAAGGCAGCCCTGTCTTCCACGATGGGTCCGGGCGTACGCGTCGACGTGGCGTCGTTCACGGCCTGATTTGAGAGATGACACCGCGCGGCCCGGCCGTGCGGTGGCGCAGGGGTGGGGGAAATTCCCCCGCTTCCGAACCTGTCCGAGACCGGGCGTACTGTTCCAAGGAGCAGTCTAAGGGATCTTGAGAGAGATCCGCGAGCGGGAGACGGGGCGCCAGCAGACAAGGGTAGGGCAACCTGCCGGAATGCTGGGTTCCGATTGAATGGACAGGCGAGCGGTACTTTTCCGATTGCGGGGAAGTGCCATGGGTAACCCGGTCTGGAAGCCAAGGTTTCCGGACTGACGAGGAGAATGGATTTGGACCGTCAGGAAAAACGGGCCTTCGTCGAATTCCTCGCCAACGTGTTCAACAGCACGTCCATGGTTGTCGTGACCGAAAACAAAGGTCTCACGGTAGCTGATGTGACGGAGCTGCGTCGACGCGTTCGTGCGGCGGGTGCGACGTACAAGGTTGCGAAAAACCGGCTGGCCAGCCTCGCTCTGCATGGGACCCAATTCGACGGGATTCTTCCGCTGCTGAAGGGCCCGACCGCGCTTGCGTGGTCTGAGGATCCGGTTGCAGTCGCGAAGGCGATCGTCGAGTTCGCCAAGACGAATGAGAAGCTTGTGGTGCTCGGTGGCGCCCTTGGTAGCCAGACGCTTGATGCGAATGGTGTCAAGGCTCTTGCCGCACTGCCGTCGCTGGACGAACTGCGTGCGCAGCTGGTGGGTATGATTTCTACCCCCGCTACGCGTATCGCAGGCGTTGTCCAGGCTCCGGCCGGCCAGCTTGCTCGCGTTTTCGGCGCCTATGCCAAGACCGGCGAAGCCGCCTGAATTGTCTTACGCAGCACCGCTCCTCTTCAGGAGCGCGGGTTGTGAATCGAAAACCAGTTACCATATAGGACCATCATCATGGCCGATCTGAACAAAATCGTTGACGAACTGTCCGCTCTGACCGTTCTCGAAGCTGCTGAACTCTCGAAGCTGCTCGAAGAGAAGTGGGGCGTTTCCGCTGCTGCTCCGGTTGCCGTTGCTGCTGCTGGCCCGGCTGCTGCCGCTGCTCCTGCTGAAGAGCAGACCGAGTTCACCGTGATCCTCGCCGAAGCCGGCGACAAGAAGATCAACGTGATCAAGGAAATCCGTGGCATCACGGGCCTGGGTCTGAAGGAAGCCAAGGACCTGGTCGAAGGCGCACCGAAGACCGTCAAGGAAGGCGTTTCCAAGGACGAGGCAGCCAAGATCAAGAAGCTGCTCGAAGACAACGGCGCCAAGGTCGAAGTCAAGTAATCAAGCCCACGAACCGCGCTTTGCTTTCGGGCGGGGCCGGTTGTGGATTGAGACAGGTCAGGGCGGAAATCCTTTCGGGTTTCCGCCCGATTTGCCGTTGCGGACAAACCCTGTATAAGGGCCGGTTGTCACGCAACAACAATGTGAATTCACGGTACCGGTCGTTCCGGTCGCCCGCCATGACAGGCTTCCTGCCATGTGGACGACCCGAAGGTCTGGTGCGAGAGGGCAGGGATAGATGAACGCAATCACCAAATCGTTCACAGGACGCAAGCGGATTCGCAAGAGCTTCGGGCGGATCCCCGAAGTGGCGCCGATGCCCAACCTGATTGACGTGCAGCGCGCAAGCTATGAGACGTTCCTTCAGATGAACGTGGCGCCTGACAGCCGTCAGCAGACGGGTCTTCAGGAAGTGTTCCGGTCGGTTTTCCCGATCAACGATTTTGCGGGACGTGGCCGTCTCGAGTTCGTTTCCTATGAACTCGAGGAGCCGAAATATGATGTCGAGGAATGCATCCAGCGCGGGCTGACCTTTGCCGCGCCGCTGAAGGTCATTCTGCGTCTGATCGTCTGGGATGTGGATGAGGATACGGGCTCACGCTCGATCCGCGACATTAAGGAGCAGCCGGTTTACATGGGCGACATGCCGCTCATGACCGATAACGGCACGTTCATCATCAATGGCACCGAGCGCGTCATTGTCAGCCAGATGCATCGCAGCCCCGGCGTGTTCTTCGATCACGACAAGGGCAAGACACATTCTTCCGGCAAGTATCTCTTCGCTGCCCGCGTCATTCCGTACCGTGGTTCATGGCTCGATTTCGAATTCGACGCCAAGGACCTGATCTATGTGCGTATCGACCGCAAGCGCAAGCTGCCGGTCACGACCCTGCTCTATGCCCTTGAGGGCGAGCACTCCATCGCTGCCCGCGCTGCCAAGGCTGCCGAGGGTGGTGATGTCGAGGCGCTTGGCATCCGTGGCATGGATCAGGACGAAATCCTGGCCTATTTCTACGGCACGGTGCCGTTCACGCGCATGCCGAAGGGCTGGGCGCGTCCGTTCGACCCCGAGGCCTTCCGCGGCATGAAGCTGCTCGAGCCGCTCTATGATGCCGATACCGGCGAAGTGGTGGCCGAGGCCGACGCCAAGCTGACCGCGCGCATGTGCCGCAAGATTGCGGAAACGACCAAGGACGTGCTCGTTGGCCGCGCTGATCTGCTGGGCCGCTTCATCGCGCAGGATCTCGTCAACGAGAACACCGGTGAGATCTACGCTGAGGCCGGCGAAGAGCTGACCGAAGCGCGCCTCGAAGCGCTCGAGGAATCGGGCGTGACCGAGCTGCCGATGCTTGCCGTCGACTCGTCGCATGGCCCCTGGATTCGCAACACGCTGGCCGTGGACAAGAACAACCGCCGCGACGAAGCGCTGATCGATATCTATCGCATCATGCGCCCCGGTGAGCCGCCGACCCCGGAAACGGCAGAAGCCATGTTCCAGGGCCTGTTCTTCGATGCCGACCGCTACGACCTCTCGGCCGTGGGTCGCGTCAAGATGAACATGCGTCTTGAAGTCGATGCGCCGGACACAATGCGCGTGCTGCGCAAGGAAGACATCCTGCGCACCGTCAAGATCATGTGCGAGCTCAAGGATGGCCGCGGCCAGATCGACGATATCGACAATCTCGGTAACCGTCGCGTCCGCTCCGTTGGCGAGCTGATGGAAAACCAGTACCGCGTCGGTCTGCTCCGCATGGAGCGCGCCATTCGCGAACGTATGGGTTCGGTCGATGTCGATACGGTCATGCCGCATGACCTGATCAACGCGAAGCCTGCTGCCGCTGCCGTGCGTGAGTTCTTTGGCTCGTCGCAGCTCAGCCAGTTCATGGACCAGACCAACCCGCTCTCTGAGGTTACGCATAAGCGTCGTCTTTCGGCGCTTGGCCCGGGCGGCCTGACCCGTGAGCGCGCAGGCTTCGAAGTCCGCGACGTTCATCCGACGCATTACGGCCGTATCTGCCCGATTGAGACGCCTGAAGGACCGAATATCGGTCTGATCAACTCGCTCTCGACCTATGCGAAGGTAAACAAATACGGCTTCATCGAAACACCGTACCGCCTTGTTCAGGACGGTGTGCTGCAGGCCGGCTGGAAGTACCTCTCCGCCATGGAAGAGGACAAGCTGATCGTTGCCCAGGCCGACGCGGCTCAGGACAAGAGCACGGGCCGTCTGACCGACGAACTCGTTTCTGTCCGTCGTTCGGGTGACTTCCGCCTTGTGCCGCCCGAGCAGGTCACGGCCTGTGACGTGTCGCCCAAGCAGCTTGTTTCGGTCGCCGCCGCGCTCATTCCGTTCCTTGAGAACGATGACGCCAACCGCGCATTGATGGGCTCGAACATGCAGCGTCAGGCCGTGCCGCTGGTGCGCGCCGATGCGCCGCTGGTCGGTACGGGCATGGAAGCCGCTGTGGCCCATGACTCGGGTGCGACCATCGTTGCCAAGCGTAATGGTGTGATCGACCAGATCGACGGTGCACGTATCGTTGTGCGTGCTACCGACGAAGCAGGGTCGACGCAGGGCGTCGATATCTATCGTCTGCGCAAGTACATGCGGTCGAACCAGTCCACCTGCATCAACCAGCGTCCGCTGGTGCGCGTGGGTGACACGGTTCATGCCGGTGACATCATTGCTGACGGTCCGTCCACCGAACTGGGTGAACTGGCTCTGGGCCGCAACGTGCTCGTCGCGTTCATGCCCTGGAACGGCTACAACTTCGAAGACTCGATCCTCATCTCCGAGCGTATCGCCCGTGATGACGTGTTCACCTCGATCCATATCGAGGAATTTGAAGTCATGGCCCGTGACACCAAGCTGGGTCAGGAAGAAATCACCCGCGACATTCCGAATGTCGGTGAGGAAGCGCTGCGCAACCTCGACGAAGCCGGTATCGTCTATGTCGGCGCCGAGGTGAACCCGGGCGACATCCTGATCGGCAAGGTCACACCGAAGGGCGAGAGCCCGATGACGCCGGAAGAGAAGCTTCTGCGCGCCATCTTCGGTGAAAAGGCTTCTGACGTTCGTGACACCTCGCTCAAGCTGCCCCCGGGCACGAGCGGTACGATTGTTGACGTGCGCGTCTTCTCACGTCGTGGCGTGGACAAGGACGAGCGCGCCATGGCGATCGAACGCGCCGAGATCGAGCGTCTGACCAAGGATCGTGACGACGAGCGCGCCATCCAGGAGCGCAGCTTCGTCGCCCGTCTGCGTGAGCGTCTGCTCAACCAGACGGCGGCTGCCGGCTTCAAGGGTATCCGTGCAGGTACCGTCATCACCGACGAGGTTCTGGACGAGCATCCGCGTGGCGCCTGGCGTAACATCACGGTCAGCGATGACAGCGTGATGTCCGAGCTGGAAACGCTGCGCCGCGAATACGACGCTGCCGTTGGCAAGATTCAGGCCCGTTTCGACAGCAAGGTCGAGAAGCTGCAGCGCGGTGACGAGCTGCCGCCGGGCGTGATGAAGATGGTCAAGGTCTTCGTGGCTGTGAAGCGCAAGCTGCAGCCGGGTGACAAGATGGCCGGTCGTCACGGTAACAAGGGTGTCGTCTCGCGCGTCGTGCCGGTTGAAGACATGCCGTTCCTTGAAGATGGTACGCCTGTCGATCTCGTTCTGAACCCGCTGGGCGTGCCGTCGCGCATGAATGTCGGTCAAATTCTCGAGACCCATCTGGGCTGGGCCTGTGCCAATATCGGCCAGAACATCGGCAAGATTGCCGATGATTACCAGCGCACGGGTGAGCGCAAGCTCGAACTGCTTGAGAGCCTGCGCGACGTCTATGGCGATGCCGTGTTCGAAAGCGATATCGCGACCCTGCCGAACGAGCAGCTCCTCGAGCTGACCGGTAACCTCCGCAAGGGCGTGCCGATCGCGACGCCGGTGTTCGACGGTGCGTCGATCCCGGATATCGAGGACATGCTGGTGAAGGCCGGTGTGGACAAGTCGGGCCAGTCGCAGCTGATCGACGGCCGTACGGGTGAGGCTTTCGAGCGTCGCACCACGGTCGGCTACATCTACATGCTGAAGCTGCATCACCTTGTTGACGACAAGATCCATGCCCGTTCGATCGGTCCGTACTCGCTCGTCACGCAGCAGCCGCTGGGTGGTAAGGCGCAGTTCGGTGGCCAGCGCTTCGGTGAAATGGAAGTCTGGGCTCTTGAAGCTTACGGTGCCGCCTACACCCTGCAGGAAATGCTCACGGTCAAGTCCGATGACGTTTCCGGCCGTACGAAGGTCTATGAGGCCATTGTGCGTGAGCAGGACGATTTCGAAGCCGGTATCCCCGAGAGCTTCAACGTTCTGATCAAGGAACTGAAGTCGCTCGGCCTGAATGTCGATCTGGAGCAGAGCGCAATCTGATGCGCTTTGTCTCTGCCTCCTCTGTGTTTGTTGCTAACGCGGGCGCGGCCGGTCTTCCGGCCCGCTCCGTGAAATGGGATTTCGGCGCATGAACGAACTCATGAAGATCCTTGGTCAGACGGGCCAGACCCAGTCTTTCGACCAGATCAAAATCCAGCTCGCTTCATCCGAGCAGATCCGCTCCTGGTCTTACGGCGAGATCAAGAAGCCGGAGACCATCAACTACCGTACGTTCAAGCCCGAGCGCGACGGCCTGTTCTGTGCGCGTATCTTTGGCCCGATCAAGGACTATGAGTGCCTGTGCGGCAAGTACAAGCGCATGAAGTTCCGCGGCATCGTGTGCGAAAAGTGCGGTGTGGAAGTCACGCTCGCCAAGGTTCGCCGCGAGCGCATGGGCCATATCGAACTGGCATCGCCGGTTGCGCATATCTGGTTCCTGAAGTCGCTGCCGAGCCGCATTGCGACGATGATCGACATCACGCTGAAGGACCTCGAAAAGGTTCTGTATTTCGAGAGCTATATCGTTCTCGAATCCGGCACGAGCCCGTTCAAGCGCTATTCGCTGCTGTCGGAAGACCAGTATTTCGACGCGATGGACGACTATGCTGATGAAGGCCTAGAAGTCGGTATCGGCGCCGAAGCGGTCAAGAAGATCCTGTGGAAGGCCCGTCTGCTTTCCACTGAAACCGATCGTCCGGGCCTGATCGACCGTGACGGTCGCGATCAGGACAAGTCTGACGGCGATCTGCTGCGTGAAGACCTGCGTGAAGCCACGTCGGAAGCCAAGCGCAAGAAGCTCGTCAAGCGCCTGAAGCTGTTCGAAGCCTTCGCCGAGAGCGGTTCACGCCCGGAATGGATGATTCTCGACCTCGTCCCGGTCATTCCGCCCGAGCTGCGCCCGCTTGTGCCGCTGGACGGCGGTCGTTTCGCGACGTCCGATCTGAACGATCTCTATCGCCGCGTGATCAACCGTAACAACCGACTAAAGCGCCTGATCGAGCTGCGTGCTCCGGACATCATCGTCCGCAACGAAAAGCGCATGCTTCAGGAAGCTGTTGACGCACTGTTCGATAACGGCCGTCGTGGCCGCGCCATCACGGGTGCCAACAAGCGTCCGCTGAAGTCGCTTTCCGACATGCTGAAAGGCAAGCAGGGCCGCTTCCGTCAGAACCTCCTCGGCAAGCGCGTCGACTATTCGGGCCGTTCGGTCATCGTGGTCGGACCCGAGCTGAAGCTGCACCAGTGCGGCCTGCCGAAGAAGATGGCGCTCGAGCTGTTCAAGCCCTTCATCTATAGCAAGCTCGAAAAATACGGTCACGCCACCACCATCAAGGCTGCAAAGCGCATGGTGGAGAAGGAGCGTCCGGAAGTCTGGGACATCCTTGAAGAGGTCATCCGCGAGCATCCCGTGATGCTGAACCGCGCACCGACCCTTCACCGTCTTGGCATCCAGGCTTTCGAGCCCGTGCTGATTGAAGGCAAGGCGATCCAGCTGCACCCGCTGGTCTGTACTGCGTTCAATGCCGACTTCGACGGCGACCAGATGGCTGTTCACGTGCCGCTGTCGCTCGAAGCCCAGCTTGAAGCCCGCGTGCTGATGATGTCGACAAACAACATCCTCAGCCCTGCAAACGGCAAGCCGATCATCGTGCCGTCGCAGGATATCGTGCTTGGCCTGTACTATCTGAGCCTCGAGGTTCCCGAGTATCACACGACGCCGGATCAGGCCGAGTATGATGCACAAGGGCGTCTCGTTAAGGCTGGTCCGTCTGCCTATGCATCGGTGGCCGAGATCGAGCTCGCCATGAACGAGGGCACGCTCAAGCTGCACGACAAGATCCGTCTGCGCATGGATACGCTGGATGCCGACGGCAAGCCCGTTCGTCAGACCATGCTGACCACGCCGGGCCGTGCGCTGATCGCGCAGATCCTGCCGCGCAATGCAGCCATCCCGTTCTCGCTGGTCAACAAGCAGCTGACCAAGAAGAACGTGTCGGATGTGATTGACGCTGTGTACCGTCACTGCGGCCAGAAGGAAGCGGTCATTTTCTGTGACCGTCTCATGGGCCTCGGTTTCCGCCACGCCGCGCGCGCCGGTATCTCCTTCGGCAAGGATGACATGATCATCCCGGTCGAGAAGCAAGAGCTGGTTGAGCGTACGCAGGCCGAGATCAAGGAATTCGAGCAGCAGTATCAGGACGGTCTGATCACGGCAGGCGAGCGCTATAACAAGGTGGTCGATGCCTGGTCGCGTTGCACGGACGAAGTCCAGGCAGCGATGATGAAGGAAATTTCCCGCCAGGTTATCGGCAAGCCGACGAACTCGGTCTGGATGATGAGCCACTCCGGTGCGCGTGGGTCGCCAGCCCAGATGAAGCAGCTTGCCGGTATGCGTGGCCTGATGGCCAAGCCTTCGGGCGAGATCATCGAGCAGCCGATCATCGCGAACTTCAAGGAAGGCCTCTCGGTTCTCGATTACTTCACCTCCACCCACGGTGCCCGTAAGGGTCTTGCGGATACGGCGCTGAAGACGGCGAACTCGGGTTACCTCACGCGTCGTCTCGTCGACGTGGCGCAGGATTGCATCATCGTCGAGAACGATTGCGGCACCGAGCGTGGCCTGACGATCCGTGCGGTCATGGATAGCGGTGAGGTGATCTCCTCGCTTTCCGAGCGTATCCTGGGTCGTACCCTCACGGCTGACGTGACGGATCCGGTGAGCGGTGCGGTTCTCTTCCCGCGCAACACGCTGATCGAGGAAGCCGAGGCAGAGATCATCGAGAAGGCAGGCGTCGAAAGCGTGCTGATCCGTTCGGTGCTGACCTGTGACAGTCGCGTTGGCGTGTGTGGTCACTGCTATGGCCGTGACCTTGCACGCGGTACGCCGGTCAATATCGGTGAGGCCGTGGGCGTTATCGCTGCACAGTCCATCGGTGAGCCCGGCACGCAGCTGACCATGCGTACCTTCCATATCGGTGGTGCGGCTACGCGTGGTGCAGAGCAGTCGATGGTCGAGGCGTCGCGTGACGGCAAGGTGACCATCCGCAACCGCAACGTGGTCCAGAACAGCCAGAACGTCACCATCGTGATGTCGCGTAACTGCGAAATCCTGCTGACGGACGAGAAAGGTGTCGAGCGTGCACGCTACCGCGTGCCTTACGGTGCCCGCCTGATGGTCAATGAGGGCCAGGAAGTAACGCGCGGCCTGAAAATGGCCGAGTGGGACCCCTACACCCTGCCGATCATCACCGAGCAGGCCGGTACGGTCGAATATCTCGACCTGATCGACTCCATCACGCTCGTCGAGCGTATGGACGAAGTGACGGGCCTGACCTCCAAAGTGGTCGTTGACTACAAGCAGGGCAGCAAGGGTGTGGACCTGCGTCCGCGCCTGCAGCTCAAGGATGCGGCGGGCAATGTGGTCCGACTCGCGAACGGCAACGAGGCACGGTACTTCCTGTCGCCCGACTCGCTGCTGTCGATCGAGAATGGCGCCACGGTCCACGCCGGTGACGTGCTGGCCCGTATCCCGCGTGAAGGTTCGAAGACCCGTGACATTACGGGTGGTCTGCCGCGCGTGGCCGAACTGTTCGAAGCCCGTCGCCCGAAGGATCACGCGATCATCGCGGAAACCGAAGGCCGGATCGAGATCGGCAAGGACTATAAGTCCAAGCGCTGCATCATCGTGAAGAACGACGAGACCGGGGAAGAGACCAACTACCTCATTCCCAAGGGCAAGCATGTGTCGGTGCAGGAAGGCGACTTCGTGCAGAAGGGCGATCCGCTGGTCGACGGTCCGCGCGTGCCGCATGACATTCTCAAGGTCATGGGTGTCGAGGCGCTGTCCGATTATCTCGTCAACGAGATCCAGGACGTCTATCGACTGCAGGGCGTGAAGATCAATGACAAGCATATCGAAGTCATTGTTCGTCAGATGCTGCAGAAGGTGGAAATCCTTGAGCCGGGCGATACGACGTATCTGATTGGCGAGACGGTGGACCGCATCGAGTTCGAGGTCGAGAACGAGAAGCGCGTCAAGATGGGTGAGGAGCCTGCACGCGGCATGCCCATCCTGCAGGGCATCACGAAGGCCTCGTTGCAGACGCAGTCGTTCATCTCTGCGGCCTCCTTCCAGGAGACGACACGTGTGCTGACCGAAGCGGCAACAGCCGGCAAGGTCGATACACTGAACGGCCTAAAGGAGAACGTGATTGTCGGGCGTCTGATCCCGGCAGGTACGGGCAGCGTGATGAACAAGCTGCGCGCCATGGCGGCCTCTCAGGATCGTCAGCGTGTCAGCCGGGCAACTCCCGAGGTAACGGACGACGCAGCGGAGTAAGACCCCGCTTCAGCCTTGGAAAAACTAGTTTACGTTTGAGATCGGGCGGGGTAATACCCGCCCGATTTCGTATCCGGCGATTCGAGACGGGAATCGAACGAGAATCGGGCAGAACGCTAGAGTATGCTTGACTTTCATCCGAAACGGTCATAGGGTCCGCGCCCTCGGCTACCCCCGTCTCCTAAGGCGTCTGAGCCGTTGATAGACAGCATCAAACGCTAACGGTGCCGCCGCCTTCGGGTGAGGCTCAGGCCGGTAGTGAAAGAGTCAAAAGCGGGCGGCATTCTGCCGCGCGCTGAATTTTGTTGGAAGCAAGCAGATCGGGCGTCGCTCGGTCTAGCAGTGAGCAAGGATCGGGAAGGGCGTATGCCGACCATCAACCAGTTGATCGCCAAGGGCCGTGAGCCTGCCGCCAAGCGGAATAAAGTGCCGGCCCTCCAGGGTTGCCCCCAGAAGCGCGGCGTTTGCACGCGCGTCTATACGGTTACCCCGAAAAAGCCGAACTCGGCCCTGCGTAAGGTGGCAAAGGTGCGCCTGACCAACGGGTATGAGGTCGTTAGCTACATTCCGGGTGAAGGCCATAACCTGCAGGAACACAGCGTCGTGCTGATCCGCGGCGGCCGTGTAAAAGATTTGCCGGGTGTGCGTTATCACATCCTGCGCGGCGTGCTTGACACGCAGGGCATCGCCAAGCGTCGTCAGCGCCGTTCGCTGTATGGCGCGAAGCGTCCGAAGTAAGAGGAAATTCAGGCATGAGTCGCCGTCATCGCGCTGTAAAGCGTGAGATCCTTCCCGATCCGAAATTCGGAGATGTCGTCATCACGCGTTTTATGAACGCCCTGATGTACGATGGTAAGAAGTCCACAGCCGAGGGTATCGTTTACGGTGCGCTTGAGTCCGTGCGTCGTCGTGGCGGTGCCACGGCCGATCCGGTCGCCATGTTCCATGCGGCTCTGGACAACGTGAAGCCGGCCGTAGAGGTTCGTTCCCGCCGCGTCGGCGGTGCAACCTATCAGGTCCCCGTCGAAGTCCGTGCCGAGCGCCGTCAGGCCCTCGCCATCCGCTGGCTGATCGACGCCTCGCGCAAGCGCGGTGAGAACACGATGCAGGAACGCCTTTCCAACGAGCTGATGGACGCGATCAACAATCGCGGCTCCGCCGTCAAGAAGCGCGAAGACACGCATCGCATGGCTGAAGCAAATAAAGCATTCAGCCACTATCGTTGGTAAGCTTAAAAGGCTAACCGATTTTCCCGGGTGCCTCCTTCAGGGGTGCCTGGTACGAATTAGCAATCTTCCCCGCCGCACCTTCGGCGGTGGGTTATGGAGAGAATGATGGCTAAGGCTAAATTTGAGCGGACGAAGCCGCACTGCAACATCGGCACCATCGGTCACGTTGACCATGGCAAGACCTCACTGACGGCTGCAATCACGAAGACGCTCGCCAAGTCCGGCGGCGCGACCTTCCGTGCGTATGACCAGATCGACGCTGCTCCTGAAGAGCGCGCTCGCGGCATCACGATCTCCACCGCTCACGTTGAGTACGAGACCAAGAACCGTCACTACGCCCACGTCGACTGCCCGGGCCATGCTGACTACGTCAAGAACATGATCACGGGTGCCGCCCAGATGGACGGCGCGATCCTGGTTGTGTCCGCTGCTGACGGCCCGATGCCCCAGACGCGTGAGCACATCCTGCTTGCTCGCCAGGTTGGCGTTCCGGCGCTGGTCGTGTTCCTGAACAAGGTTGACCAGGTTGACGACGCCGAGCTCCTCGAGCTCGTCGAAATGGAAGTCCGTGAGCTTCTGTCGTCCTACCAGTTCCCCGGCGACGATATCCCCATCGTCAAGGGTTCGGCTCTGGTGACGCTTGAAGACGGCGACGCAGCAATCGGTGAAGACCGCGTGCTTGAGCTGATGGAAGCCGTTGACACCTACATCCCGCAGCCGGAGCGTCCGGTTGACCGTCCGTTCCTGATGCCGATCGAAGACGTGTTCTCGATCTCGGGTCGTGGTACGGTTGTCACGGGTCGCGTCGAGCGTGGCGTGGTGAACGTGGGTGACGAAGTCGAAATCGTCGGCCTCAAGGACACCGTCAAGACGACCGTTACGGGCGTCGAGATGTTCCGCAAGCTGCTCGATCGCGGTGAAGCCGGTGACAACATCGGTGCGCTGGTTCGTGGCACGAAGCGTGAAGACGTTGAACGCGGTCAGGTTCTTGCAAAGCCGGGTTCAATCACCCCGCACAAGAAGTTCAAGGCTGAGGCTTACATCCTCACGAAGGAAGAAGGCGGACGTCACACTCCGTTCTTTACAAACTACCGTCCGCAGTTCTATTTCCGCACGACCGACGTCACGGGCGTCGTTCAGCTGCCGGAAGGCACGGAAATGGTCATGCCGGGCGATAACGTTGCCATGGATGTCGAGCTGATTGCTCCGATCGCCATGGACGAAGGTCTCCGCTTCGCTATCCGTGAAGGCGGCCGCACCGTCGGTGCAGGCGTGGTCTCCTCGATCAGCGCCTGATTGTAAGCACGGGCCCTGATTTGGCTGGCCCCGGTCGGAGTAATCCGGCCGGGGTCGGCTTTAGAAGGGACCAGGAGGGAGCAGGGTAAGACCCGAACCCCAACGAGTTGGATTATTGGTAAGATGGACAACCAGAACATCCGCATTCGCCTAAAGGCGTACGATCACCGCGTGCTCGACAACAGCACGAAGGAAATCGTAAACACGGCGAAGCGTACGGGTGCGCGGGTTCGGGGTCCTATCCCGCTACCGACGCATATCGAGCGGTTCACCGTGAACCGTTCCCCACATGTGGACAAGAAAAGCCGCGAGCAGTTCGAAATTCGGACTCATCGCCGCCTGCTCGACATTGTTGAGCCGACACCGCAGACCGTGGACGCCCTCATGAAGCTCGACCTCGCCGCTGGCGTTGATGTCGAGATCAAACTTTAAGGTCCAGACGATGCGTACCGGATTGATCGCAAAAAAGCTGGGTATGACCCGGCTATTCAAGGAAGATGGCACACATGTGCCGGTCACAGTGCTGCATCTCGACGAGGTCGAGGTTGTGGACGCCCGCACGCAGGAGCGTGATGGCTACACGGCAGTGCAGATCGGCATGAGCAAGGCAAAGGTGAAGAACGTCACCAAGCCGATGCGTGGCCATTATGCTCGCACCAAGGTGGAGCCGAAGAAGACTCTTGTCGAGTTTCGCGTGGCAGAAGATGCCGTGCTTGAGGCTGGCACGAAGCTCTCTGCGGCCCATTTCGTCGTTGGCCAGAAGGTCGACGTCACCGGCACCAGCAAGGGCAAAGGCTTCGCCGGCGTCATGAAGCGCTGGAACTTCGCTGGTCTTGAAGCCTCCCACGGCGTGTCCATCAGCCATCGTTCGCATGGTTCGACGGGTCAGCGCCAGGATCCGGGCAAGGTCTTCAAGGGCAAGAAAATGGCCGGTCACATGGGTGACGAGCGCATCACGACGCTTAATCTCGAAGTGGCAGCCGTCGACGCCGAACGCAACCTGATCATGGTTCGTGGTTCGATTCCGGGTGCCAAGAATGGCCTGGTGATGATCCGCGATGCGATCAAGAAGGCCCGCCATGCAGATGCGCCGTACCCGGCAGCGACTGCGGCGGCCGCCGGTTAAGGACTGAGGGCGATGGAATACGATATCAAAACCCTCGATAATGGCAGCGCCGGAACGGTGACCCTGCCAGAGGAACTGTTCGGTGCGACCCCGCGCGCGGACATCATGGCACGTGTTGTCCACTGGCAGCTGGCCAAGCGCCGCGCCGGTACGCACCGCACCAAGGGCATGGGCGAGATTTCTGGCACGACCAAGAAGCCGTACCGCCAGAAGGGCACAGGCTCGGCACGTCAGGGCTCGCTGCGCGCACCGCAGTTCCGCACTGGTGGCGTCGTTCATGGTCCGGTCGTTCGCGACCACGGCTATGGCCTGCCTAAGAAGGTGCGTCGCCTCGGCCTGATTTCTGCGCTGTCGCAGAAGGCTGCCGCTGGCAAGCTGATCGTCATCGACCAGGCCGCTGGTGTGACCAAGACCCGTGAAGCCGCTGCAAAGCTGGCTGCTCTCGGCTGGTCCTCCGCCCTGATCGTCGACGGTGCCGTTGATGTGGCTTTCGGTCGCGCTGTGCGCAACCTGCCCAAGATCGACGTGCTGCCCACGATCGGCGCCAACGTCTATGACATTCTGAACCACGATGTTCTCGTGCTGACGCGCGCAGGGCTCGAGGGTCTCAAGGAGCGCCTGGCATGACCACGGGCATCGTTCTTGCGCGCCGCACAAAGGCGCAGCGCATGACGCGTGAAGCGATGTTTGACATCGTTCGCGCGCCGCTCATCACTGAGAAGGCGACGGCCCTCTCCGAACGTAACCAGGTTGTTTTCCGCGTGGCGATGACCGCCGCGAAGCCGGAAATCAAGGTTGCGGTCGAGACGCTTTTCGGCGTCAAGGTCGTCTCCGTGAACACGCTGGTGCAGAAGGGCAAGACCAAGATGGTCAAGGGCCGTCCTGGTCGCCGTTCGGACATCAAGAAGGCGTATGTTCAGCTTGCGGAAGGTCAGTCCATTGACCTCACCGCGAAGCTGGGCTGACGCGGGATAGGATACCATGGCACTCAAGCACTTTAATCCCACGACGCCGAGCACACGTGGCACGGTACTGATCGACCGCAGCGAGCTCTTCAAGGGCAAGCCGGTCAAGCAGCTGACCGAAGGCAAGAACAAGACGGGCGGCCGCAACAACCACGGCCGTACCACGTCGCGTTTCCGTGGCGGCGGGCACAAGCAGTCCTACCGCTATGTCGACTTCAAGCGTCGCAAGTTCGATGTTGCCGGTACGGTCGAGCGTCTGGAATATGACCCGAACCGCACTGCCTTCATCGCGCTGATCAAGTACGAAGACGGCGAGCTGGCCTACATCCTGGCACCGCAGCGCGTTAAGGTTGGCGATCAGGTTATCGCTGGCGAACGCACCGACGTGAAGCCGGGCAATGCCATGCCGCTGGGCTCGATGCCTGTCGGTACGATCGTGCACAACATCGAGCTGAAGCCCGGTGCAGGCGGCAAGATCGCCCGTTCGGCTGGCACATATTGCCAGCTGGTTGGCAAGGATGCTGGCTACGCCCAGATCAAGCTGCAGTCCGGTGAGCTCCGTCTCGTTCGTGGCGAATGCATGGCCACTGTTGGCGCGGTGTCGAACCCCGACAACATGAACCAGCATCTCGGCAAAGCCGGTCGTAACCGTTGGCTCGGCCGTCGTCCGCATAACCGCGGCGTCGTCATGAACCCGGTCGACCATCCGCATGGTGGTGGTGAAGGTCGTACCTCTGGTGGCCGTCATCCGGTTACGCCGTGGGGCAAGCCGACCAAGGGCTACAAGACTCGTGTTAACAAGAAGACGGACAGCCTGATCATCCGTCGCCGCAAGACCGGCAAGTAAGAAGGGGGCAAACAGAGATGGCACGTTCCGTCTGGAAGGGCCCGTTCGTTGACGGGTACTTGTTCGGCAAGGCTGAAGCGTCGCGCGCTTCGGGTCGTAATGAGGTGATCAAGATCTGGTCGCGTCGTTCCACCATCCTGCCGCAGTTCGTCGGACTCACGTTCGGCGTTTATAATGGCCACAAGTTCCTGCCGGTGCAGGTGACGGAAAACATGGTCGGGCACAAGTTCGGTGAGTTCTCGCCGACACGCACGTTCCCCGGTCATGCTTCCGACAAGAAGTCGAAGCGGGGCTGATCATGAGCAAGCCGAAGCACATTCGCACACTCGCTGATACGGAAGCGCAGGCTGTCGCCCGCAACATCCGCGTCAGCCCGCGCAAGCTGAACCTGGTTGCGGCGATGATCCGCAACCAGCCGGCAGACAAGGCAATCGCAGCGCTGACGTTCTCGCGTCGCCGTATCGCTCAGCAGGTTCGCAAGACCCTCGAGAGCGCCGTGGCCAATGCAGAGAACAATCATCAGCTCGATGTCGATCAGCTCGTGGTCAAGACCGCAGAAGTTGGCAAGTCGATCGTCATGAAGCGTTTCCACGCTCGTGGCCGTGGTCGTTCCTCGCGCATCGAGAAGTTCTTCAGCCACCTGAAGATCGTCGTTGCCGAGCGCGCTGCAGACGAAGCGCCTGCGCCGAAGGGCAAGGGCAAGGACGCAGCAGAGCAGAAGGCAGCCTGATATGGGACACAAAGTCAATCCGATCGGGCTCCGGCTCGGCGTAAACCGCACCTGGGATAGCCGCTGGTACGCCGGCAATGACTATTCCCGTCTGCTGCATGAAGACCTGATGCTGCGCGCTTACCTGCGTCGCAAGCTCTCGGGTGCAGGCGTTTCCCGCGTTGTGATCGAGCGTCCGGCCAAGAAGCCGCGCGTCACGATCTATGCAGCGCGTCCGGGCGTCGTCATCGGCAAGAAGGGTCAGGACATCGACGCTCTTCGCAAGGATCTGAGCCGCCTGGCAAAGACCGACGTTGCGCTGAACATCGTCGAGATCCGCAAGCCCGAAATCGACGCAACCCTGGTTGCCGAGAATATTGCACAGCAGCTGGAGCGCCGCGTGGCCTTCCGTCGTGCGATGAAGCGTGCGGTTCAGTCTGCCATGCGTCTTGGCGCGCAGGGTATCCGAATCAACTGCTCCGGCCGTCTCGGTGGTGCGGAAATCGCTCGTATCGAGTGGTATCGCGAAGGTCGCGTGCCACTTCACACGTTGCGCGCCGACATCGATTACGGTATCGCCACTGCCAAGACGACCTATGGTACGTGCGGTGTGAAAGTCTGGATCTTCAAGGGTGAAATCCTTGCCCATGATCCGATGGCTCAGGACCGTCGTGCAGCGGAACAAGCGCCGCAGCGCTGAGCAGTAGATTATGACAAGCGCCGCGAGGCGCATGAGGATACGACACCATGCTTTCCCCGAAGCGGACTAAGTTTCGCAAGGCCCACAAGGGCCGCATTCATGGGTTGGCCAAGGGCGGAACGACGTTGAATTTCGGCGCGTTCGGTCTTAAGGCTCTTGAACCCGAACGTATCACCGCACGCCAGATCGAGGCGTCGCGTCGTGCGATCACTCGTGCGATGAAGCGTGCCGGTCGCGTGTGGATTCGGATTTTCCCGGATCTCCCGGTTTCCACGAAGCCTGCTGAAGTCCGCATGGGCTCCGGCAAGGGCTCGCCCGAGTTCTGGGTGGCCCGCGTGAAGCCCGGCCGCGTGCTGTTTGAAATCGAAGGCGTGCCGCCTGAAGTGGCACGTGAGGCCCTGGCTCTTGGCGCAGCGAAGCTGCCGATCAAGACCAAGTTCATCACCCGTATCGGGGAGGCATAAGAATGGCTGACGCTTACAAGGTAGCCGATCTTCGCGCCAAGTCCCCTGATGAACTGCAGGCCCTTCTTCTGGACCTGAAGCGTGAGCAGCTGAACCTCCGGTTCCAGGCTGCCACGGGCCAGTCAGAGGGAGTCGGACGCGTTCGCGTTCTCCGTCGTGCGATTGCTCGCATCAAGACGGTGGCGCATCAATCGAAGAACAAGGCGGGCGCAAAAACGTCCGCCGCAGAGTCCTGAGAGGAGACGGACGATGCCAAGGCGCGTCCTGACAGGGCGAGTGACGAGCGACAAGATGGACAAGACGGTTACCGTTCTTGTTGATCGTCGTATCATGCACCCGCTCTATAAGAAGTTCATTCGTCGTTCCAAGAAGTACGCGGCGCATGACGAGCTGAACGAGTGCAAGATCGGAGACACGGTGCGCATCGAAGAATGCGCTCCGATTTCCAAGCGCAAGACCTGGACGGTGATTACCCGCAACGGTGCGGCCCTTGAGGCAGCAGCTGCGGCACCGGCTCAGGCGTCAGCGTAAGAGGGGACTGAGAAATGATCCATCCCGAGACCAATCTGGACGTCGCCGATAATTCCGGCGCACGTCAGGTGCAGTGCATCAAGGTGCTGGGCGGCTCCAAGCGGAAAACCGCCTCGGTCGGCGACGTGATCGTCGTGTCCGTCAAGGAAGCGATTCCCCGCGGCAAGGTGAAGAAGGGTGACGTGCATCAGGCCGTCATCGTTCGCACGTCCTACCCCGTTCGTCGTGCTGACGGCAGCGCCATCCGCTTCGATAAGAATGCGGCTGTGCTGATCAACAAGTCGATGGAACCGATCGGCACGCGTATCTTTGGCCCGGTGGTTCGTGAGCTGCGTGCGCGCAAGTTCATGAAGATCATCTCCCTGGCTCCGGAGGTGCTATAATGGCTGCTCGTATCAAGAAGGGTGACCAGGTTCTGGTCCTCTCCGGCTCGTCGCGCGGCACGCGTGGCGAAGTCCTGGCCGTTCTGCCGAAGGTCGAAAAGGCCATCGTGCGTGGCGTTGCCGTGGCTAAGCGTCACCAGAAGCCGACCCGCATGAACCAGGAAGGCGGTATCATCGCCAAGGAAATGCCGGTTCATCTGTCCAACCTGAAGCTCGTCGATCCGAAGAGCGGCAAGCCGACTCGCGTCGGTTTCCGTCAGCTTGAGGATGGACGCAAGGTTCGTGTCGCCAAGGTGACCGGCGAAGTGATCGAAGGCTAAGGGGGCGACAATGAGCGAGACTATTACCCGCATCCAGCCGCGCCTGCAGCAGCGTTACAACGACGTTCTCCGTGACAAGCTGCGTGAGCAGTTTGGCTACAAGAACGCCATGCAGGTTCCCAAGCTGGAAAAGATCGTGCTGAACATGGGCGTGGGCGAAGCCGCCGGCGACCAGAAGAAGCTCGATGCCGCCGTTGCCGAAATGGCAGCCATCTCCGGTCAGAAGCCCGTCAAGACGGTTGCTCGCAAGGCAATCGCAGGCTTCAAGATCCGTGAAGGCCTGCCGATCGGCTGCAAGGTGACCCTGCGTCGCGCACGCATGTACGAATTCCTCGATCGTCTCGTGACGATCGCGATGCCGCGCATTCGTGACTTCCGCGGTCTGCCCCCCAACAAGGGCTTTGACGGTCGTGGCAACTTCGCCATGGGCATCAAGGAGCAGATCGTGTTCCCGGAAATCGACTACGACAAGATCGACTCCGTACGCGGCATGGACATCATCTTCGTCACCACGGCGAAGAGCGATGAAGAGGCAAAAGCGCTGCTCAAGGCGTTCGATCTGCCCTTCACTGCCTGATTTATCGGGTTGAGCCGGGTTTTTTCCTTTTCAAAGGAAGCCCGGCTCCCTATATACACACGCTGTTTGGAAAACCGTTGGGATTGGCCCGACAGGTTCCGGGAGAAGATTTAGCATGGCAAAAATCTCCGCCGTGAACCGCAACGCCAAGCGCGCCTACATGGCGACGCGCGATAAGGCGAAGCGGACCGCGTTGAAAGATATCATCAAGGACCGGAGCCTTCCGGTAGAGGAGCGTTTCGACGCAACCCTGAAGCTGGCAGAAATGCCGCGCAACGGGTCGCGCGTTCGTTTCCGTCTGCGCTGCAAGGTTTCGGGACGTCCCCGCGCGAACTATCGCAAGTTCGAGCTGAGCCGTATCGCCCTGCGCGACCTGGCCTCCACCGGCCAGATCCCCGGTATGGTCAAGTCGAGCTGGTAAGGTAGAAGCGAATGTCCCTGTCCGATCCGTTGGGTGATATGCTCACCCGCATTCGCAATGCCCAGCGTGCACGTCACGCGGCTTGCATCGCACCGGCTTCCAAGCTGCGTGCGAACGTTCTGGAAGCGCTGCGTCGCGAAGGTTACATCCGTGGCTACACCACGGAAGAACTGCGCGCCGGCGTCTCCCAGCTGCGCATCGAGCTGAAATATGCAGACGGCCAGCCCGTGATCAAGGAAATCCACCGCGTGTCCAAGCCGGGCCGTCGCGTGTATTCCAAGATCAAGGAACTGCCGCGCGTGTATGCCGGTCTCGGCGTGTCGATCCTGTCCACCCCGCGCGGTATCCTTTCGGATATCGAGGCTCGCGCCGCGAATGTCGGTGGCGAAGTCCTCTGCCGCGTCTTCTGAGGAGGATCACATGTCACGAGTAGGCAAGTATCCGGTCGTCATTCCTGCTGGCGTGGACGTTTCCATTGCCGATGGGTCCCTGACTGCCAAGGGCAAGCGCGGTTCGCTGAGCATGCCTCTGACCCGCTTCGTTCAGGCGAAGGTGGAAGACGGCAAGGTTTCGATCCTTCCGGTGGGTAACCGTTCGCGTGAGACCTGGACGATGTGGGGCACAACCCGCGCCATCGTCGCCAACCTGGTCAAGGGCGTTTCCGAAGGTTTCAGCAAGACGCTCGAAATCACCGGTACGGGTTTCCGCGCCAGCGTGCAGGGTTCGAACCTGGTGATGAACCTGGGTTATTCCCACGACGTCGTCTATCCGATCCCCGCCGACGTGAAGATCACCACGCCTCGTCCCACGGCCATCACGGTCGAAGGAAACGACAAGCAGCGTGTTGGTCAGGTTGCGCTCGACATCCGTAACTTCCGCAAGCCGGAACCCTATAAGGGCAAGGGCGTGCGTTACGAGACCGAAGTTCTCCGTCGTAAGGAAGGCAAGAAGAAATAATGGCTACGCAGCATGGATTGCAGGAACGGCGCCGTCAGCGGCTTCGCTTCCAGCTTCGCCGCAAGAGCGGTGGCCGGCCGCGTCTGTCGGTCTTCCGTTCTGGCAAGAACATCTACGCACAGGTGATCGACGACGCCCAGGGCGTTACCCTCGCCAGCGCTTCCACCCTCGAGAAGACTCTTCGCGAGTCCGGCAAGACGGGTGCAAATGTCGATGCGGCTTCGGTTGTCGGCAAGCTGGTTGCAGAGCGCGCTCTGGCCGCTGGCGTGACGGCGGTCGTGTTCGATCGCGGTGCGTATCTCTATCATGGTCGCGTCAAGGCGCTGGCCGAAGCTGCCCGCGAGGGCGGCCTTTCGTTCTAAGGAAGGATCACACATGGCACGTGAGCCAAGAGAAGGCGGCCGTGGTGGTCGCGAGCGGGAACGCGAAGGCGACGATCTGGTCGACAAGCTGGTAACGATCAACCGCGTGGCCAAAGTGGTCAAGGGTGGACGTCGCTTCGCTTTTGCTGCCCTGGTTGTCGTTGGTGACCAGAAGGGTCGCGTCGGGTACGGTGCGGGCAAGGCCCGTGAAGTGCCGGAAGCAATCCGCAAGGCCACCGAGCGCGCCAAGCGCACGATGATCCGCGTTCCGATGAAGGAAGGCCGCACGCTGCATCACGATTCCTACGGGCATTTTGGTGCTGGCAAGGTCGTGGTTCGTGCAGCTGAAGCCGGTACCGGCATCATCGCAGGCGGCCCGATGCGCGCCGTTTTCGAATCGCTGGGCGTGAATGACGTCGTTGCGAAGTCCCTCGGGACCCGTAACCCGCACAACATGGTCAAGGCGACCTTTGCCGCTCTCGAGCGTTGCAGCAGCCCCCGCGCCGTCGCAAGCCGCCGTGGCAAAAAGGCCTCTGAGCTGTTTGCAAAGCGTGATGCATCGTCTGACGAGGCAGTGGAGGCGACCAATGGCTGAGAACAAGGCTGTTCGCGTCAAGCAGATCGCTTCGGCTATCGGGCGCAAGCCCGGCCAGGCTGAGACCCTCGTGGGTCTGGGCCTGCGCGGCATCGGCAGTGTTCGTGAACTGGAGGATACGCCTTCGGTTCGCGGCATGATCCGCAAGGTTGCCCACCTCATCCAGGTGGAGGGTTGATATGAACCTTAATGAACTGCGCGATAACGCCGGTGCGCGTTACCGCAAGAAGCGTCTGGGCCGTGGTATCGGCTCGGGCAAAGGCAAGACCTCCGGTCGCGGCGTCAAGGGTCAGAAGGCCCGTGAAGGCGTCTCGCTGAACGGCTTCGAGGGTGGTCAGCTTCCGCTGTACCGTCGTATGCCGAAGCGCGGGTTCAAGAACATCTTCCGCAAGGAATTTGCTCCTGTGAACCTGGGCGCGATCGACCGTGCACTGGCTGATGGCAAGCTTCAGGCAGACGCGACGATCACGGAAGAGGCTCTGCGCGCCGCTGGTCTGGTGGGCACTGGCAAGTATGCCGGTATCCGCCTGCTGGCAAAGGGCGAGCTGACCCGCGCCGTGACCGTTGAAGTTTCCGGCGCTTCGGCAACCGCGATTGCGGCTGTCGAGAAGGCTGGTGGCTCTGTCAAGGTTGCCGCCAAGGCTGAAGCTCCGGCAGAAGCCTGATCGCCCGAAACGCTCATCGCGCAGCTTTTCGTGCGCGACGAACGACGGTAATCCTGAACAGCGTCCCGCGCCTGCGGCGACGCTGTTTTTGTTGAAAGGACCGGTGGATGGCCTCCGCAGCCGAGCAGCTTGCCGCCAATCTCAATCTGAGTTCGTTCTCCAAGGCGACCGAACTCAAAAAGCGCATCTGGTTCACCCTGGGCGCGCTCATCATCTATCGTCTGGGAACCTACATCCCGGTTCCTGGCGTCGATGCGACCGTGATGGGTCAGCTCCTGAACCAGAATCAGGGCGGCATCATCGGCATGTTTGACATGTTCACCGGTGGTGCGCTTGGGCGTATGACTGTGTTCGCCCTGAACATCATGCCTTACATCAGCGCGTCGATCATCGTGCAGTTGCTTTCGACGGCGCTGCCTTCGCTTGAGGCACTCAAGAAAGAGGGTGATCAGGGCCGCAAGAAGCTTAACGCCTACACGCGTTACCTGACTGTGCTGATCGCCCTGTTCCAGGCCTATGGCATCGCCATGGGGCTCGAGCACATGACCAGCAAGACCGGTGCTCTGGCTGTTGTGGCGCCCGGTCCGTTCTTCATCCTGTCGTGCGTGGTGACGCTTGTTGGCGGAACCATGTTCCTGATGTGGCTGGGTGAGCAGATTACGTCGCGTGGTGTGGGTAACGGCATCTCACTGATCATCTTTGCTGGTATTGTCGCCAACCTGCCTCACGCGCTCGCCAGCCTGTTCCAGCTTGGCTACACGGGCGCGCTCTCGCCGTTCTTCGTGTTGCTGTTCCTGGTGCTTGCCGGGGCGACCATTGCGTTCATCGTGTTCATGGAGCAGGCGCAGCGCCGGGTAGTCATCCAGTATCCCAAGCGTCAGGTCGGCAGTCGCATGTTCGGTGGCGATTCCTCGCACATGCCGCTCAAGGTCAATACGGCTGGCGTGATTCCGCCCATTTTCGCTTCCTCCGTTCTACTGATCCCTGTGACGATTGCGGGCTTCATGAACGGCAAGGGGCTTCCGGGCTGGCTTAACACCCTTGGTCAGGAACTGGGGCAGGGGCAGCCGCTCTACATGCTGTTCTATGCAGCAATGATCCTGTTTTTTTCGTATTTCTATGCTGCGGTTACTTTCAACCCTGAAGAGACTGCCGAGAATCTGCGTAAGCAGGGTGGCTTCGTTCCGGGTATTCGGCCCGGCTCGAACACGGCGCGTTATTTCGACCGTATCCTCTCACGCCTCACGACCATCGGCGCGCTCTACCTCGTTGCGGTCTGCTTGCTGCCTCAGATTCTGATCAGCCGCTACAACGTGCCGTTCTACTTCGGTGGTACGAGTCTGATCATCATCGTGTCGGTCACGATCGACACGATGACTCAGGTACAGTCACATTTGGTGGCTCATCGCTATCAGGGCCTTATCCGCAAGCAGCGTGGTCGTGGGAACGGCAAGGCTGAGGCTGGCAGGGGAGTGCGCCGTCGATGAACATTATCCTTCTTGGCCCGCCTGGTGCGGGCAAGGGAACGCAGGCCCAGCGTCTTGAGCAGGAATACGGCCTGAAGCAGATCTCGACGGGCGATATGCTGCGCGCCGAGATGGCCGCAGGAACGCCGCTAGGTCTCAATGTGAAGTCGATCGTCGAGTCCGGGCAGTTTGTGCCGGACCCGGTGATGATCGACCTGATCAAGAGCCGCACCCTGCAGGCTGATTGCGCGAACGGGTTCATCCTCGATGGATTCCCGCGCACTGAAAGCCAGGCGGAGGCGCTGGACGCGATGCTGGCCTCGCGCGACATGAGAATCGATGCGGTGCTGCTGCTCGAAGTCGATGCCGAGCAGATCGTGGCCCGGTTGGCTGAGCGGTGTGCACCGGATGGCTCACGACGTGCCGATGATGAACCTGACACGGTTCGTCGTCGTATACAGGTCTATCGTGACCAGACGGCGCCCATTCTGCCCTATTATGAGAATGCGGGGCGCCTGCGCCGTATCGATGGTATGCAGAATGTCGAGACGGTGCATCAGGCTATCGTCGCGGTCCTTGGGCTTACAAAATAAGTCGGATGAGGCCGATCACGCAAAAGTGAACGGTTTTATTTGACTCAAGGGGGGTGCTCGATATATTGCGCGCCCTCGACACAGGTGCTGTCAGTCGCGTTAATCGTCGCCCGTGAGGCGTTCGATTCTTTGGCGGATTGAACAGTTTCGATTGAACTGGCCCATGACATGGGTCGAAGCAGAAAGAGAGCTTGGCCTTCCGGTCAGGCAGGGAGTGAGTGGCGTGGCGCGTATTGCCGGCGTAAATATTCCGACGAACAAGCGGGTAGTCATTGCCCTGAGCTACATCTACGGCATTGGTCCGTCGACGGCGAAGGCAATCTGCTCGAAGCTCGAAGTACCTGAAGCGAAGCGCGTCAACGAGCTGAGCGACGATGAGATCGTGAAGATCCGCGAACTGATTGACGGCGATTACCGCGTCGAGGGTGACCTCCGCCGCGAAACCGCGATGAACATCAAGCGTCTGATGGACCTTGGTTGCTATCGTGGTCTGCGTCACCGTCGTGGTCTGCCGGTGCGCGGCCAGCGTACGCACACGAATGCCCGTACCCGTAAGGGCAAGGCCGTGGCGATTGCCGGTAAGAAGAAAGCGACGCGCTAATTCGCGCATCTTAGGCGGATCGTGGCGAGTGGCGGCCCTCAGGCTGTCCTCTGCCCTTCGCTCATTGCCAAGTTTGACAGGACGACCTCATCATGGCCAAGGCCGCAACTCCGCGTATCCGTAAGAAGGAGCGCAAGAACATCATCTCCGGTGTCGCGCACGTTCTTTCGACGTTCAACAACACCATGATCACCATCTCCGACGCCCAGGGCAACTCGATTGCATGGTCTTCGGCTGGCGCGCAGGGCTTCAAGGGCTCGCGTAAGTCCACGCCGTATGCCGCTCAGGTTGCCGCCGAAGACGCAGGCCGCAAGGCACGCGACCACGGCATGGAGACGCTGGAAATCGAAGTTTCGGGTCCGGGTTCGGGCCGTGAGAGCGCCCTGCGTGCCCTTCAGGCCGTCGGGTTCTCCATCACGTCGATCCGCGACATGACCCCGGTGCCGCATAACGGCTGCCGTCCGCGCAAGCGTCGTCGCGTCTGATTGGCTCCGGCCCCTTCGGGGGCCGGTTGTCTGTCACCACCCGTCCGTAGGTGGTTTCTCTTTCGGGGGAGGCCACCGGCACGTTCTGACCGCGCTCCGGCGCGGTTGATGTTCCGTTGGTCCCCAGCGGGACAAGTTGTTTGAAAGGCCACGACATTGGTCCTCCAGAAGAACTGGCAGTCCCTTATCAAGCCGGAAAAGCTGGAAGTCGCGCCCGGCTCCGTGCCCACGCAGACAGCCACGGTGATTGCCGAGCCGCTGGAGCGTGGTTTTGGCATGACGCTCGGCAACGCGATTCGTCGCGTGCTGCTCTCCTCGCTGCAGGGCGCTGCCGTCACCGCGATCCAGATCGACGGCGTGCTGCATGAGTTCTCGTCCGTGCCGGGCGTCCGTGAGGACGTGACGGACATCGTGCTGAACATCAAGCAGCTTGCCCTGCGCATGCACGGCGAAGGCCCCAAGCGCATGGTGCTGACGGCTACGGGCCCCGGCGAAGTGCGTGCAGGCCAGATTCAGGCCGGTCATGACATCGAGATCATGAACCCTGACCTGGTCATCTGCACGCTCGATGACGGTGTGAAGCTGGGCATGGAATTCACCGTGAATATGGGCAAGGGCTATGTTCCGGCCGCTGCCAACCGTCCGGAAGACGCGCCGATCGGGCTGATCCCCATCGATGCGATCTACTCCCCGGTGCGCAAAGTGTCGTACAAGGTTGAGCCGACCCGCGTGGGTCAGGTCACCGACTATGACAAGCTGCTGCTTACGGTCGAGACGAATGGCGCGGTTACGCCGGAAGACAGCCTGGCTCTGGCCGCCCGCATCCTGCAGGACCAGCTCCAGCTCTTCATCAACTTCGACGAGCCGCGTCCGGTGCGTCAGGAAGAGCCGCGTGACGATCTGCCGTTCAACCGCAACCTGCTTCGCAAGGTTGATGAGCTCGAGCTGTCGGTGCGTAGCGCCAACTGCCTGAAGAACGACAACATCGTCTATATCGGCGATCTGGTTCAGAAGTCTGAGCAGGAAATGCTGCGTACGCCGAATTTCGGTCGTAAGTCGCTGAATGAAATCAAGGAAGTCCTGACTTCCATGGGTCTGTCGCTGGGCATGAATGTTCCGGCCTGGCCTCCCGAGAACATTGAGGATCTGGCAAAGCGTCTCGACGAGACGTTCTGAGCCCTATCCGGTAGAAAGCAGAGTAAGGAAACCCGATCATGCGTCATGGTGTTGCTGGGCGTAAGCTCAACGTAACCTCGACCCACCGCGCAGCCATGTTCCGCAACATGGCCGTGGCTATCATCAAGCACGAGCAGATCACGACGACGCTGCCCAAGGCGAAGGAAATTCGCCCGATCGTCGAGAAGCTGATCACCCTCGGCAAGCGTGGCACGCTGCACGCTCGCCGTCAGGCTTTTGCCCAGCTGCGCGACGAGACCATCGTCACCAAGCTGTTCTCGACCATTGCAGAGCGCTATCAGGGCCGTTCGGGTGGTTACACCCGCGTCCTGAAGGCCGGCGTCCGCTACGGCGACAACGCTGACATGGCCGTTGTCGAGATGGTCGACCGTGACGTTGATGCCAAGGGCAAGGATAGCGGCCCGGTGTTCAACCAGTCCGGTGAAGAGCCGATGGCTGCCTGATCCTGAAGGATCGGAACGCCAATGGAGAGGCCGGGCAGGAAACTGCCCGGCCTTTTTCATTTGGACTTACAAAATTCTGTCCAATCGTTTAAACAACCCTCCAATACGCAAACACATCAATCCTACCTTTCAAAGCAGGATTTTTGATCAGTTTCGATACCGATCCTTCCTATCATGGGGTCGGGGGGCCAGTTTCGATATTCTGCATGGATATCCGGACGTTTTCCTGCGTTGGCGGGATCTGGCTTTTTCAACGGTCCGAGCACTCTCGTAGGACCAGTCACCACGCATCCCATGCCGATCCGGGCAATGAGGCCCGGTACGCTCGCGCTGCGTGTAGATACAGGAGAGCTTCTTTGTCTGAGGCAAGCACCACCCAGAGACGCGGGATCGCAGAGATCCTCGGTATTCCACGCCCTCTCTTTTTCGGCTTCGTCGGTCTGCTTTTGTTCATGATCGGTGACGGTGTCGAGGCGGGATACCTTGATACATTCATGCTCCATAACGGGCACACCCAGGGCGACGTGAACCTTCTGTTCACGACCTATGGTATCACGGTCATGATCTCGGCCTGGTTTTCCGGGCCGCTGTCGGACCTGTATGGCCCAAAACGTGTGATGTGGATTGGATTGATCCTTTGGTCCGTGCTTGAGGTTGGGCTTCTTGCTCTGGGTCTCGGCCCGAATAACTTCACAATGACGCTCCTCTTCTACACGCTGCGCGGCTTCGCCTATCCGCTCTTCGCCTACGGGTTCCTCGTCTGGATTGCGGCAGCGACACCGGCGACGATGCTGGGCTCGGCGGCTGGCTGGTTCTGGTTCTCCTTCTCTGCCGGTTTGCCGACACTCGGTTCGCAGTTCGCGCGTTATGCCATCCCTGCAATCGGCGAGCTGGCCACGTTCTGGTGCTCGCTTGGTCTCGTAGTCCTTGGCGGCCTAGTGGCGTTGCTCTTTACCCATGAACCAACCGGGAAGAAGCGCCTGCTGCCCGATCATGTGAGCACACGCGACATTTTCTTCGGGTCGATCAGTATCATGTGGCGCGAGCCCAAGACACTGATCGCCGGTATCGTGCGCACCATCGACACGTCGTCGGAATACGCGTTCCTCGCGATTATGCCGGCGTTCTTCATCGATCACCTTGGTTTCACGCAAGGCCAGTGGCTGAACCTGTTGTCGCTGATCTTCCTCAGCAACATCCTGTTCAATCTGGTCTCGGGTATGCTGGCCGATGCGCTCGGACACCGCTTCATCGTTTCCGTGTTCGGCGGCATTGGTGGCTTCGTCTCGATCCCGCTCTTTTATTATATCCCGGTCTGGTATCCTGGTAACTTCGCGGCTGCTGCGGCTGTAGGCATTTTCTACGGCGCGACCGTCGCTGCCTTCGTTCCGCTCTCCGGCCTGATGCCGCAGATTTGCCCCAAGGAGAAGGCGGCCGCGCTGTCGATCCTTGGTCTGGGTGCCGGTGCGAGCACCTGGGTTGGCCCGGCCATTGCCGGCATCTGCGAGAGTGTGTTCGGTTTCGGCATGGAAGGGATCATCTGGGCCTTTGCCCTGATCTATCTGGCAGCCGCCGGTATGACGATCACGCTCCGTATCTCGGACGAGGCGCGTCGTTATACGCAGGAAGCGCTTGCCCGTGGTGAGAACATGACGGCCGTCGGACACTAAGGGCTCAATTCCTCCTGTACCGACATGGCGAGGCGCCGTTGACATCCGTCGACGGCGCCTTTTCTCTGTCTGGATGACTGACCCTGTCTCTTCACCACCATCAGGATGGGAAAGCTTCGATCGCTTTTCCTTCGGCGACAGTCCGGCGCTTGCCGATGAGCTTCTTGGCCTCGTTATCCGCGGGATCAAGACCGGCACATGCTGGGCTGCCTGCGACGGGCAGCAAACCCATATTGGGAAGTTGAGCGTCATTTGTGACGGCAGGGACCAGCCCCGTGCCATCACCCGCACCGTGGCTCTCGAGAAACGACGCTATTGTGACGTGGATGAGGCTTTTGCGGCCAAGGAAGGGGAGGGCGACCGGAGCCTCGCCTATTGGCGGGGCGAGCATGAGCGTTATTTCCGTCGTCTAAACCAATTCAGCGAGACGATGGAGCTATGGTGCGAGGAATTTGCTGTCGTGTTTGTGTTTCCTCACACGCACTGACCGGGCGTCTGTCACCAGTACGGCGGCAGGGTGAACTTTCGTTGCGACTTCGCGTTGACCCCGGACAGAACTAAAAAGGGTTTCGCTATGCTAAAGCTCGCCATCTTCTTCCTGATCATCTCCCTGATTGCAGGGCTCTTCGGATTCACCGGTATCTCGGCAGCTTCGGCGGGGATCGCGAAAATCCTGTTCTTCCTCTTTATCGCCCTGTTTGTGCTTTTCCTGGTCATCGCCGTCTTTGTCGGCAAGGCCGTGACTTGAGCCTGTCAGAGACGACACCCCAAAAAGGGGAGAGCCGAGAGGCTCTCCCCTTTTTTATTTGCTCGTAGTGCCGAGCCGAAAACGCAGGATGGGGCTTACTGCTTCGTCTTGGACAGGAATTCCGGCAGCAATGGATTATTGGTCTGCAGTGAGGCCTTGCTGGGGAGCTGCGAGACATCCCAGCCGCCGCCGAGGGCCACAATCAGATCGACATGGGCGATAGCCTGGCTTTGGTGAATACCAAGAGCCTGAACTTCGTAATTCAGGGCATTCTGCTGGCTGGTCAGGACGGTCGTGTACGTCTGGGTGCCTGCCATGTATTCGTTGAGAGAGACACGGACGGCTTCCTGAGCGGACTTGACGGCGACATCCTGCTGAGCCAGCTGCTCTTCAAGAATACGCAGGTTCGACAGATTATCCTCAACACCCTGCAGCGCGCTCAGCACGGTCTGGCGATAGGTCGCCACCGAGGCATCGTAATCGGCCCGGGCGCTGAGCACGGCCGCGCTGCGTGCGCCGCCATTGAACAGGGTCTCGGTCGATGACGCGCCGAGCGACCAGAAGCGCGTGGCTGCCTGGATCAGTGTCTGAAGCGGGTTGCCGCTATAGCCATAGGTCGCGCTGACCGAGATCTCCGGATAGAAGGCGGCGATATAATAGCCGATCTCGGCATTATACCCTTCCATGTTGCGTTCGGCGGCTGCGATATCAGGGCGGCGCTGCAGAAGCACCGACGGCACGGCACTGGGCGCTGTGGGTAGGGTAAGGGGCAGAGCCCCGACGGGAATGGTCAGATCGGCAGGCGCACGACCAATCAGCACGGCTATGGCATGTTCGTATTGGGCCCGCGTGATCCCGGCCTGGGTGGCCTGGGCCTCGGTCTGCTGCAACTGATACCGTGCCTGCCAGAGCGAGCTCGGGTCCGTTACGCCGGCATCGACCTGATTTTGCACGATGCTGAGCGCCTGACGGAAATAGCCCACATTATCGAGGTAAAGCTTCTTCAGGCTGTCCTGATAACGCAGGTTGAAATACGCATTGGCCAGCTGGGACTGATAGGACAGCTGCGCATTGGCGAGATCAGCCGCGCTCGCCTGGGTGGCCGTCACCTGTTGCTGGATCTGGCGACGGATACGGCCCCAGACATCGAGCGTCCAGGAGGCAGAAGGCCCGGTATTCCATGTATTGACTGTGGTCGTGGTGGAGTAATTGACTACCGATCCCGAACTGGCGCTTCGTGAGCCGCTACCTTGGGCGTTACGGCTGAAACTGAATGAGCCGGAAAGCGTGGGGAAGAGCTGGGCACGAATGGAGTCGATGGTTGCCTCGGCCTTGCGATACTGCGCCTCATATTGCTTCACGTTCTGGTTGGAGATCGCGACCTGCGACTCAAGCCAGTTCAGCTGGGGATCGTGATAGACCTCCCACCACGCCCCTTTCGGCGCTTCGGCCAGCTGGGGCTGGGCGACGCCCCAGCCCGCAGGCGGCTTGGGGGCTTCCTTGAACTTGGCCGAAATCACCGCATGGGGACGATGGTAATCAGGCCCCACCATGAAGCATCCTGAAAGCAGGGGCGTGCAGCATGCAGCAAGGAGGGACAGGCGTCGGGCTGAGCGAGACGGGAAGAGAGTCATCCTTGGGTCTGATCCTGATGGTGCCGGCGGAAAAGCATGGAGGTGGAGTGGAAGAACCGTGAGATCCTGCGTCCCATCGCATCGAGCGTCAGGAAAACGGCAGGCGTGCTGTAAAGGGTGAGGGCCTGACTGACGACCAGACCGCCAAGAATGGAAATACCCAGAGGGCGGCGCAATTCTGCACCATAGCCATTGGCAATGATCAACGGAACTGCACCCAGCGCTGCGGCGAGCGAGGTCATGATAATGGGGCGAAAGCGCAGGGCGCTGGCCTCACGGATCGCTTCTTCGGGGGTGGCGCCGTCGCGTTGGGCCTGCATGGCGAAATCGATCAGCATGATGGCGTTCTTCTTGACGATGCCAATCAGCAGGATCACGCCGATCATCGCGATCAGCGAGAACTCCTCGCCAAAGATCTGGAGCGCCAGAATGGCCCCGACCCCGGCGGAAGGTAGCGTGGAGAGAATGGTAAGCGGATGCACGAGGCTCTCGTAGAGCACGCCCAGCACGATATAGACCGCAGCCAGGGCCGCGAGGATGAGCAGGGGCTCGTCATTGACCGATTTCTGGAACAGGGCGGCATTACCGGCAAAGCCACCCTGAATGTCTGAGGGCACATGCAGTTTGACGAGTGCGGCATTGATGGCCGTCACCGCATCGCCCAGCGACACGCCCTGCTTGAGGTTGAACGAAATGGTGGTGGCCACCGATTGCCCCTGATGGTTCACGCTTAGGGCTGTGGTGCCCGGAATGATGTGCGAAGTCAGGCTGAGCGGCACCATGGTCTCTGCGCTGGTCGCTACTGCCGAGCCCGAGGACGCATTGCTACCGCCGGCCAGACTGTTGGCCATCTGGTTCTGGTAGTTGGAATCGGCGGTCGAGATGCTGCTTGAGGCCGTGCTGGTCGTGACAACGCGGATGCGGTTCGATGCGACGCTGCCTGAGGCTGTACCGCCCGCGGTGCTGATCCAGACCTGCTGTAGCGTGTTGGGGTCCTGCCAGAAGCGCGGCGCCGCCTCCATGATCACACGATACTGGTTGATCGGCTTGTAGATGACCGAGGCAGCGCGCTGGCCATAGGCGTCGAACAGGATGTTCGAGACGAGTTGTGGGGTGATCTGGAAACGTGACGACAGGTCGCGGTTGATCTTCACATCCAGCGCCGAGCCGCCTTCGCTCAGATCGGAGGAGACATCCATAAGCCCCGGAATTTTCTGGAAGGCTTCCACCACCTTGGGGGTGAGGGTGAAAAGCTCATCGGCATCGGGGCCTTGCAGGGCATACTGGTATGAGGCATTGCCGCCGCGGGCACCCGCCCTTACGGCACCGGGTGCCATGAAGAAAATCTCGGCGCCCACCATATGGCTGAACTTGCGGCCCAGGCGCTCGATGGTCTGGGTGACCGTGTCGTTGCGAGCGGATTTGTCCTTGAGTGAGGCAAAGAGATTGGCCTGATTGGCCTGACGACCGCCCAGAAAGCCGACGATGGCGGCAACATCGCGATCTTTCGAGACGGTCTTGGCCACTTCATAGGTCTTGCCGCTCATCTGGCTGAATGACGATGACTGATCGCCGATGATATGGCCCATCATCATGCCGGTATCTTCATCCGGGAAGAAGCCCTTGGGCATCTTCACGAAAAGCGCACCTGCGATGAACAGGGTGGCTGGCAGGGTCAGAAGCATCAGCCAGCGATGGCGCAGGGACCAGTCGAGCGAGGCGACATAGCCATCGGTAACACGGGTGATCTGCCTATCGAGGAAGATGGCGATACGTGCGCGTTGATGCCCTTCTTTTGCAGGGCGCAGCAGCAGGGCGCAGATCATGGGGGTGAGTGACAGCGACAGGATCATCGAGATCACAAGGGTGATCGAAATGGTCATGGCGAATTCGTGGAACAGTCGCCCGGCAATCCCACCCAGAAGGATGATCGGCACAAACACGGCAATAAGCGAGAGGGTGATGGAGACGACCGTAAAGGCCACTTCACCCGCGCCGATCAGCGCCGCCTTGAGTGGCGAGAGACCCTGCTCCAGATAACGGGTGATGTTCTCGAGCACCACGATGGCATCGTCCACCACAAAGCCGGTGGAGATGGTGAGCGCCATGAGTGACATGTTGTCGAGCTGGTAGCCCAGCAGCTTCATGACAGCGAAGGTCGCGATGATGGAGGTGGGCACCACAATCGCCGGGACCAGAATGGCCGGGGCCGATTGCAGGAACACCAGCACGACCAGTACCACCAGCACGACGGCAAGGATGAGCGTCAGCTTGGTGTCATCCAGCGCAGCGCGAATGGTTTTGGAGCGATCGACGGCAATATGAAGGTCGATATCGGGGGGCAGGGCAGCCCGGATGAGGGGCAGACGCGCCTTGATCTCGTCGGTGGTCTTGACCACGTTCGCCCCTGCCTGAGCAAAGACCAGCCCCACCACGGCACGCTGTCCGTTATAGACGCCGAGCGTACGCAGGTTTTCCACGCTGTCATTGACCTCGGCCACACTCGACAGGCGGACAGGGCGGGCATTGCGATAGGCGATGATCAGGTCGCGATAGGCCTGGGCCTTCTCAGCCTGGTCGTTGGTGTCCAGCGTAAAGCGATAGCCGCCCTGATCGATGAAGCCTTTGGGCGTATGGGCATTGGCCGAGGCCAGCGATGCACGCACATCCTCGAAGCTGATCCCGAATTTGTAGAGCAGGAGCGGATTGACCTCGACGCGCACGGCAGGGAGGGCACCGCCACCGACTTCCACCTCTCCGACACCCTGAACCTGACTGAGCTGCTGCTGCAGAACGTTTGTGGCCTGATCGTACAGCATGGCCGGGGTCTTGGTAGGGGAGGTGAGCGCCATCACGAGGATGGGCGCGCCGTTCGGATTGGCCTTCTGATAACTTGGGTTGGTGCGCAGCGTGGTGGGCAGGTCGGCACGGGCGGCCTGCAAGGCCGCCTCGACATCGCGCGCGGCGCCGTTGATGTCGCGTGACAGATCGAATTGCAGGATGATCCGGGCCTGATTGACCATGGATTGCGAGGTCATCTCGCTTAGCCCGGCAATAGCACCCAGATGACGCTCGAGCGGCGCTGCGATCGTGCTCGCGATCTCGGTAGGCGAGCCACCCGATTGCTGCGCCTGCACCATGATGACCGGCATGTCCACATTGGGCAGATCGGCCACCGGAAGCATGGTGTAGGCCAGCATTCCGGCAATGAGCATGGCGGCCGTCAGGAGCGAGGTCGCAACGGGCCGCAGAATGAAGGGGCGGGTGATATTCACTCGCCACCCTGTTCCGCAAGGCGCTCAGACATGGAGCGGAGCCCGAAACGACGACGCGTTGCGGCGGCGATGCGATCCATCATCAGGTAGATGACCGGTGTGGTGAAGAGGGTAAGAAGCTGCGACAGCAGCAACCCGCCTACAATCGACACACCGAGCGGGCGACGCAGTTCGGACCCTACGCCATGGCCGAGCATCAGTGGCAGGGCACCGAAGAAGGCCGCCAGCGTGGTCATCAGGATCGGGCGAAAGCGCAGCAGCGCTGCACGACGGATGGCATCGAAAGGCGCCAGCCCATCCAGTCGTTCGGCCTCGAGCGCGAAGTCGATCATCATGATGGCGTTTTTCTTCACGATGCCGATCAGCAGCACAATGCCGATGATCCCCATGACATCCAGATCCATGCCGCAAAGCGAGAGCGCCAGTAGCGCGCCGATGGCGGCAGAGGGCAGGGTGGAGAGGATGGTGATCGGATGGATGAAGCTCTCATAGAGCACGCCCAGCACGATATAGACCGCCACAAGTGCCGCAATCACCAGATAAAGCTCATTGCTCAGCGAGGAGCGGAACGCAGCTGCCGTGCCCTGGAACGCCGTCTGGAAAGCAGGAGGCAGACCGATGCTCGACGCTGCATGGTCGATGGCATTCGTCGCAGCACCCAGCGAATAGCCCTCGGCCACATTGAAGGACACGGTGGTTGCCGGGAACTGGCCGAAATGCGTGATCAGCAGCGGGGCGAGGCCCTTGGTGATGGTGGTCACCTGATGCAGCGGCACCAGACCTGAGGTGGGCAGACGGGTCGGGCCGGATGAGCTCTGGCCAGCTTCGCTTGAGATGCCAGGCAGGTAAAGCTGGCCGAGGCTGGCTAGGTCATGCTGGAAACGCGGCTCAGTTTCGAGGATCACGCGATACTGGTTGGACTGGGTATAGATGGTCGAGATCTGGCGCTGGCCGTAGCTGTCATAAAGCAGGTTATCGATGGTCTGCGGCGTGATGGAGTAGCGCGCGCCATTGGTACGATCGAGGTCGACATGCGCAACCAGCCCCTCGGCCTGCAGGTCGGAGGTGACATCGGCCAGAGCGGGTTCCTGCTGCAAGGCAGTAAGAAGCTTGGGCACCCAGGTCTTGAAGGTATCGTAATCCGGGTTCTCGAGCAGGAACTGATACTGCGTGGCGGACACCGTGGAATCCAGAGACAGATCCTGCACGGGCTGGAGGAACAGCCGCGCACCGGGTGTCGAGCTTCCCCGCTCGGCCAGACGCTTGAGGATGGCAGAAAGCCCGCTGCTGCGCTGGTCCAGCGGCTTGAGGTTGATCAGCATACGCCCGACATTGAGCGTCATGTTCTGCCCGTCGATACCGACGAAGCTCGACACGCTGGCAACGTCAGGATCTTCGAGCACGGCGGCGATCACCGCCTCCTGATGCTTCTTCATGCTGTCGAATGAGATGGCCTGCGCCATCTGGGTAATGCCCTGCACCACACCTGTATCCTGACGGGGGAAGAACCCCTTGGGGATGATTACGGCGAGGAACACGGTCAGCACAAAGGTGCCCAGCGCCACGAGCAGGGTCGCTGTCTGGTGACGCAGCACGAAATCGAGCCAGCGCGCATAGGTGGCGATCAGGCGTTCGATGGCATTGCCAACCCGTGCGGCGACGCGCTGGAAGCGGGTGGTGGCATGCTCGTCATGGGCGCGCTCGCTGAGCAGGCGGGCGCACATCATGGGCACGAGCGTGATTGAAACGATGGCCGAGATCACGATGGTGATGGCCAGCGTCATGGCGAATTCATGGAACAGGCGACCGACCACATCGCTCATGAAAAGCAGCGGGATCAGCACGGCAATGAGCGAGACCGTCAGCGAGATGATGGTAAACCCGATCTCCTGAGAGCCCTTGACGGCCGCGGTGTAACGGTCTTCTCCCATCTCGATGTAGCGCGCGATGTTCTCGATCACCACAATGGCGTCATCCACCACGAAGCCCGTCGCGATGGTCAGGGCCATGAGTGAGAGGTTATCGAGCGAGAAATCGAGCAGATACATTACTGCCAGCGTGCCGATAAGCGAGAGCGGCACGCTCAGGCTTGGAATGATGGTGGCGGGCACGTTGAACAGAAACACGAAGATCACGGCCACCACGAGCAGCATGGCCATGCCGAGCTCGAATTCCACATCCGCCACCGAGGCGCGAATGGTGGTGGTGCGATCGGTGAGCGGTGTGATCTCGATACCGGGCGGCAGGGTCTTGCGCAGCTGCGGGAGGACCGCCAGCACGTTATCGACCACTGAAATCACATTGGCACCGGGCTGGCGCTGCACGTTCAGGATCAGCGCTGGTGTCTTGTCGGACCAGGCGGCAAGCTGGTCATTCTCGGGGCCCTGCACCACGGTGCCCACATCGCGCAGGCGGATCGGGCCGTTATCCTGATAGGCGATGATCTGGTTCATCAACTGGTCGACAGAGGAAATCTGTCCGTCGATGCGCAGCGTGGTCGAGCGGTGTGGGCCGTCGAACGTGCCGGTTGGTGAGTTGATGTTGACCGTGCCGATGGTGGTGCGCACCGTATCGATGGCGATGCCATAGGAGGTCAGCTTGGGGATGTTGATTCGAACACGTATGGCCTTGCGATTGCCACCCGAGAGCGTGACAAGGCCCACACCCGAAATCTGGCTGACACGCTGCTGCAGTCGCGTGTTCACATAATCCTGCACCTCGGTCAGGGGCATGGTGCGCGAGGTGATGCCCAGCGTGAGGACGGGAGTGTCAGCAGGGTTGACCTTGGCATAGATCGGCGGGGCCGGAAGGTCGGTTGGCAGAAGCGAGTTGGACTGGTTGATGGCCGCCTGGACTTCCTGCTCGGCAATATCCATCGACATGTCGAGCCCGAAGCGCAGCGTGATGACCGAAGCGCCGCCCGATGACTGCGAGGTCATCTGGTCGAGGCCCGGCATCTGGCCAAGCTGGGTTTCGAGCGGCGCCGTGACCGATGTCGCCATCACATCCGGACCCGCGCCCGGATAGAAGGTCGAGACCGTGATGGTCGGATATTCCACCTGGGGCAGGGCCGAGATCGGCAGGAAGTGATAGCCGAGCAGGCCGGTCAGCATGATCGCCAGCATCAGGAGCGATGTGGCGACCGGGCGATCGATGAAGAGACGAGAAGGATTCATGGGCGGGCTTACTGCGCGGGCTTGGCGGCAGGAGCGGGAGTGGCGCTGGTGTCGGCCTTGTTCCCGTTATCCGACGCATTGGCATTGTCAGCAGGGATGCTCACCTTGGCGCCGGGGCGCAGATGATTGGTGCCATCGGTCACCACGCGCTCGCCCAGCTTGAGCCCGGTCTTGATGACCGTCACGTCATTGCTGGCAATGCCGGTCGTGACGTTGCGGACCTCAACCGTGTTGTCGTCTTTCACAACATAGACGAACTGGCCATCGGGCCCAGTCTGAAGCGCGTTGGACGAGAGCAGGATGACGTTATGCAGCGTGTCGACCAGCAGACGGGCATTGACGAACTGGTTCGGAAACAGGTGCTCGTCTTCATTGCTGAAGATGGCGCGCATACGCACCGTGCCTGTGGCCGTATCGATCTGGCTGTCCAGCGCCTTGACGGTGCCGGAGGCGATCTTGTTCAGGTTCGCGCTATCCCACGCATCGACAGGAAGCTGGCCCACAGCGCGCAGCCTGTCCATGACCTGCGGCAATTGGTCCTGCGGCAGGGTGAAGATCACGGAGATCGGTTGCATCTGCGTGAGGATGGTCAAACCGCCTGACTGTCCCGCCGTGAAGTAATTGCCCATATCGACGGCGCGGATGCCAACACGACCATCAACAGGCGCAATGATGTGACAGTAATAGAGGTTCAGGCGGGCATTATCGACATTGGCCTGGTCGAGCTTGACGGTGCCCTCAAGCTGCTGGACCTTGTACTGCGCATCGATGGCCGTCATGGCGGCAATCGAGTTCTGCTTGATCAGCTTGTCGTAACGCCCGGCATTGATGCGGGCATCGGCCAGCTGGGCTTGATCCTGCTTCAGTGTGCCAAGCTGCTGTTCCAGCGCTACCTGATAGGGGCGCGGATCGATCAGCACCAGCTCGTCACCGGCCTTGACGTGTTGCCCTTCCTTGAAGGCCACATTCATGATGTAGCCGCTTACGCGGGCCTGCACGGTCACGTTGGTGATCGGCACGACCGTACCGAGCTCTGTCAGGACCTCGGGCATGTCACCCGTCTTGACCACAGCCACGGCGACAGGTGTTGCCTCGCTGTTGCCCTGTGCGGTGGCGCCGGTGCGATGGCCACCGCGACCGGCATGATGCGTGCGTGAATGGGGGCGCAGGAAGGCGACGGCAAGAAGCAGGACAATCAGACCGCCGATTATGAAAAGCAGGCGCCGCTTGCGCCGGGGTCTTGCCGGCGCGGGCGAGGCGGAAGGGTGGGGCGCAGCATGGCGCGCAGGCTGGGTCCGGTCAGGGCCCGTCTGATCAGTCATCTCTTCTCGTCTTCCATCACCCAAACCAAAGGCGAACACATGCGCCTACTGGAGTTTGAGACATACGTTATTTGAGGCCGCCGTAACATGACGTCAGCTAAATTCTAGTTCAAACACGAAACAATTCACAATATCCCACGTTACATGCGGTCGCTCGGGAAGACGGAATTTGGCGAAGATGTCGAGGAAACCGTTTTGCTCATGCGCCGTTCGTCCTAACGTCACGGATGTTTAGAGCACCGTTAAGTGAAAGGATTATGACAATGGCCGATGCAGTAGAAAAAAAGGGCGAAGGTCTGCTTGATGAAGCCAAAGGCCGTCTGAAGGACGCTGCCGGCGGTCTGACAGGCGATGCCAAGCTTCAGGCTGAAGGCAAGATCGATCAGCTTTCCGGCATGGCCCAGCAGGAATTCGCCGATCTTTACGACGATGCCGAGACCACTCTGGAAAAGGCGACTGCCTTCGTGCAGGACCGCCCGCTGATTTCACTCAGCGTTGCCATTCTGGTCGGCACCATTCTTGGCGCGATTTTCTTCGGACGCTCCAAGAAGAAGTAAGACCTCAGGGCAGACCTGATGGAGGAAGGGAGATCGCAGCGATGTGGTCTCCCTTTTGTCATTTTGCGGGCAAAAATGATTCACTCACGCATTACAGGGGTTTACAGCGCGATTCGGGTGATTCAAAAGCGATTCGCAGGACTGTGCGACTCGGGCAGTCTGTCTTGTTTCAAGCTGCCAGGGATCATGTAACTGCACCATGCCGGACTTCACTCTCGAACTTGCCAATGGGGCACCGGAGAAGAGGGTCGCCGGCCTGGACGAGGTGGGCCGTGGCCCGCTTGCTGGACCTGTCATCGCGGCAGCACTCATGTTTCTCGAGCCGCCCGATGCGGCGCTCTCTGTGCTGATCGATGATTCAAAGAAGCTGAGCGCCCGTCGTCGCGAGGCAGCTTATGCGGCGCTGATCGATCACCCTTCAGTCCGGATCGGGCTTGGAGCGGCATCGGTGGCTGAAATCGAGCAGATCAATATCGGCAAAGCCTGCCACCTTGCCATGCAGCGCGCCCTGACGCATCTCGGTGCCGTCCCGGATCTCGCCCTTGTCGATGGCAATCGCCTGCCTGAACTGGGTTGTCCTGCCATCGCTGTCATTGGCGGCGACCGCAAGAGCCTTTCCATTGCCGGGGCATCGATCATCGCCAAGGTCAAGCGGGATCGCCTCATGGCTCGCCTCTCGGAACGCCATAACGCTTATGGCTGGGAGAAAAATGCGGGCTATGGCACGGCTGTCCATATGGCCGGTCTGCGTGAAGCCGGTGTCACGCCGCATCACCGACGCGATTTTGCCCCTATACGTGCCCATATTGCGGGTGCCACCCATTCGGCTGGAGCCATCTAATGCAGGATTTTCCTCTCGATCAGATCCTGTGTGGTGAGTGCATCGACACGATGCGTGGCCTGCCTGATGCCAGCATTGACTGCATTTTTGCCGATCCGCCGTATAACCTGCAGCTGCGCGGCGAACTGCGCCGCCCGGATGAAAGCGTGGTCGATGGTGTGGACGATGCCTGGGACAAATTTGCCGATTACGCGACCTACGACAATTTCACGCGTGAATGGCTGACCGAAGCCCGTCGCCTCCTGACCAAGGACGGGACGATCTGGGTAATCGGGTCCTATCACAACGTGTTCCGGCTGGGCGCAATCATGCAGGATCTGGGGTTCTGGATCCTGAACGACATTGTCTGGCGCAAGGCCAATCCTATGCCCAATTTCAGGGGGCGTCGTTTCACCAATGCCCACGAGACCCTGATCTGGGCCGCGCGCGGGCCTGAAAGCAAATATCGCTTCAATTATCAGGCCATGAAGGCGCTGAATGATGACATGCAGATGCGAAGCGACTGGTATCTGCCGCTCTGCACCGGCAATGAGCGCCTGCGCAACGCGCACGGGCTGAAGCTGCATCCGACCCAAAAGCCGGAAAGCCTGCTTCATCGCGTCCTGATTGCGTCCACTATCGTGGATGATATTGTTCTTGATCCGTTCTCGGGTAGCGGGACAACGGCGGCGATGGCAAAGCGCCTCGGGCGCCGGTTTATCGGTATCGAGCGGCACCCCGACTATATCGAGGCGGCACGTGCCCGTGTCGAAGCGGAGGTGCGTCTTTCTGACGAGCAACTGGCGATCACTCCGGCCAAGCGCGAGATGCCGCGCGTGCCGTTTGGCAGCTTCGTCGAGCAGGGGGCCTTACCTGCCGGGACCGAACTGTTCGACCGCCAGCGTCGTGTCAGCGCGATTGTCATGCCCGATGGCAGCCTCGTTTCCGGCTCGCATCGTGGCTCCATTCACAAGATGGGCGCCTTGCTGACCAACGCCCCATCCTGCAACGGCTGGACGTTCTGGTATTTTGAACGTCAGGGCGAAGTGCTTCAGATTGATATCCTGCGCACCGAAATGGCGCAGACGCCCCTGCGTAACGTCGGCTAGGTTCGCCCGTCCTGCCGCAAGGCTCTGCGTCCGTGGGGTCTGATTTGTAAAACTGGGCAAGATCAGGCTGCCCGGCACGCCTCTTGTGCTGATGGCATAGCGGTACGTCAAAGGGCTCGGGAAGGTGTCGCACCCTGATTGTGCAGACAGAACCGGCATCAGGCCGGTGCAATCCGGCGCTCGTGTATTCGTTGGTTTTATTGACAAATTATGTCGCGTTACTGTGACTTTGCATCTGTAACATGCTGGCGCGTTTATAGATCAGGCTCGCGGGCAAGCGTCTTTGGAGCGCAATGCCGATCCATCAGGGATGGTGTGCGCGTTTTCCGTCCTGCGAGTATCCGCTGAAGATGATGAGGCTGATATCGATCATGGATACGACGACATCCCGCGCAGATACCCAGGGCACTGGCACTGCCACTTGCACAGGGCCAAGAGAGGGCACGCCATTGTGGCTCGACCCGACGCTGGATCCCGATACGCGTGCCCGCGCGGCCACCGAAGCCATGAGCCATACGCAAAAGATGTCATGGATGGCCGGCCCGATGGCTATCCCGATTGGCGATGAGAGCAAACCCGAAGGCGCTATTGGTTCCGCCGGTTATTTCCCGGCGATGCCAGAGCTGGGTATTCCGGCGCAGCAGCAGAGCGATGCAAGCCTGGGCATAGGCAATCTCAATAATGTCCGCCCCAATGACAACGCTACGGCGCTGCCATCGTCCCTTATGCTCGGTGCCTCTTTCGACCCTGAGCTTGCCCGCGAGACGGGCCGCGTGGTTGGGTGCGAGGGACGTGCGAAGGGGTTCAATGTCGTGCTCGGTGGGGGTGCCAATCTCGTGCGCGAACCACGCGGGGGGCGCATTTTCGAATATATATCTGAAGATCCTCTGCTGACCGGTCAGATCGCTGGTGCGTCCATTGAGGGAATCCAGTCACAGAAGGTGGTCTCGACCATCAAGCATTATGCGATCAACCCCGAGGAAACCGGTCGGGTGATGATCAGCTCGGATATCGATGAGGCAGCCTTGCGGGAGAGCGACCTTCTGGCGTTCGAGATTGCCATCGAGATCGGCAGCCCAGGCGCCGTCATGCCTGGCTATAATCTCGTCAACGGCCATTGGGCGTCAGAAAATACCTTTTTGCTCAGCGAGGTGCTCCGTCGGGACTGGGGCTATCGTGGCTGGGTCATGTCGGACTGGGGAGCCACCCACACCACCGTCAAGGCCATTACGGCAGGGCTCCATGTGCAATCCGGCGCCAATATCGACCCCAAGCCGTTCTTTGGTGCGCTGTTGGACGAGGCAATAGCCGCTGGTGAGGTGCCGCGGGCGCGTCTTGATCAGTCGGTTCAGAGGCAGCTGCGCAGTCTCTTCGCCGTGGGAGCCATTGACGATCCTGCCGAGCCGGGTGGGAACATCGATTTTGAGGCGCATAAGCGGATCGCCCAGCGTGCCGCTGAAGGCGGTATTGTCCTGCTGCGCAATGAAAACGCGCTCTTGCCGCTCAAGGCGGCGGCTCAGAATATTCTGCTGATCGGTGCCCGCGCAGATCAGGGTGTTCTTTCAGGAGGTGGTTCGTCCTCGGTTACACCCAAGGGCAGCCTGCAGATGGAGGGCGCGACTTTTGCCGGTGTGCCGCTGGAAAAAGTCTATCATCCTTCCTCTCCCATGCGGGCCATCGCCGCTGCAGCGCCGCAGGCGCATCTGAGTTATGATGACGGTCAGGATATCGACCGTGCTGCCGGTCTGGCGGCGACAGCAGATATCGTGGTCATTTTCGCGGAGTTGTGGCGTACCGAAGGGCAGGATGTGCAGGGGCTTTCGCTGCCCGGTGAGCAGGAACGCCTGATCGAACGTGTGGCGGCGGCCAATACCCACACGGTCGTGGTGCTTGAAACCGGCGGCCCGGTTCTCATGCCCTGGCGTGACAAGGTGCCTGCTATCCTGCACGCATTCTACGCAGGGTCTGGCGGGGGAGAGGCAATGGCGTCCATCCTGTTCGGGCGCGTCACTCCCTCGGGACGTCTGCCCTTCACCATTCCCCTGAGTGAGAGCGATCTGCCGCGCCCCGGACAGATCGATCCGCAGACGGTCATCTCCAATCCCGGTGAGCCCGTGGACAAACCGATTGTGCATCGCGACTACGCGATTGAGGGCGCCGATACAGGATATCGCTGGTTCTCACGGACCGGAAAGCCTGTCGCATATCCCTTCGGGTTCGGCCTGAGCTATACGCATTTCGACTACGGTGATGTGGCGATTGACCCACAGGCACTCGTGGCGCGCTTGCCCGTTACCAATACCGGGCCCGTCTCCGGGGCAGAAGTCGTGCAGATCTATGCCACCCTCGAAGGTGATTCCTCGTTCCAGCCCCGTCTCGTGGGATTTGCAAAGGTCATGCTCGCACCGGGCGAGACGGAGGAAGTGCAGGTGTCGCTAGAGCCGCGTCTGCTGGCGCGGGTCGAGGGAGAGAACTGGGTGCGCAACGCGGGGCGCTATCGTTTCGATCTGCGTCGTGACGCGGTGACGCCTATTACCGGACAAAGCCTGACGCTCGATGAATGGATCCGTCCCGTGCGTCATGAAGCGGCGATCGATTGATGCTCAGGCGAGGGCGAGAGCCGGGTGAGATATCCGGCTCCGTCTTTCTGCTGGCATGAGGGCAGTCGCAAAAAAAAGCGTATCGGGAGACCGATACGCTTTTTGCAGTTCGTGCGCTCGACCAGAGGATCGTCTGGTGCAGAGGCTCGTCGAGGCGGGGGCAGGAAGCGATCAGCGACCGCCGAAGCCGAGGAACCCGATATCCGGCTGGGCCTGGCCTCCGGAAACATCGAAACGCGGCTTGGTGGATGCGGCCACGGCCGAGGTCCCCTTGCGACCCTTGCCCTTGATGGTCAGGTGCCCGTTCCCCTTGGCATCGGTTTCGATCTGCGAGTGGGTCGTTTCTGCAGCGAATCGGCTGTCATCGCCATAGGTCCGCATCGACAGCAGCAGGAACATGATATCCTTGCGGTTGAGGTCGATCGCCATGTCCAGCGGAGTCTGGAACAGGACGTTCTTGGCATTCATGTCCGCGCCGCGGTTGAGAGCCTCCTTCGCCGCATTGAGCGAGCCACGGTTGATGGCATCGAACAGGGCGTCGGTCGGGTTCAGGTCCACATTGGCGTGGCCCGCATCGGATTCCTGAGAGTCAGCGCCAGGCAGGGCGGAAGGCGGCGCTGCCGCCTTGGCGGCCCGACGGGCTTCAGCCTTCTTCTGCGCCTCTTCGGCCTCCTGTTCCGCTTCCGCATCATCTGCAGACTGCGCATGCGCAGCATGCCAGGGAACGAAGAGGACTGGCGTTGCCGCAAGGGCAGCCGTCAGCATCAGGGGAAAGAATCGTGGGACATTCATGTGAAGTCTCGAGTGGCGCATGGGTTGACTATAAATGATCGTTAACAAGCTGGCGACTCCCTATCAGCGGCGAAGCCGCCCTTCGCGCCACCAGCCCAGGAAAAGAAGCGCCAGAACCCCGCACAGCGCGAGCCAGGACGGGACAATCTCTGTCAGGCGGCTCGACGAGGCAACAGGCACCATCTGACGTGGAAAACCGATCCACCCCGCGCCAGACATGGCCGTACCGCGGCCAGCATCGGCAATCTGCCTGATCGCAGGGGTGGCGGTATCAGGGCCAAGCCAGAGGACAGCTCCATGCGACTCTTTCGCCAGAGGCGAGAGGCGCAGGGCAGTGGCGCGCAGATCGGCATCCTCGATCGGGTTGCGGCTGGCCTGCGCCGCAAAGGCGGTGAGACCATCCTGCCGGATGGTCCAGAGCCCATCCTGATCCGTGACGGGATAACGGGCCTCGAATACGCCATTGCCCGACGGCTTGAGCATCAGGGGGAAGGTGCGCCCATCGGGTGCCGTGATCATGGCAGGCCCCGAGAGATGCTCGCTGTCACTGTGACGCTCGACGTGCAGGCTGTCCTCGCCAATTGTCGCACGCAGCTGGTTCTCTTCCAGGTCCGGCTCCTTCATGAGCCAGTGCGACAGACGTTTGAGCAATTCGGCCTGCGGGCCGCCGCCGCCCTCGCCGCGTGACCACAGCCAGAGCTGATCGGAAAGCAGCAGCGCCACGCGCCCTTTCTGTACCGTATCGAGCACCAGAAGTGGCTGCTGCTCCGGCCCGGTCAGCAGGGGGGTGCCCTTGACGCGGTCGGAGGCGAGCGCCCGATACCAGGGGCCCCAATTGGTCGGCAGCCCCGCCGTCACCGGATGACGCTTGCCCGATGGCGTAAGCTGCGGAACGAAACGCTCCCTGATCACACCATCGCCAGGCACATGGGCAGGCAGGATATCGGCAAGAGGCGTGTCCTGAAGTGTGCCGTCCTCGGTGAATTCCGGTCCGGCAGTCAGCAGCAATCCACCCCCTTCGCGCACGTAATCCGCGATATTGGCGAGATAATCCTGTGGCAGGATCCCGGCATTGTGGAACCCGTCCAGAATGATCAGGTCGAATTGCTTGATACGGTCCTGAAACAGCTCCTTGATAGGAAACGGAATCAGGGCAAGATCGGAAAGCGGGGTGCCGTCATCCTTGTCGGGCGGACGCAGAATGGTGAAGTGCACCAGATCGACCGAGGGATCGGCCTTCAGCAGCCTTCGCCAGACGCGCTCACCCTGATTGGGTGTTCCCGAGACTAGAAGCACCTTCAGCCTGTCGCGCACGCCATTGATGCGCACGATGGTGCTGTTGTTGCGCGTGCTGACTTCACCGGCAAGCGGCGCGGCATCGAGGGTGACCAGTGTCTCGCCGGGGTGCCGCACGGCCACGGTAATATCGACGGGTTCACCCGACAGGGCGTCGATATGGCGGGGCGGCTCATCGCCCTGATGCACGGTAAGGGTGACAGGCTGCCTGCCCGTTACACCGAGGTCATCCACAACGACGCGCAGCTGGGCTTCCTTGCCGACAAGGGCGTAGGGGGGAGCCTGCAATACGCGCAGGCGCCGATCTGTTTCCTCGCCCTTGCCCGTAAGCAGGACATGAAGCGGCAGGGTCCTGCCATCGCGTGTGAAAACCGAAGGCAGGGCTGACGGGATGTCATGCACCATGCCATCAGTGACCATAATGGCACCGCTGAACCGTCCCGGCGGCAGATCGGCCTGGGCGATGGCATCGAACAGACGTGTGCCATGGCCTGAACCGCCCGCAACATCGACAACATGCAACGTCAGGCCGGGAATGTCGTGGGCTGCCTGTTGCAGTGTGCGGGCGGCCTTATCCGCGCTGTCAATGCGGCCACGAAGGGCCATGGACGGCGAATGATCCACCACCAGCAGCACATCCTGCGGGGCTGCCTCGAAAAATGGCCGGCTCAGCCGTGGGCCGCTCAGCCAGAACAGCACAAGGAGAAGCGCAAGCAGGCGTGGCACACTGCCCGGTGCGCCACGAAAAAGCGCATAGGCACCGACCACCACAACCAGCGCGGCAGAACCTGTCAGCAGCCAGAAAGGCAGGAGCGGCATGAAGGTGAGATGGATCATTGCTCCATCCTCTTCAGGAGTTCGGGCACGCGCATCTGGTCGGCCTTGTAATTGCCGGTCAGGGCATAGAGCAGCAGATTGACGCCAAAGCGATAGGCCTGTGTGCGCTGCTCGTCACCACCGGGGATCACGGCGTAGGGGGTGTTGCCCTGGGCATCCATCGCCCAGGCATGCGCCCAGTCACCGGCACCGATAATGATGGGGCTGACATCGTCATTGCTGTCATCGCCGCTGCGGGCCACCCAAACAGGCAGGCCCTGAACACGGCCGGGGAAATCGTGCAGCAGGTAAAAGCTGTGGGCAAGAACGTGATGATCATCGAGCTTTGACAGTGGTGGGACCACCAGACCTGCCGTGGCGCGCCGCAGGGCCGAGCGCATCTGCCCTTCATCCTGCGTGGAAAGATCGGAGCCCGTGCCCTGTGTGTCGAGCATGAGAATACCGCCATGCGCCATGAAGCTGTTGAGGGCCGCCGAGCGTCTGGAATCTTCCTGCACATCGTCGGTGATCGGCCAGTAAATCAGGGGATAATAGGCAAGATCATCCTTGCCGGGGACCAGCCCGTCCGGATGGCCCATCACGGCGGAGGAGCGATCGGACGCGTAGTTGGACAGGCCTTGCAGACCCTCACGGGAGGTCTCGTCGATATCGTCATGACCCGTCAGCACATAGCCAAGCCGTGTTTCAAGCGCGGCACCGGGAACGACGCCGTGGGTCACCCCGGCATGTTTCGGGCTCTCGTCATCTTCCTGCGCGGTCGCCGGAGAGGCATACATAGTGCCGAGCAGGATCAGGGCTGACAGAGTAAGGCCTGCGCCTTTCGCGCCAGTGCGGTTTCTGCTCTCGGTATGACCCCGGCCGGGGCCCCCCAACAGCCCACGCAGCCACAATGCCACAAGGCAGTCGGCCAACAGCATCACCAGCGCCATGCCCAGAAGCCACGGCGCAAGAGGCCGGTCGGGCGAAACATGGTCGGGGGTGAGGCTGCGCCCCATCAGAGGCGCTGCTGCGATCGGGGGCAGATGATTACCCAGATTGAAGGCCCGGCGCGACAGATGCGGACCATAATAACCCGGCGGGTGCTGGGCGTCAGGGCGCGTCGTGGCGAGTGTGCCCACATCGAGAGGGCGGGCAGCTTCGGGGGGTGGAACAAGCTGGCCATTGGCATCGAGCATGGTGAACGGAACAAGCTGGCGCAGGGCTGTCTCGTTCTGCTGGCCGAGCGAGCGCTCAACCAGACGTTCGAGCATGGCAGGAAACAGACCGGAAAGCGGCAGGCTCGACCAGTCTGAGGTGCCGGTAACATGGAACAGGACCAGCTCTCCCTGTCCGAACGCACTGGCCGTCACCAGAGGCGTGCCGTCACTCAGTCGGGCCCAGACATGCGCACCGAGATCGGCGGTGGGTTCAGCCAGAACCTGTCGCGTCACTGTCACCTCATGGGACAGGGGCAAGCCCTCGAAAGGGGAATGTTCGGCAAAGGCGGCAAGGACCTGTGGCTTGCCCCATGACATCGGGCCACCAAGCTGTCGCATGCCGCTCATGAGCGGCACCGGCAGCAGGGTACGCGCCATGTCATGTGCACTGGCCTGTGCATCGGCCGCCAGAACGGGGCCGGCGAAACGGATCAGCACCCCACCGTGACGCACCCATTCCGCCACATGCTGGCGTGTCTGCTCGTCGGCGAGGGTGCCATCTGTCGCGATCAGTACCGAGAGCTTCATTCGCAGCAGGTCATCAGCAGCGCCACGGTGCAATTCACCTACCTGGCTGATGGCTTGGGACAGAAAGAACCCCTGTCCCGTCAGCGGGGTATCCTGCGTGCCGGGAGTGAGCAGACCGACCGGATGCCGGTGCTCACCTGCATCGAGCAGGGCAATGGCGGCGGGACCGGGGAGAGGCGTTGCATCGCGTTCGAGAACGAAGCGGGCGGCGCGATTACGCAGAAGCGGGGGCAGCGGCAGGTCCAGCGGCGTGGTCTGACCGGTGGGCAGCGGAAAAATCCCGAGCGTGCCACCATTTTCCGACCGTGCCCTGATCTGCAGTCCGCCCGATGCTGTGGCGGGGCAGGACAACCCGCTTGTGGTCGCGGTGAAATTATTATCGGCAGCGCGATGAACGCTCAGCATCATCGTGTCGCAGCCCGGCCAGCGCATGTCACTCACCGTGCCATTGAAGCTGGCGAGCGCCTTAGCAAGGCTCGTATCGCCGCCTGTTGCTACGCCATCCGAGATGAAGACGAGATCGGACTGTGTCAGCGCGGCGCTGTGGCTCAGAGTATCGATCTGGCTGGCCGTATGGACGCGATCCGTGGGCCATGAATGGGGGGCGAGGGCAAGAAGACGCTCTTCGAAACGCGGGCGATCACGCGTGGTGAAGGGCGCAGGGGACGTCCCATCGGGGTCAGGGGCAGTCAGAACCAGCGTGACGGCGTGTCCTGCGCGAAAGCTGCGCTCGGCCAGACTGCGCGCTGCGCGGATGCGCTCCTGCCAGTGCGGCACGGCGGCCCAGCCATTATCGAGCACCAGAACCAGATCATGGCCGCCGCCTGCGCTGATTTCGCGCCCCAGCCAGACGGGCTGCGCCAGACCGAGGATCAGCAGGGCAACAGCGAGCAGGCGCAGCAGGAGCAGCCAGAGCGGTGAACGCGCCGTATCGGTGTTTCTGGCTTGCAGACGGCGCAGGATCTGGAGCGAGGGATAAGCCAGATCCTTCGGCGGCGGTGGGGTCGCCTTCACCAGCCAGTAAAGCAGGGGCAGAGCGATCAGCCCCGCCAGGGCAAGGGGGGTCAGGAAGATCATGGACGCAGGCTTCCCCCGCTCGTATGGCCCCCGCTCAACCTTGCATGCAGGCCCAGAAGGGCGGGCATGAGTGGCTGGTCCGTATGATGAAGGGTAAAGCCGGTGCGATGCGCCTCGGCCAGGGTCGCCAGCTGATCGAGATGGGCCTGCATGGCACGTTCATAGGGCTCCGCCAGAGTTTGGACCGCTGGCAGAACAAGCTGTCCCTCATCCTCAAGGCTGTCAAAGCTGATACGGCCTGCGTAAGGCAGGCTTCGCTCGGCGGGGTCGAGGATGCAGAGAAGCTCCGTACGGGCTGGTCGGGCTGCAATATCGCGCAGGATCCGGTCCAGGGTCTCGGGGGGTATCAGGAAATCACTGACCAGAACGAGCTGCCCATAGGCGCGCAGCGTGTCGAGCTGGGGCAGGGGCGTCGAGGCGGCAAACGCCAGATTCTGTCCGAGGCGTGAGAGGGAGTGCGGCCCGCTGACGGAGCGTCCCTGTTCTGGCCCATTGAGCAGCGTCACGCGCTCGCCACCATGCAGCGCGGCGGAGGCCAGCGCCAGAGTGGCAAGCTGGGCCTGCGTGGTCTTGAGCGGCAATTCGGGGCGTGAGCGCCAGTTCATCGAGGGCGATGGGTCACACCAGAGGGAGAGGATCTGCGCCCCTTCGGCCTCACGCTCACGGACCCAGAGCTGGTCGCTGCGGGCGGACTGACGCCAGTCGATACGATGCGCCGGTTCGTGGTCATGGGCCGGGCGGTATTGCCAGAAATCCTCACCTGCGCCAGCGCGGTGCTGATGATGCACGCCAGCACGCAACTGCCGCCCGATGCGCTCTGCCTCGATGACCAGGGACGGGAGGAGGGCTTCCGCCTCCGGGTATGACCCGGCCTGCGCAGCGGGAGATGGCTTTGCCTCGCTACGCCGCCATTTGCCGAAAAAACCGCTCACGATCAGAGAAGCGCCTCGACAGCCGAGGCAATCAGCGCTTCCACCTTCTGTCCCGCGGCGCGCGCGGGGAAGCTCAGCGCCATACGATGAGCGAGAACCGGCTCTGCCAGTTCCGCCACATCATCGAGGCTGGGTGCCAGACGCCCATCGAGAAGCGCCTGGGCACGGCAGGCAAGCATGAGCGCCTGCGCCGCGCGCGGGCCCGGCCCGTAGAGCAGCGACGTGCCGATTTCGGGCTTGTAGGCCGTTTCGGGGCGCAGACCACGTACGAGGGTCAGGATGGCTTCGAGGACTTTTTCCCCTACGGGCAGACGCCGCACCAGGGATTGCGCCTCGATCAGATCGGCCGGGGTGAGAAGGGTCGGGGCGCTCGCTGTTACAGCACCGGTTGTCTGGAGCAGCATGTCGCGCTCGGCATCGCGCTCAGGGAAGGTGAGCGCAATACGCAGCATGAAGCGGTCAAGCTGGGCTTCAGGCAGGGGGTAGGTGCCTTCCTGCTCGATGGGGTTCTGTGTTGCGAGAACATGGAAAGGGCGAGGCAGAGGGTGATTTGTGCCTGCCTGGGCCACTTCATATTCCTGCATGGCCTGAAGCAGGGCGGATTGCGTCCGCGGGCTGGCACGGTTGATTTCATCGGCCAGGAGAAGCTGCGTGAAGATCGGCCCGCGGACGAAGCGGAAGAAACGACGGCCGTTTTCGTCCTCGTCGAGAATATCACTGCCCGTGATGTCCGATGGCATCAGATCCGGCGTGAACTGCACGCGGCGTGTATCGAGGCCCAGAACGCGGGCTGCGGTACTGACAAGAAGCGTCTTGCCGAGGCCCGGTGCGCCGATCAAAAGCGCGTGACCCCCGGAGAGGATCGTGACCAGCAGACGGTCGATGACATCGCGCTGACCCAGAACAACCTGGCCTATGGCCTGCCTGACGGCACCCAGCTGGGCGGTCAGTTGCTCGACATAAGCGAGATCAGCCGGGTTTTCATCCGGGCGGTATCCGGCGGGGAAGGAAGAGAGATCGTTCTGGCTCATATTTGCCAATCTGACAGTTCCGGGGGTTTCATCAAGCCATAAGACGACCCAACTTGCAGCAGGAGACCAAATTTTTTGGACCGTGAGCGGAGAGAACCTTGAAGGACGGCGTGGTTAAACAGGCGACAGACGGCGCAGAGCGTTCTGCGACTCATGAAGCCGGGTTCCCGACCCGTGCAGGTTGCGAGGGCCGGTCATCCGCTGGTTCAGTTCCTTCCGGCGTGGATCGTGCCGGCGCGATGCGAGCGGAAGGGATCGCAGATCAGGGCGCGTCCGATATCGGGCTTGCCCCGCTGGAAAGGACAGGGGGCGAGCAGGCACCTCGTGCCCTGCCTTTTGTCATCCGACGCGACGGGACGTGGCTGTATCGGGGCTCGCCCATACGCCGCAAGGAAATGCTGTGTCTGTTTGGCTCCATGCTGACACGTGACGCCCAGGGGCAGTTCTGGCTGAGGACGCCGACTGAGTCTGGTATCATACAGGTGGAAGATGCCCCGTTCATCGTGCGGGAACTCGATTTTCGTGGTGGCTGCGGCCGTCAGCAAAATCTGTGCCTGCGCACCAATATGGATGAGCTGCTTTGCGTTGGGCCCGCCCATCCCCTGATTGTCGATTGGGACCATCCGCCATCGGAAGATTGCGCGGCCATACCCTATGTTCAGGTCCGTCGCGGCGAGGGCGACCAGCCCGTGCTCGCCCGGCTGTCGCGCCCGGTCTATTACGAACTCGTGGCCCTTGCTGTGCCCGGTCATGTTGGCTGTCGCCCCTGCATGGGCGTATGGAGCCATAATCGCTTTTTCCCGCTGGCCCCCATGCCCTGATCGGGCTTGGCGTGGGGCGGCGGGCACGACAGCCGTTTTTTCTTCTGTTCCGGAACCTGATCAACAGCCGTGCCTCATCTGAGCCTTCTCGACAAACTGCCTGATCGTTCGGGCCTCGATCGCCTCTGGCATATCTTGCCGCAGGCGCGTCTCGTTGGTGGATCGGTGCGCGATCTGCTCATCGGGCGTGATGCGGTGCATGATCTCGATCTGGCAACCCCGGAGCCCCCCGAGACGGTTCAGGCCCTGTTCGAAGCGGCGGGAATCAAGACGATACCGACCGGGCTGGCTCATGGCACCGTCACAGCGCTGATCGATCATGTGCCCTATGAAATCACGACATTGCGGCGTGACGTGCAAACGAACGGACGTCATGCTGAGGTTGCCTGGACGACAGACTGGCAGGAGGACGCAGCGCGACGCGATTTCACGATCAATGCGCTCTTCTGTGACCGTCATGGCGACATACATGATTATTTCGGGGGGGTTGAGGACCTCGCGGCGCATCATGTGCGCTTTGTGGGCGATGCCGCCCGCCGCATTGAGGAAGATGCGCTGCGTATCCTACGGTTTTTCCGTTTTCAGGCGCGTTTCGGAGGCACCGGCCCGCAGGATCGGCCCGATGCGGAAGCGATACGGGCAATCACCAGCCATGCTGCCCTGATCGATGGGCTCTCCGCCGAGCGTGTGGCCAGCGAGATACTGCGTATTCTCACAGGGCCCAATCTCATGCGCAGCCTGCATCTGATGGCCGATACCGGTATCCTGCCTCGCCTCCTGCCTTCGGCAGACTTGCCGCGTCTGGCCCGTGCACTCGATGCCGATGTCCCGCCCGATGACATCCTGCGTCTTGGGCTGCTTGCTGACACGCCCGATCTGGCCGAGCGGCTTCGGCTGTCGGGCAGACAGGCGCAGCGCCTTGACCGTATGAGCCCATCTACCCCGCTGCATGGTTTCGATGTGCAAGGGTATGAAACGCAGAACCCGTTGATCCTCGCCCCCTCACTGGGCGACCACGCGCTTCGCATGCTGCTGTCCTGTCATGACCGGCAGACATTGACCGACCGTAGCTGGTTTGCACAGGCTGAGAGGATAGCCGATGTCTCGTCCAAGGCATGGAACACATTGAGAGACAGGCTTGCACAGCTTGAGCGTCCGGTTTTTCCGCTGGCCGGGCGTGATGTGATGGCCGCTGGTGTGCGACCGGGGCCGGCCATAGGAGAGACTCTTGCCCATCTGGCTGCCTGGTGGCGCAGCCAGGGCTGTCTGCCCGACCGGATGGACTGCCTTGCCGAACTGAAAACGCGCCTGCCTCTTTCGTCACAGGGCGCAGGGGGGTAAACCGCAGGAATGAAAACAGCGCAGCCTGCAGCCCAGACCCCTTTGCGACGCATCGACCCGCAGGGGGTGCAGGGACGCCAGATGATCTTTCGCATCTGGCGTGAGGAAGTCCGTCATCATGTCGGGCGTCTGGCCGCCGTCGTGGTGCTTACGGTTCTGACCGCCGGGCTGACGGCTCTGTATCCGCTCGTTATCAAGCGCGCGGTGGATATGTTTGCGGTGCATGACCCGCGTATTCTCTATCAGGTGCCTGCTCTGGTGGTGCTGGTGACAGGGCTCAAGGCCGCCACGCAATATGGCCAGACCCTGTCCGTACAGGGGCTCGTTCTCGTGGTCATACGCGGCTTGCAGTCACGCATGTTCGCCCATGCTCTCACAGCCGATATCGCCCGTATCGAAAAAGAAGCACCCGCGCAGTGGGCTGCGCGCTTTACCACCGATGCGGTCTCGATCCGTGAGGCCATGATCCGCGCCGTCAATGCGCTGGGAGATGTCGTGACCGTGGTCGGGCTTGTTGCCTCCATGATCTATACCGATTGGGAGCTGAGCCTGATCGCGCTCGTGCTCTATCCGGTGGCCGCTGTGCCGATACAGAAACTTGGCAAGCGTGTGCGTCGCGCCTCGGGAGGTATGCAGGAGCAGATCGGTGAGACGGCGACATTGCTCAATGAGAGCTTTGCGCTGGCCCGTCAGGTGCGCGTGTATCGTATGGAGGATAGCGAAGCACGACGTGTGGATGGATCGCTGGACCTGCTGCACAACGCTTTCTGGCGGATTTCACGCGGGCGGGCGCGTGTCGATCCTGTGCTTGAGGTGCTGGGTGGCACGGCTATTGCTGCGGTGCTCGGTTTCGCCGGCTGGCGTGCCGCGATGGGTGGCGCGACGCTGGGTGATTTCACGGCCTTCATTGCCGCTCTTTTTGCGGCTTCGCGCCCCTTGCGCGCCCTTGGGTCGCTCAATGCAGCCCTGCAGGAAGGTCTCGGTGGGCTGGAGCGTGTTTTTTCGGTCATCGACGAACCGCCAGCCGTGGCCGAACGCACGGATGCGCGTCTCCTGCCGCCGGGGCATGGACGCCTAGTGTTCGATCAGGCCGGGTTTGTCTATCCCGATGGCCGCACAGGTTTGCGTGGCCTAAGCTTTGATGTGCGACCGGGCTGGACCGTGGCGCTGGTCGGGCCGTCAGGGGCCGGTAAATCAACGGCGTTATCGCTCATTCCGAGACTTCATGACGTCAGCGCTGGGCAGATTTTGCTCGACGGGGTGGATCTGCGTGATCTGAAGCTGTCCGAGTTGCGCGACGCCATTGCCTATGTCAGCCAGGACACCACACTTTTCGACATGTCCGTGCTTGAGAACATTCGCATCGGTCGCCCCACGGCCAGCCGTGCAGAAGTCGAGGCGGCTGCCCTTGCGGCGGCAGTCGATTTTGCCGACACCCTGCCGCAGGGGCTCGATACACGGGTTGGCCCGGGTGGTCAGCGTCTTTCGGGTGGGCAAAGGCAGCGTGTGGCGCTGGCGCGCGCGCTGCTGCGTGATCCGCGTCTGCTGCTGCTGGATGAGGCGACAAGCGCGTTGGACTCAGAGAGCGAGGCCAAGGTTCAGGCCACATTGGCCGATCTGCGCCGTGACCGTACCACCATCATTGTGGCGCATCGTCTGTCGACGGTTAAGAGTGCGGACCTGATTATCGTCATGAGCGAAGGCGCGGCCGTCGAAATGGGTACCCATGCCGAGTTGCAGGCGCAGGGCGGACTCTATGCCCGCCTCGTGCGTAACCAGTCGCTCGATCTGGTTGAGGCCGCACCGGAGGTTGTGCTGGAAGCCGCCACGCTCGAGATCATCGACGCCCCCTGAGGCACTTGTCTCCTCTGAGGGGGCGGGTGTGAGCCGGGGGAGCTGTTTCCCCCGATGACTGCCTGAGGCGCGCAGGCTCTTTATTGTCTGCGCCGGGCTTTATTGAAGTTTCTAGACCGCTGGAGGCGCCAAAGCCGCCAGGGCGGGCAGGATCTGCTCGTAAAGCGGACGCTTGAAGCCCAGATTATAGGTTGTCACGTCCCGGGGGCGAACCCACTCCCAGCGATCGAATTCGGCAGGTTCAGTGCCATCTCCTGCCAGATCGATGGCGCTGTCAGGCTCGGCCATGCGCATGGCAAACCAGCGTTGCGTCTGACCGCGATATCGTCCTCCGAGTGCCTTGCCAATCAGATGGGCGGGCAGGTCATAGGGCAACCAACCGGGATAGCTGCCCAGCAGGGTGGCATGACGCAGCCCGGTCTCCTCACGCAATTCACGATGTGCCGCTTCTTCCGGAGATTCGTTCTCGTCAATCCCGCCCTGAGGGCATTGCCAGACATCACGCAGATCGGTCCGTCTGGCGAGGAAGAGGGCGCCCTCGCGGTTGAACAGCATGATGCCCACGTTGGGGCGATAGGGAAGCGTGGCCGGATCGATCATGGCGTAGGGCTCGGATGGAGTTGAAGCGTCAAGCGGAAGATATGAAACCGGCCCCTCGAAAGGGGCCGGTGCCAGAAAAAATCAGTGCTGCGTGGAAGAAGAACCCGGAGCAGGGGGCTTCTGATCCTTGCCCGCCGCTTTTTCTCCGGCGGCCTTGTCGTCAGTCGCCTTTTCCGGGGGCTTCGCATCGGGGGTTTTTGCAGCAGTCTTGTCAGCAGCCGGTTGCCCCAGAGGAAGGGCTTCATCAGGCAGCGATGCCATGGCGCGGACCACACGCAGACCCTGCTGCAGCTGGAAGTCCGTCGCCGGCTTGGCCGGGTCGAAACGAGGCCAGTTATCGGCAGGCGCGTGGGGGATGCTTGCCGAGATGGAAGGCAGGTCGGTCCGTGTCGGGGCCTTGTTCTTGTTACCGCCTGTATTGGTAATGATATGGGCCAGATCGGCTTCACGATAGCCGTAGCCATCGTCGTCCTTGCTTTCCTTGACCACGATATCGGGCGCGATGCCCAAAGCCTGAATGGAGCGGCCCGATGGCGTGTAGTAACGCGCCGTTGTCAGACGCACGGCACCATGGCCCGGCACGGGAATGAGCGACTGCACGGAGCCCTTGCCAAAGGATTTCTCGCCCACCAGAACGGCGCGGCGATGGTCCTGAAGCGCACCGGCCACGATTTCGGAGGCCGAGGCCGATCCGCCATCGATCAGCACGACAATCGGCAGCTTGCCTGTGATGTCGGTGCCTTTGGCATCCCAGCGACGGTTGTTTTCGGCGTGACGCCCGCGGATCGAGACAATCTCGCCTTCGGGGATGAAATCGTCACTCACAGCAATGGCCTGATCCAGTTTGCCGCCGGGGTTCAGGCGCAGATCGAGCACAAGACCCTGCAGCTTGTTGCCCGACTTTGCCTTTAGCTTGTCATAGGCCTCATGCAGTGCGGTCTCGGTGTCGTCGTCGAATTCGGAAATGCGGATATAGCCGATATTGCCATAAAGCGACGAGCGCACGACCTGCACATGCACGACCTCGCGGGTCATGGTGACCTTGAGCGGCTTGGGCTCTTTCGCGCGAATGATGGTCAGGGTGATCTTGGTGCCCGGATCGCCGCGCATCTTGGTCACGGCCTGATCGAGGGTCAGACCCTCAAGCGACTTGCCATCGACTTCGGTGATGTAATCGCCCGGCTTGAGCCCTGCGCGCGAGGCAGGGGTGCCATCGATGGGCGAGACCACACGGATATGGCCGTTCTGCTGCTGAACCTGCACGCCCAGACCGCCGAACTTGCCGCTGATCTGGATCTGCATCTCCTTGAACTGCTTCTCGTTCATGTAGGAGCTGTGGGGATCGAGACCGCCCACCATGCCATCGAGGGCGTTGTTGATCAGATCCTTGTCGCTGACAGGCTCGACATATTCGGCGCGAACAAGGTCGAGCACGGTTCCGAACAAGGTGAGTAGGCGCAGGGTTTCGCTGTGGTTGTCAGGGTCGGCCGCGACTTCCTTGGCGAAGGCCTTGCTGCTGATCATCTGCCCGAGGCTCGGGGCCATGGCGGCTTCCAACGCCGGACCGGCGGTGATTCCGGCCAGGAATGCCGTTCCGAGCAGCAGACCAGTGCGGAGCTTCATGCAATTCATCCCTTGAATCCGGTACGGAGCCTGAGGTCCGGTGCCGATCCTGTTAGCGTCTGTCTTTCAGCGGAGCCTGAACACCAGAGCCTCCACCGCACTAAGATCTGAAATCTATAGCGATATTAACGCAGTCTGTCGAAACAACACAGAATCGCCAAGAGGGGTTCTGGCGTCGCGTGAGGTTACCCTTCAGAGATAGGGGCCGGGATCGATGATTTTACTTCCCGAGCGCAGTTGCACGAAGAGTGCCCCGCCGCCACCGCCCATGGTGCCGAGCGCAGCATGGCGGCTGATAGTCTGCCCCGTCGAGACGGAAAGCCCTCCCAATCCTGAGAGCACGAAACGGAAATGATGCCCGCAATCGAGAATGATCATGTTGCCGAATGACCGGAACGGTCCGGCAAAGTCGATCTGTCCTGCACAGGGCGCGCTGACCGAACTCCCGGCGCTTGCCTGATAGGTTATGCCACTCGCCGGGCCGCTCTCGGTTGTCTGGTGCCAGGCGGTGAGTATGCGACCGGCTACGGGGCCATGTCCGCCGCCCCGTGTCACGCCATTGCCCGAACTGCTCAGGGCGCGGGCCTGCGTGCTAAGCGCGCGCGCCTTTGCCTGCTGGTTCTGCCTTTCCAGTTCTCTGGCCTCGGCTTCCATTCGTGCCTTGATGCTGGCCTGCGCCTTGTCGATGGCTGTCAGCGCATCCTCGAGCGTCGCGGCCTTTGCCGTTGCCGCTGCGATTTCATCATGAGCCTGCCGGGCTCTTGCCTCAGCCTCGGCCTGCTGGTGGGCAGCGGTTTCCATCCGGCTGGCGTTGAGATCGCGCAGAGCGGCCAGTTTGCGTTTTGCGGCTTCCAGCGCCGTGTTCCGGTCTGCGAGTTCGTGAGCCGTCTGATCCAGGAGCGTTTTCTGGCTACGCAGATCTTCCGCCTGCCGGGTGGTCAGGCGTGTCAGCCCCGCAATCACGCTCAGGCCCTGAACCGCATCATCGGCCTGCCCCGAGAGGGCAACGACAGACGTGCCGGGATAGCGGGCAAGGCGCAGGGCGACAGGCAGAATGGTCTGGAGGGCAGCGCGGCGTCGGGCAAGCGCCAGACGCTGATCGTTCTGTCTTGCCGTGAGTGAGGCAATATCGGTTGTCAGGGCGTCGATCTGCTTTTGCGTTGCGTCCAGCTCGTTCTCGGCCTGATTGGTCAGGGCAGAGTAACGTCGGGCCTTCTGGGCCTGCAACGCAGCCTCCTGAGCAGCTCGGGCCTGATCCTTGCGTCGGGTTTCAATAAGGGCCGCCTCATTGGCCTGACGGGCCATCAGGGCCTTCTTGTCTGCAATGGCCTTGTCGAGCGCCTTCTGGTTGGCATTGCCCTGTTTCGTATGGGGTGTCGCCCCCGTTGCTGGCGATAACGCGGCCAGCGCAAACCCAAAGCCCAGCGTCACGCTACCAAGGCGAAACGCCCTTGCGAAACGTGTTGCGCACAAAGACGCAGCTTCAGGCGCGGCAGCGGCATGATGGGTATCGGCAGGAAAAGAGGCATCCTCTCGTGAGGTATCTCGCCCTGAGGGATGCAGAGGCGCGAAGAGGGCGATGGTGCAGCGCCAATTGGACGAAATCGGAACAGAGGGCGAGTGGGAGGTGTCCTGAGAGAAGCCCCCGCTCTGACCTAGTGTCTCGCGAGGTTTTTCTCCCCAACGGGCTCTCAGACGGGCAGGATGAACCCACCCGCCCGTGAAGCGCATTTTACCGAGGGCTGAACAGCCGGTCAGGATGAGGCTCGCGACCGGCACGGCGGATTCAGCCGTTGATCAGGCACTTGCCGGTCATCTCGGCTGGCTTGGTCAGGTTCATCAGGGTGAGCAGCGTGGGAGCCAGATCAGCCAGACGTCCGTCATGGATGGCTGTGACGCCCTTCGCACCGTGAAGCAGCACCGGCACCCGGTTGAGGGTGTGGGCCGTATGAGCGCCACCGGTAACCGGGTCGCGCATGGTCTCGCAATTGCCGTGATCGGCTGTGACGATCAGCGCGCCGCCCATCTTGTCGATGGCATCGACAATACGGCCGAGCCCGGTATCCACGGTTTCGCACGCCTTGATGGCGGCTGCCAGCACGCCGGTATGGCCCACCATGTCGGGATTGGCGAAGTTCAGAACGATAAGGTCGAACTTGCCGCTTTCGATGGCAGCTACGGCCTTGTCGGTCAGCTCCGGGGCAGACATTTCCGGTTGCAGGTCATAGGTGGCCACTTTGGGTGAGGGGACCAGAATACGTTCTTCACCGGGCAGAACAGCCTCGCGGCCACCATTGAGGAAGTAGGTGACGTGCGGATATTTCTCGGTCTCGGCCATGCGCAGCTGCGCGCGTCCAGCCTGTGAAACGACATCGCCCAGCAGGTGCTCCATCGATTCCTTGGGGAACATGACGCTCATGAACGGTGCCAGAGCCGAGCTATAGGCGGTCATGCCGCATACAGCGGCAAATTTGATGGTTTTCGAGCGCGCAAAGCCATCGAAATCGGGGAAAACCATCGCATCGAGCAATTCGCGGATGCGGTCGGCACGGAAATTCGCGGACAGGATGCCATCGCCATCCTTCATACCGGCGTAGGACCCGATCACGGTCGGCTCGACGAACTCGTCTGTCACGCCCTGGGCCTGGCTGGCGGGCAGAACGCTCAGCGCGTCATCCGCGTGATTGCCAGTTGCGGAGACGATCGCATCATAGACGCGGCTGACGCGTTCCCAGCGATTGTCGCGATCCATGGCATAATAGCGCCCGCTGACCGTGGCGATGCTTGCGCCAGCCGGGAGGGCAGCAGCAAGAGTGCGGATGAAGCCGTCACCGGAATCGGGTGCAGTGTCGCGCCCATCGGAGAACACATGCACGGCCACGGGAATACCGGCCTGTGCCACGATTTCGGCAAGCGCAATGACGTGGTCCATATGGGCATGGACGCCGCCCGTGGAAACCAGCCCCATCAGATGGCAGGTGCCTTTGCTGACCTTGAGCGCGTCGATCAAGGCACACAGGGCAGTGTTGCTGGCCAGCGACCCATCGCGCGCGGCGCGGCTGATGCGTGGCAGGTTCTGCATGACGACGCGACCAGCACCGATATTGAGGTGGCCGACTTCCGAATTGCCCATCTGCCCTTCCGGCAGGCCGACATCCTCACCGCACGCCTTCAGATAGGCATGAGGGGAGCCTGCCCAGAGACGGTCGAAATTCGGCGTATTGGCCAGAGCTACGGCGTTGTCCTCGCGGGTGGCGCTATCGCCGAAACCGTCGAGGATGACGAGCATGACCGGGCGCGGCACGCTGGAAGGGGATGCGGACATGAGTAGTCTCCTGCAATTTTGCGCCCATGATGCCGCATTTTGCGTGCTCTGCGAACTCTCCCCCGGCGGGTTCACGCCATTTTCTGGCTAAGAATGCTGTGAGTGGCGAATGGTGGCCACCCTGTCGGTATTCGCATGCTGATGCATCAGGGCAGGGTGGCTCATCATGAGGCGCGTTCCGTCAGCGCCGGGGAACCAGAAAGACACCGGTTGTGGGGGATTGATGGCGCAGGATCACCGCTTCCCCGCTCGCGATGTCAATACGACGTATGTTGCCGCCCAGATCACTCACAAAAGCCGTTTTCTCCTGCGGATCGATAGCCAGTCCGATTCCTTCATCCAGCCCACTGAAAATGACCCTGTGATTGCACAGGCCATCGGCAGTCACCTCGGCCACGTTGAGACTGTTCCCGTCTGGCGGCGCGCCACGATCCGTCCAGTAGAGACGGTTTGAGGCCGGGCAGAAATGCAGGTCGATAGGCTCAGGCAGATGATCGGCCAGAAGGGTTACATCGTCACGTGAAGCAGGATCGGCCCCTTCGGGCAGGGCGAGCGCCATGCGGAAGATGCGGCCCTTGCCTCCCTTGGGTGGCCCCTTCTGGGTCCAGTAGAGGTGTTGGCGCTCAGGGTCGAGCGTAATGCCCACGCAGTGGCGTGTGATATCGCGTGAGTCTCTGGGGTAGGTCCCGTTCTGGAGCAGAACCTGCAAATCGGCACCATCGAAATGGCTGCGCATGATGCGCATGCCCTCGCGATCGCACCAGTAGAGCCAACCCGCCTGCGGGTCTGCCGCGAGCTGTTTTGGCGTGACGACAAGCCCGTGTCCAACCAGGACTTCATGAGCACTGCCATCATGACGGGCGCGTTCTATGGTGCCATCGGCGACATTGTAATCGGCGCCCATATTGGTCCAGTAGATATGTGTCCGGTCGAGCCAGATGCCGTCGGGTGTGCCCCAGCGCGCATCGCACCGTGAGACGACAACACCCGTCTCCGTGAGAAGCGCCGTGATCTGGGGCGGATCGGTTTCCAGCGTATAGAGCACGTCATAGGCATCGAGCGGGGTGGTCCCGGTTTCTTCGGCGCTGCCTGTGAAAGAGTGCGGGGTGTTGCGGCTCATGATGCCTGCTCCTTGCTGATGGCACCATTGAAACCCTGCATGGAGCGCCCGCCAAGACGCGTTTGCGCGATCACCGTTTGCATCCCCCGCTTCTGGGCCAATGGAGCAAGGGCAGGCTCGGGAAGCTTTGTGAAGAACTTCGCCTGTGGTCCCGGAGGTGGTTTGTTAGGGTATCGCCATATGGGGCATCACGGCCTGCTTGTGGCAGACACCACGCATCCTCCAGCGCGCGCCCTACGGCTTTGAGCCGGGAGGACAATCATTGAAGCAACTGGCAGGGAGGTTGGATGAAACACTCTGGAAGCGGCGCGTTGAGACGCCATATCCTGTGGGCCCGAGCGGGATTTCTCCCGCATGGCCGATGATTTGCGAAGGAAGCGTTTCCATGACCGACGACACCCGAGAGAGCGGCGCAATGCCCAGCTGTGGCCTGCCCCTGACCGCCGAACAACATCGCGTCTTGCGTGAGCATGGCACTGAACGTCCGGGCTCAAGCCCGCTGAATGATGAGAAGCGTGAGGGTGTCTATTACTGTGCAGGCTGCGGCGAGGCGCTGTTCGATTCAGACACCAAATATGAGAGCGGCAGCGGGTGGCCGTCCTTTTTCAAGCCGCGCGATGGCATGACTGAAACGACGGTCGACAAAACGCATGGCATGACACGCATCGAGGTGCATTGCGCCAAGTGCAAGGGGCATCTTGGCCACGTGTTTCCAGACGGGCCAAAGCCGACGGGGCTGCGCTTTTGCATGAATGGTGTGGCGTTGCGCTTTGAACCAAGCTGACAGCGCAACGAATTCACGCTAAGGAACGCCTCATGACTGCCCTTCCTTCCTCCCTGGTCGTGCTTGACCACCCGCTCGTTCAACACAAGCTGACGCGCCTGCGCCAGGCGTCGACCTCGACTGCAGGCTTCAGGCGGCTGACGCGCGAGCTCAGCCTTCTGATGTGCTACGAGGCGACGCGCGACCTCAGCACCGAACCGGTCGAGATCGAGACGCCCTTGGAGCGCATGGAAGGCCGTCAGCTTTCCGGCAAGAAGCTTTGCTTCGTGTCCATCCTGCGCGCAGGCAATGGCATCCTCGATGGAATGCTGGACCTGATTCCGGCAGCCCGCGTTGGCCATGTCGGGCTTTATCGCGACCACGATACGCTCGAAGCCGTCGAATATTACATGAAGCTGCCCGAAGACGTGGCCGATCGTGAATGTATCGTGGTCGATCCGATGCTGGCGACGGGCCATAGCGCCGCAGCGGCCATCGATCGCATCAAGGCGAGCGGCGTGCGCAAGATCATCTTCGTCTGCCTTCTGGCTGCACCCGAGGGGGTGATCTGCCTGAATGAACGACACCCCGATGTGCGTATCGTGACCTGCGCTGTCGATCGTGGGCTGGATGAAAAAGGGTATATCCGCCCGGGGCTCGGTGATGCAGGCGATCGTCTCTTCGGGACACGCTGAGCATGACGGGCGAAGATATTGATGAATGGCTCGATAGCTGGATCGAAGCCCACCACCAGAACTGGGGTGAGCCCTCGCAGGCTGTCGCGGCCTGTCTGGCCGACGCCGAAAAAAGCGGCATCAGCCCGCGTGATCTGAACGACGCGGCCAATGGTGATCTGGAGACCTATCTTCAGGAAGAAGCCGAAGCGATTGCCGAAGCATCAGATGAAGCGCCCGAAGGCTTTTGACAGCACCTTTATGGTGAGCCCCTGAACCTGCCCGATCCGGGCAGGTTTTTTTGTCTTCTGCCCCGCCGTACACAGGTAGAGCGAACTTGATGGCCCTCTCCCACCGGTGATGAGCGGGGGAAGAGGGCAAGAGAAACAGGATCTTATTTCCCTGTGCTCTTGATCGGTGCGGGGCCGCGGATCATCTGCACCATGTCCTGCGGTCTCGCCCAGCGATGGAAGGCATCCTGAACCTGGGCGGGCTTCATGTCATAAACGGCCTGAGCGCGCTTATCGGGTTCGTCCAGCGACAGATCGAGACCGATCAGTGAGAGATACTGCCCGGCAATGCCCCCGAAGCTGGCCCGTTCCATCGGAATGGCCCGCAGGATCGAGGCCTTGGCGTTCAGCAACTCATCATCGGTCACGGGATGGGTCTGCATATCGCGGACGTTACGCAGGGCAGCATCGCGTGCCCTGAGGGTCTTGTCGGGATCGGAACCGTAGGTGATCACGAACGCGCCGCGATTGACCGACCAGCCGAAATCACTCCCGGTTGTATAGACCATACCGGTGCGCACGCGCAGATCCTGCATGAGACGCGAGGAGAAGCCGGAACCGAGAATCTCGTTGCCGACCTCAAGCGCATAGCGGTCCGGGTTATGAATGCCGCCGGGAACGGTCTGGGCGAGATAGACAGAATCCTGCACACGGCCCGGATCATCAATGACGGCCTGAGACGGCTTGTTCAGCGGGCGGTCGGGCAGATCGACGGCGGGTTTGAGACCGGTTGCCTTCCATCCTGCAAAGGCCTTCTCGACCGCATCGCGCGCCTTTTCGGGGGTGATGTCACCGATGACGAAGATACTCGTCAGATCGGGACGATAGGCCGCCTTGTAGAAATTCTGCACGTCAGCAAGCGTGATGGAGGACAGCGTCTGTGGGGTGGTTTCACGCAGTGATGGATCGTTTGCCGGTGCAAGGGCTCTGGTCAGGGCGCGCTGGAAGCGATAGCCGGGCGATTGCATCACCCCGGCCTGCGACGCTACCGCCTGCTGCTTGAGAATGGCAAAGGCCTGCGCCGGAAAAGCCGGATGGAGCTCCATCTCGGCAAGAAGCGACAGTGTCTTCTCGAAATTGGGTGTGAGCGTGCTGAGAGAGAAGGAGGTGCCCCCATCGGCATCGGAGGCCAGATCGTCCAGCGCCGCTGCCATGGCAAGGCGATCATGGGTCTTGCTGCCATAAAGGAACAGATCGCCCGTCAAACCGGCCACACCGTCCTTGCCCTTGGGCTGTTGCAGGTCGTTGTTATGGCGGATGCTGCCATAAAGCACGATGGTATGGCTGACATGCTCGGGCTGGACCAGCAGGGTGATGCCGTTGCTGAGCGTGTATCGTGTAGGCTGGGCAAGCGGCTTGGGGGCTGGCAGATCGGCCAGTGCTGTCGCGGCCCAGTCGGGCAGGGCAATGTTCTTGCCCGGTGGCGGCAGGAGGGATTCGGGCCCCTTGTTGCTGCTGATATTCGGCGATTTCCCTCCCGACGGGGTCAGAATACCAGTCACGGCGTGGTCTGGGTCGAGGATGGTTGCCGCAAGCGCATTCACCATCTGGGGTGTTACGGCGTTATAGGCTTTGACCAGCTCGGCAGGGGATTCCAGGCCATTATAGGCGAGGGCGCTGGCCCAGCTCTGGGTCAGATCGGTTACGCTGTTGGCGTTGTATTCGAGCGCGGCGATTTCCTTGCGCTTGGCGGCCTCGACGAGTTCGGCAGGCACACCCTTGCTGCGCAGGGTTGAGAGGATCGCGCGTATCTCGCCCAGAAGGGCCTCGGGGTTCTGGCCCTTGGGGAAGGCAGCAAGCGCATTGCCAACCCCTGCCTGCTTGCGGGCATTATAGGAGAATTCGGTCGCCAGCGCCTTGCCCTGCGGCACAAGCGCAAATAGCGCGCCGCGCTGGCTGCCAAGCACATCGGCCAGGATCTGGGCCGTCGCCGCATCGGGGCTGCCGGCACCGGGCATACGAAAGCCGATGCTCAATATGCCCGTGGCATAATCGCTATCGAGCGTGATGGTGCGGGGCTTGACCGGGGCCGGGGTGATGACCGGACGTGCAGGCAACTTGCCCGCCGGAATGGCACCGAACTGTGCTTTTACCTTCTCGAGCGTGGTTTTTGGATCGACATCCCCCACGATCAGCAGGATCGCGTTATTGGGCTGGTACCAGCTGTCATAGAAGCCGTGCAGCAGTTTGGCGTCGGTCTTGTCGAAAGACTCGCGTGTGCCAAGGGCGTCATGCTCGTAGGGCGTGCCAGCAAACAGGGCGAGGTTTTGCTGGATGGTAAAGCGCTCGAAGGGCATCGATACATCACGCGCGACTTCCTGCTCGATGGCACCGCGCTCATGCGACCAGTCAGCGTCGCTCAGCAGGACGTTGCGCATACGATCGGCTTCGATCTTGAGCAGCACATCCAGATAATGAGACGGGGCCTGGAAGTAATACTGGGTTGTATCCTCAGTGGTGAAGGCGTTGCTCACATTCCCGATACGGGCGCTGACCGTTGAAAGCTGGTCACGACTCAGCCCTTTTGACCCGTTGAACATCATGTGCTCAAGCGCATGAGCGGTACCGGGGAAGCCTGCCGGGGCAGAAGCGGAGCCCGCGAGATAGATCACCTGTGTCTGAACGACAGGGGCCAGACGGTCGGGCACGATGACAACCCGCAGCCCGTTGGAGAGGGTCTCGCGCACTGCGCTGTCCATTGCCGTCGCGCCATGCGGAGATGTTGTCCCCCCGCTGCGGCTCGCAGAAGGGCTGCTCGTGGAGGTGCCGGTAGCAGCGCCCTGCTGGACTGTTGCTTCGGCAGCCATCGAGGGCGCTGAAACCGCGACAGACAGCGTCGGGGCAACAAGCAGGCTGGACGCCAGTAGCGCCTTACGCAGTGGGGGCAGCACGGACATTCATAACTCCCTTGGGGTCTCGTTCAGTCAGGCGGATCGACATGGAATGATACTATGTAACGGACGCAGCGTAACAGCTTGGCATGATCTGTCCATGCCGCGTGCCTTATGGCGCCGCCCACTGATGGGCGTCTGGCGGGCTGCCCGGTCAGCGCGGCGGTTCCAGTGGCCAGTCCTGCCGAGCCAGCGCATGCGGCGTTATGATGTAGAGCAGGGCCACGACAACGATGGCGCCCAGGGGCAGCAACCCACGCCACCAGAAAGCACTCTCGATCATTAGAGCTGTGCAGGCCTGAAGCACGATGACAACGCCGCTGATCGTGAGAACCATATTGACGGCAGGCCGGTTAAGGCGGGCGGAGAGCAGGCCAAGACATGGCACGCATACGGTCCCAACCAGAAGAATACCCGCGGCAAGTCCCCATGTCAGGCAATGGAAGACGGGAAGGTTTTTGCCATACCAGCTCACCAGCCCGAGCCACAGGCCGGACACGCCTCCGGCAAAGACGGCCGTCATGAGGTGGAGCTGAAGCAGCTTGCGGGTAAAGGCTGCCTTGTCGCCAAAGGGGCAAAGCGCAACGAGAAAGGGCCAGTCCGTGCGCTTCTGGAATTTCTGGCACACACCAATGGCCACAAGGAGCGTGGCCTGTCGGGCATAGCCGGGCAGGCTGTGGCGGAACGCATCAATTGTCGGAAGATGACCGTCCATGACCAAAAGCATAATGGCGCTCAGCGCAGCGAAAATCAGGGTGCCGCCAATCTGGACAAGGGCGACGATCACAGGTCGTGTTGTCAGGAACTGATCCTGCAGCGGGATATGTGGCAGAAAGCCTGGCCGCCACATGAGGCAGGAAATGACAGGCTGCAGCAGCCTTGGGAAATGATCCCTGCCGACTAAGCCGGTTTCCGGCAGTGGGTCCAGGCGGTAATCGCGAAACCGGTATTCGTACAGGGCAATGCCCAGACCAGCCAGGAGCAACCCGAGCGCTACGGGCCAAGAGGCTGTAAAGATCAGAAGCTGGATTTTTGGGACCAGCAGCAGAATGAACCCGATACGCGAGACAATACGCCGCATGATGCGCGTCGCGCGCCGCATCGACTTGGGACCTGTCTGATCCGCGCCCGACCACAGGGCTAGAGCCAATGCCTCGACGGAAAGCGTGTTGAGAAGAGGGGCCCCCATCAAGAGGGGCGGGGCGCAGAGAACGGTGAAGGCGATGGCGATAATCGCGTGGACTGCGCAATACTCACCGTGTTGCAGGCGAGGCAGCATGAACGTGACGGGTGAGCGTATCTGACGCCAGTAATGGGTGTTGACGGAACTGAACGCGCTCAGCAGCAAGACCCACCAGGCGGACATGACAAGGTTGACCAGCATGGGCAGGCCATCGACATGCGGTGGCGCCAGACGGAGCCAGACCGCGATACTATAGCATATGACGGCATAAAGCAGTCCGAGCAGAACCATGGGATTTTCGCGCAGGAAAATCGGTGAGGCGTAGAGCCTCATGGCACGCAGGGTATCCCTCATCGCGTCAGCGCCAGAAAGAAGGCTTCCAGATCGCCGGGTAGCACTGTCAGGCCAAGAGCTTCATGGGCGGGTGTCCAGCCTTCAACCCAGACACTTCCGTCAGGAAGATCGACAAGGACGCGAAGTCCGTGATGCGCGTCGGGCCATTGGGCGAGATGGCGAATATGGCTGTTGAATTGGCAGGAATCGACCGTACTGATGATCTGGCCCTTGTTCAGTGTTACAAAGCGATCGCAGATCCGCTCCAGATCGGAGATGATATGCGATGAAAGCAGCACTGTTGCGCCGCGCTGCTTCACGGTTTCTGCCAGCAGGGCGATGAAATCGTGGCGGGCGAGGGGATCGAGGCTGGCAACGGGTTCATCCAGCACGATAAGATCGGGTGAAAAGCGCAAGGCCAGCACGATGGCCAGACGCTGTCTTTCGCCCCCTGAGAGAGCCGAGATACGCGATTTCGGATCAAGGCTGGCCCATTGCGACCAGCTTTTATCCTCGCATGGCTGCGTTGTACTGCCTGCGTCTGCTCGTGGTTGGCTGTTATGGAAGGCCGCCAGATAATCGAGCAATTCCTGAACGCGAAACCAGGTAAGGCCGGTCATTGTCTGCGGAACAAAACCAATCCGCTCACGGAGTGATGGTGTAAGCGCATCCGCTGACTGGCCCCAGACCCTGATCGAACCAGAATCCGGTTGCAGCAAGCCAAGCAGGCAACCAATCAGGGTGGTCTTGCCCGCTCCGTTGGGACCAAGCAGAGCTGTAATACTGCCCGGTTCCAGAGTGAGAGAGACCTGATCCAGCACGCGCTTTGCGCCGTAGTTTTTGGAAAGGCTCTCTATCACAACTGGAAACATGACGATCCGGCCACCCTGTTTAGCGTCGATTGACTGCGATCATGTTCCATATTGTTCCGTTAGAAAACCGATAAACGGAGTCTGTCGGGCCGATTTATTGGGAGTAACGCTTCCTGTGCGCGGGCTAGACCTCGAACGGGAGCAGCGCCTTTTGACTTTCGGGCAGAGACTCATTTCTCGTGCGCTTATGTCGAGGCGAACCATGCCTCAATTTGCAGTCTGGATGACGATCTGTACCGGACGAATGAGCACATTCCACTCAATTGCGATCATAACGCGCACTGGCGTGAGCCTCTGTCTGCGCGGGTCTGCTTTTCACGGCTCGGGCTGTTTCAGGTTGCGACACGGGGCGCTGGTGGTGCGTGGGAGGGGGCTTTTCTTCTTCAGGGCCTAGCCCTTGCACGGTGAGGCGCAGAAAACAGATGCGCCCGCCGTAGCGGCGAGGTAAGTCAGCGTCATGTCCTTTGTCGAACGCGTCAATCAGGCCGATCTCTGGCTACTCGATAAGATCTTCCAGCCTGTATCCGACAGGTTGCCCGAACGGCTTTCTGCTGCCGAACTCGGGATGAGCCTCCAGCTTGGTGCGATCCTGTTCTTTCTGGCAGCCATTGCCATTCTGATCTTCACAGGTGCCACATCACTCAGCGGATCGATGTTCAACATCCTCAACTGGGTGCTGTTCGTCTGCTTCTACATGGCGATCCAGCGTATGCGCCCGCTGGTACGCGCCGGTCAGGCCAACCCGCTGCGCAGCTTCCTGCTGGGCATGAGGCCGCTCGGTATCGTCTGGCTTGGGGTATCCCTGTGGAATGGCGTGTCGGGCAGTGGCCTGATCATGCTGGTTGATCTGTTCATCAACATCACCAACCTGATTTTTGTGATCGGGCTGTATTTCGTCTCTTGCCAGCCACGCCCTCCGGCACGCCGCACGAGCAAGAGCCGCGCCCATCTGACCCCCATCATGGGCGGTGTGCAGGATTAGGGGGGCAGGACTAAGCAAATTCGTGCCTGCACAGTGCGGTTGAGTCACTGACGCACCGCACCTGATTTACTGGATCCTGGGATTTTATCGCGATCGAGAGTGATGCCTGGACGCGTTGCGATCAGTATGCAGCCGGCGGCAACTGAGCGGATGAACTGTTCATGTAAATCACGCCAACGGAAGGTTGATCTCACCCACTATGAAAAGATTCCTCAGTGTAAGGTAGAGTTTCTCCATTCATAAGTCTGGAGATCCGAGCAATGAAAGTGGCCAAGCTAGACGGGAATCCGATAAGCGCTGCTGATGCCATCACTTATCGAGAGAGGACTGGGAAAAAAGGCTATATCTATGCCTGCCCGGAATGTGGAACGCCCGCGAGAATTCACAAGGATGCCGATCAGGATGGTCATTTCGAGCACAAGATGCGAGTGGCAGAGTGTTCCCTCTCGCATGTGAGCCGCTGAAGGCTGAGGCCGACGCTCCATAACGTGCACAGATTTGGTGAGGCGCGTAGCAGCTATACGCACACTGGACCGAGACGCCCCGCAATGCGGGGCTGTCTTGTTTCCGATTACGCTGCTTGTAGAGCCTAGCGCAGGAAGATCGAGCGATCGACGCGGGGGACATCCACTATGGAATGGATGAACTGCGTGCTGGCGATCCCGATAAGGATGCCGACGGCGAAGCCGCACCAGATCAAGGTACTGGAGAAAGGCTTGCGCGCATCGCGGGCCAATAGTTTGGACTGGATTTCAGCGCGGGATTGCTGGGTCTGATACAGCTCTGAACGCACGGATTCGAGACGGGCACGTGAATTGCGTAACTCAAGGTCCATCTGACGCAGATTGTTGGTGAGCGTCACAATCTGCTGTCTGGCCGCCAGCACGTCAGGGCCGCTCTCCGCCTTGGTGGTTCGTGGCCTGGGCTTGGCGCGTGGTGGTGGGTTGGGCGCAATGGCGACAAAGAGGTTCTTGAGGGCACCGCCTGTCGTACCGCTCTTGCGCGCACGCGAGCGCAGCGCATTGAGCGCGGCAATGGACTGCCCTTCCTGTTCTTCAAGAACCAGAGCGAGGATATCCGAGAGAACCTTGAGTTCCTTGGGGTCGAACGAGCCGGACATCAGCCGATCATGCTCTCCAGATCATCATCGTCATCACCCGACGCCGTCGGTCGAGGGCTGGCAGCGCGACGCAACCGGTCCATGATGGCGAGGCCAAGGCCCTGGCGGGGCACCGGCATGGCGGCGATGGTCTTGAGGCCACGCCTTTGCCCCTCGCCATCCAGAAAGCGCAACCCGGCAAAGAGGCGCGAAGCGGCCTCCTCAAGGTCGCTGCGCTCGCTGAGGTTGTAAACCAGTCCCGCGCCGCTCAGGGCCGGGCCGAAGGCCAGAAGCGCCTCATGCTCATCCACGCTCTCGGCGCTCAGACGGACCGGAAGGCCGGGCGCGTAATGAGAGGCAAGCATGCCGGGGGAGGAGGGAAGCTTGGTGGCGTAATCGTCCGGATTGCGGATCGTGCCGCATACGGCTTCAAGCTGTTCCAGCGTGATGCCGCCCGGACGCAACAGGAAAGGCACCTCGCGAGAGAGGTCGATGACGGTGCTTTCTAGCCCGACCGAGCAGGGGCCGGAATCGAGAATGGCGTCGATGCGACCATGCATGTTGCGCAGCACATGAAAGGCATCGGAAGGGCTGACACGCCCCGACGGGTTGGCCGAGGGCGCTGCTACTGGCTGGCCAACAGCCTGAAGTAGCGCCAGAGCGGTCTTGCCGCGTGGAACGCGCACCGCGATGGTTGGCAGACCGGCCGTCGCCAGATCGCAGATGGTCGAGCCGCTCTTGCGCGGCAGGATCATGGTAAGGGGGCCCGGCCAAAAGATCTCGGCCAGACGGCGGGCCATGTCATTGGCCTCGACATGCTCGAAAGCAGCTTCAGCGCTGGCGAAATGACTGATGAGCGGGTTGAACCGCGGCCGGTTCTTGGCGGCAAAGATATGAGCAACGGCAGCGTTGGACGTGGCCAGCGCGCCCAGACCGTAAACCGTCTCGGTCCCGAAAGCCACGAGCTTGCCATCAAGCAAAAGTGTCGCGGCGCGCTGGATGGCCTCAGGATCGGCCTTGAGAATTTCTGTCATGCGTCCTGCCCTTGTGTGGCGTGGCGTCCGGTGCAGAGAAAGGGCGGATTGAACCAGCCCGGCTTGCCGTAGCGCAGGGGCGCGCCTTTTTCATCGAGCACATGGCCGCCTGCGGCTTCGACAATCGCCTGCGGGGCGGCCGTGTCCCATTCCATGGTCGGGCCAAGGCGGGGGTAGAAATCGGCTTCACCCTCTGCGACACGCGCGAATTTGGCGGCCGAGCCGATATTGCCCAGCGTTCCGATTTTTCGCCCGGCAAGCCATTCCTTGAGGCGCGGGTCATCGGCGTAGTGACGCGAAGCCAGGATACGCAGCCCGTTCTCGGGCGGCACGACCGCAGCAATAGGGGTCATCCCCTTGCTGTCACGACGCCAGGCACCTTGCCCCACGAGGCCGGTATAGAGTTGCCCATAAGCGGGAAGGGCCATCGCCCCGAGAACAGCCCGGTTGCGATAGATCAGCCCGATATTGACCGTGAAGTCGTCACGTCCTGCGGCAAATTCACGCGTTCCATCAAGTGGGTCGACAAGCCAGTAGATCTCGCCTGGCTCCGCAAAGGCGCCATTGGCGATCTCCTCCTCACCCACAGCCGGTATATCAGGGCGAGCGGCACGCAGCCCTGCCAGAATATGGCGCTCTGCCGCCTGATCGGCCTCAGTTACCGGCGATTTGTCCGCCTTGATGATTGTCTCGAAGCCCCGGTCGCGAATTTCGTTGATAAGTGTGGCGGCCTCATCGGCCAGGCGAGCGGCGAGGGCGAGCAGGGCTTCAGCATCAGGGGGAAGGGCTTCGGTCTGGGTCATGGATCCGGCTTACCCGAAGTTCAGGATATCGTCATGAGCAAAAAGAGGCGCTGACGCGTTGTTTTGCGCGTCGCTATGATCCGGCCTGCATTTTGCCTGAGCACGCCCCGCGTGTCTGTGCGTCAGCCGTGCGGGCGGGCACCATACAGATGGAAGGCCAGAAGAAGCTTGGCGTCCTGCTGCGGGAGGGTCGGTATGGCGTCGAGGGGTAACACGCGAAGTCTGATATGCTCGTGCTCGCCCTCCAGCCCCGTCGCGCGATTGTCGAGACTGGCCAGTTCCGACGGCTCCAGATCGATTTCCAGCGCATAAAGCGTGAGATGTTCGTCGCAACCACCGGGTGAAAGCGTGACGGTGCCGAGCGAGATCAGGTCCTTTTCCGCAAGCGCCAATGTGATGCCCGTCTCCTCGGCAAATTCGCGCAGCGCGGTGCTCTGTACTGTGCCGTCATCGACCATTCCGGCGGGCAGGGAGAGGGACTCTGCGGTGGCTATCGGGAGGCGCGGCTCGCAGGTAAGCACGGTTCCTGGCGGGTGATCGGGATGACGCAGCACCACGAGAATACCGACAGAGTCCCCGCGCAGGAAGGCATAGCGGGGTACGGAAACCCCCTCATGACGGGCCTGCGCCTCGGCGAAGACAAAGCCGATCCGGCTTCCGAACTTCACGGCATCACGGATCGTGAGAGAGGAAACCTCGAACTCCCGTTCCACGCCCTCTATCCAGCGACGCACATGGGGTGCGTTGGCAATGGCGTCGTGCCAGTCTTGTGGAATATGGGACGCAAAGGCCAGAACCATGCGGGGTTTTTCCTTGAGCCGGTTTATGGTTTTACTCACAACGAACCAGATGACCGGAACTGTCCATGATTTTTCTGCGCGCCCTGCTGGACGCCAATAGATGGCGACCCCGTGATTCCCTGCCACCCGCGCCGCGTCCACTCACGCTTCATATCGTGGCAGGTGGTGGCTGCGATGGCTGTCGTATCGAGGCGCAGGCCCTTCAGGGCGCGGCCTATGATCTGACCCGTCACGACATCCGTTTTGTCGATACACCCCATGATGCCGAGCTTCTGTTCGTCACCGGCGTTGTGACGCGCGCCATGCTGCCCGGGCTTCAGGCCCGCTGGGAGGCCATGCCGGGGCCAAAGGGCATTGTGGCGATCGGCGATTGTGCGCTCGGCATGGGGCCGTTCGGGGTAAATTACGCCGTGCTGGGCGGTATCATGGAGGCGGGTCTGGCCGGTGTGCGGCAATGCGATGTGGCCCTGCGTGGCTGCCCACCCAGCCCGGCAGAAATCCTGCGCGCCCTGCTTCTGCTGACGACCGGACGGGTCGTGAATGCATGAGTAATATCGAGACCGAACTGGTGGCGGTGCTGCTTGCGGTGCAGGACGAACAGCCTCTCGTGCTGACACTCGACCAGGGGCGCAACCTGCCTTCCGGGCCGCTGGAAACGGCGCATCGCTCCTTGCAGCGTGGCATGCGCCTTTGGGTCGAGCAGCAGACGCAATGTCACCTTGGCCATATCGAGCAGCTTTATACCTTTGCTGAGGCGTCGGGCGGTGAAGCAGGATCGGCGGATGCAGGGCAGGCCGGCGCAGACGCGCCGCGTCTCATACGTATTTCCTATATGGGGCTGACCCGTCTGGAGGATGCACAGGAAGGCTGGCGCGGGCTGTACGAATATTTCCCGTGGGAGAATTTGCGGGGCAGCGGCGCGGAACTGATCGAGAGCGAAATCGGCCGGGCGCTGCAAAACTGGGCCTGGCGCGATCCAGCCCGGCAATGGCGCTGCGCCGAGACGTTCGGGCTTGAAGGGCAGCCCTGGAATGACGAGCTGGTCCTGCACCGCTATGAACTGCTGTGGGAGGCCGATCTTCTGCCTGAATCGCGCAGGCCCGGCGCCTGGGTGGTGCCTGGCCGTGCCATGCCGTCGGACCGTCGGCGCATCCTCGCGACTGCTCTGGCGCGTCTGCGGGCCAAGATACGCTATCGCCCCGTGGTGTTCGAACTCATGCCCGAGACCTTCACGCTTTGGCAGTTGCAGCGCACGGTCGAGGCCATTGCGGGAAGACCGCTGCACAAGCAGAATTTCAGGCGGCTGATCCTGGCTCAGGACCTCGTGGAGGAAACGGGCGAGGCGGAAAACCAGCCCCAGGGACGCCCTGCGCGGCTCTATCGCTTCAGGCGAGAGGTGATCGGTGCCCGACAGCTTATGGGCTCCAAATTGCCGATTGCCCGGTCAGTGTGATCTTGAATGGTTCTTGGCCGTGCTTTTTCGACAATCACGGCTTTGTGGCTTTGAAAACATCGGGGAGGCACCCAATGTATGGGTCTCAACAGTTTTGTCCCTATTATGCTCATATAGAGCATAACTAAGCGGAGAGGATCCGATGGATCAGATGACCCTCGTCAGAGATCGTGGCGACGCCCTTTACGAACCCGTGTCAAGATTGATGACCCGTGAGGACTGGGAGCGCAATTTCGAGGATGATATCCGGGCGATCCTGCGGCTGAAGCGCGAACGCAATGCAGTCATTCTTGCGCATAATTACCAGACCCCGGAAATCTTCCATTGCATCTCCGATATCCGCGGTGACAGCCTTGCGCTCGCCCGCGAGGCCCAGCGCTGTGAGGAGCAGGTGATCGTGATGGCCGGCGTTCACTTCATGGCTGAAACGGCCAAGCTGATGAACCCGGAGAAAACGGTGCTCATACCGGACTCGATGGCAGGTTGCTCGCTGGCGGAATCCATCACGGCTGAGAATGTCCGGGCGCTCAAGGCGGCCTATCCCGGTGTTCCGGTCGTGACCTATGTGAACAGTTCGGTTGCCGTCAAAGCGGAGACCGATATCTGCTGCACGTCCGGCAATGCCAAGAAGGTGGTCGAAAGCCTTGGTGTGCCGCGCGTCATCATGATTCCTGACGAGTTTCTGGCGAAGAACATCCAGAACGAGACCGGCATCGAGATGCTCACCTGGCCTGGCCATTGCGAGGTTCATGAGCGTTTCACGCCCCTCGAGATCAGGCAGTACCGGCGTATGCATCCCGGTGTCGTGGTGCTGGCCCATCCGGAGTGCCCGCCCGAAGTTGTGGCAGAAGCCGATTATGCAGGCTCGACGGCGGGGATGATGGAGTTTGTGGCGGTCAAGCAGCCCGCCAAGGTGCTGCTGGTCACGGAATGTTCCATGAGCGACAACCTTGCCGCGCTCAACCCTGCGGTCGAGTTCGTTCGCCCGTGCAATCTCTGCCCACATATGAAACGTATCACGCTGCCCGCTATTCGTCGTGCGCTGGAGACCATGCAGGAGGAAGTGACCATTCCCGATGCGCTCTTTCCGCAGGCCAGGCGCGCGGTCGAGCGGATGCTTGCGGTCTGAGGGCCTGAGCCATGATGACACTCACCCGTTTTGCAGGCTGGCCCGTCATTGCGGGTGCAGGTCTTGCGGGGCTCTCGGCGGCCCTGCATCTCGATCGGCCCTGCGTGGTGCTCAGCCCGTCCCCTCTGGGGACGGAAGCGGCCAGCATGCTGGCGCAGGGCGGCCTCGCAGCGGCCATCGGCCATGATGATGACGTGGCGCTTCATATGCGCGACACGCTCGATGCCGGTGACGGGCTGTGTGATCCCCGTGCGGTCGAGGCCATTATCGGGGCTGGTCCCTCAGTAATAGCGACATTGCTTGACTGGGGGGTGGCGTTCACCCGCACAGGGAGCAGCGATCTGGACCTGCATCTGGAGGCGGCCCATTCACGCGCGCGCATTGCGCATGTGAGTGGTGATGGCAGCGGTGCGGGAATTATGGAGGCGCTCATAGCGCGGGTCAAAGCCTCCCAGCGCATTGTGGTGCTCGATGGGGTGACACTGGACCACCTCCATGTGCTGGACGGACGTGTGCGCGGCGTATGGCTCAACACGGGGCAGTTCATTCCAACCAATCACTGTATCCTGGCCTGTGGCGGGGCAGGGGCGCTCTATGTCGGTGCAACGAGCCCTGCCAGCAATACGGGGCGGGGTCTGGCAGCCGCCGCGCGAGCCGGGGCCCGGCTGGCCGATATGGAATTTGTCCAGTTTCATCCAACTGCCCTCGATGTCGAGACAGGGGGTGGACGCTCGCCTCTGATCAGCGAAGCCGTGCGGGGTGCGGGCGCGGTGCTCGTGGATGAAACCGGCAACCGCTTTACGGACGAACTGCAGTCCCGTGATCGCGTATCACGTGCGATTGCGCGCCATCGGGCACTGGGGCATCGCGTGTTTCTCGATGCGCGCTACAATGGGCCTCATGCGCGCGGCAACCGGCAGGGTGCCGGGCAGGCGACGGGTTTGCGGCAGGTCTTTTCACGCCAGTTTCCGGGTATTGCGCGCATCTGTGCCCAGCACGGTATCGATCCCGATCGTGAGCCCATTCCGGTAAGGCCAGCGGTTCATTACCACATGGGCGGTGTGGCGACAGATCTGCATGGCCGGGCAAGCCTCGCGGGGCTATGGGCCTGCGGCGAGGTCGCCTGCACCGGGTTGCACGGCGCGAACAGACTGGCCAGCAACTCACTGCTTGAGGCGTTCGTGATGGGGCGGGCCGTGGCGTGGGATGTGAACAATGCCACGCGCGAGCGCCATTCCTGTCAGAATCCCACAGAGCCTGTGCGCTTTGGTGCGGCGAGTTTTGGGCCGCGCATGGATAAGGGGGCAGGGATCCTGCGGGATCATGACGGGCTGGAGGGTCTGTCGGCCTTTCTTGCCCCGCTTGCCGCGCGCGATGACCATGCTCTGGTTGGTGCAGCCATCGCCAAAGCTGCCTTGCGCCGCAAGGAGAGCCGTGGAAGCCACTGGCGTCTCGATGGAGACGAAGCGCCTCAGACCGGGCGTTTCCAGTTTACCCTTGCCGAAATCGGTCTTGGACAGGGCGATATCGCCGCGTCGGGTTCAGCCCCCATGATCCATGCGCAGAGGAGCTACGTGCACGCATGACAATTTTCATTCCTCCCTTGCCCGATCTGTTGTGGGAACCCGTCATACGGGCCGGTCTGGCCGAGGATTTTGGCACCGGAGGTGATGCCACATCACAGGCCATCGTCCGGCCCGGCCAACGCCTGCGCGCGGTGTTCCGCGCCCGTCATGAGGGCGTTGTGGCTGGAATGGCGGGTGTCAGGCTGGCATTTTCTCTGCTTGACCCGAATGCGAATTTCACAGCGCTCAAGGAGGATGGATGCCGCATTCTGCCGCGTGACATCCTTGCCGAAATCGAGGGGCCTGCGGAGATCGTTCTGGGGGGAGAGCGCACAGCGCTCAATCTGCTCTCCCATCTGAGCGGCATCGCAACCGCAACGCGTCAGGTTGTAGACGCCATCCACGGTACGAAAGCCCGTGTATGCTGCACGCGCAAGACCCTGCCCGGACTGAGAGCCATTCAGAAATATGCCGTCAAGGCAGGGGGCGGGAGCAATCATCGCTATCGTCTCGATGATGCGATCCTGATCAAGGATAATCATATTGCCTTGTGCGGAGGGGTGGCTTCGGCGCTCAAATCCGCAAGGCAGCGCGCAGGGCATCTGATGGCGATCGCGCTTGAAGTCGACACGCTCGATCAGCTTGAAACGGCCCTCTCGACGGGCGGGGCAAATGTCTATCTGCTCGACAATATGGGACCCGACATGCTTCGGCGCGCCGTGGAGATGGTCAAGGGCCGCGCCCTGACAGAAGCCTCCGGTGGCATTACGCCTGACACGGCGCCAGCCATTGCGGCTTCAGGGGTGGATGTGCTCTCCCTCGGCTGGTTGACCCATAGCGTCAAGGCTCTCGATATCGGGCTTGATATCGATCTGTAACGATGTCGCCTTCTCCTGCTCCCACCCTCATTCCGGGCAGGGGGGAGCAGGATCGCACGCCAGTAATTTATCCGCGCAGCATATGAGTGAGCATCATCCGGCATAGACGGTTTGCGTTCTGGCCTGTCTGGCCTGCGCTCGCTAGCACGGTTGACTTAAAGGCGCGAGATCGTCGGCCTTCCGGGAGGGAGGGTCTTCTGAGCCCGTTCTGCGTGGGCGCAGGTTGAGTAAGGTTTGGCCTCGGAAGGCATAAGTCCATGCTGTTTGCTGAGGGGGGGGCAGGGTGGCCCCTATGCATCAGACCCGAACAGAAACGTTCCATATCCGACACATTACGACTTGATTTCGACTTGTATACCTGCTTGTGTTCGTGCAGATATAAAACTGCAAGCGGGGCTTTCGAGACGTAACTTTGTGTCTCTTAAGTAATAAACTAGAAAACTTTCAGAAATTGGGAAGAGGGTCTCGATGGCGTATGTGTTTGGTCGTGCGAAACTGAAAATCGGGCTGGCGATCTGTCTGGCCTCGGCCACCTGTCTGTCGCAGAATTTTGCCCATGCGGCCTCCAGTGCGCCGGCTTCAGCCCGGACCCCGCGTCATGGTAGCCCGAAACATACGGTGGCCCGGCCTGGCCAGACAACAACGGCACCCGCGCCGCACGCGGGTCGCAAGAAGGCTGTCGAGGCCAGGGGCGAGGAGCAGATATCGGTCACCACCTCACGCCAGGCCCTCAATGGCGGCGGTGGCATGATGCGCATCGAGCACGCGCCGCGTAACGTGCAGACCGTCGATCATGAATATATTTCCATGCGTAACCCCTCGAGCACGGCGCTCGATCTGATCCAGAATCTCCCCAGCGTCAGCATCAGCACGCCCGATCCCTATGGTATGCAGGGTGGTCAGATCCAGACACGCGGTCTGACTGATCTCGATATGGCGCTTCTGGTCGATGGCGCGCCCGCGGCGGCCGCCAAATACATCACAGAGAATGTGGATACCGAGAACGTCGAATCCGTCTCGCTGACGCCCGGCAGTTCCGAGACCGCGTTGCCCGTCATGTCGGCGGCCAGCGGAACGATGAATGAGACCACCCATACGCCTGACAAGAAGTTTGGCGGTCTGGTTGATTTTTCCTATGGCACGAACAACCTGTCGCGCGAGTTCATCCGGCTGGAAACCGGCGAAATCGGCCATAGTGGCGTGCGCGGCTATGTCTCGTTTTCGAACACCCACACACGCAGCTGGATGGGGGCGGGTATCAATGACCGCCGTCATGTTGATTTTGGCCTGAACAAGCAGTGGAAGAATGGATCGTTCGCCAAGGCCTTCGTCTCGTGGAACTGGGAAGACTTCACGATCGACAATTATCCGACCCAGCAGGAATTCTACAAATACAAGCATACGGGTGAGGGATACGGCCGATCGGCAAATTCGAACAACATAAATTACTGGAAAAATAATACGGATTACTGGAATCAGGTCTATCTTTCTGCTCCGATCCATATTGTCCTGACGCGCCGCATCGCCTTCGATCTTCAGCCTTATTACAACCTTGGACGGGGCTGGGATGCGTCACCAGGTGGCACGGTAACACAGGCTGATGGTACCACCCGCAACGTGACCAGCTACTTCCTGCAGGGAGCGACCGAGCGCCGCGGGGCGACCGCAAAGCTTGGTATCGATGTGGATCGCCACAACCATGTGTCCTTCGGCTACTGGTACGAAAACAACTACACCCAGCAATCCTACCCAACCAGCTACACGCAGGATAACGGTGCTGCCCCCAGCCCCAACTGGGCAGCCTATCGGATCGATGCGGGCGATCAGCAGAATGCTGGCACGGAAATCCACAGCCTGTTCGTCGAGGATCATGCCAAATATCTGAACGACAAGCTTGATATCCAGGCCGGATTCAAATTCGTCATGTCCAATACCTGGAACAAGGATCTGTACGGGCGCATGTCCAACAACCGGACCGCCCCTTTGCCGCAGCTTTCTGTCGGCTATACCATCGACGAGCACAGCCAGATCTACCTGAATGCAGAAGGGGATTACCGTCAGCCGAGCGCCGTGGATCTGGGATGGCTCTATACCAGCGTACCGATCCCGAAAAACCAGTATTCCATCAAGGAAGAGCTGGGCTATCGCTATCATGATCAGCACATCATCGTTGATGCGTCATTCTTCAACTACAATGTCACGAACCGTATCGTGAACCAGTATCTGGGCATGAATCAGTTCAAGCCGTTCTCAATCGGTAACCAGCATATGCGTGGTTTCGATTTCATGATCTCGGGCCGCCCGATTCACGGATTCAGCCCCTATGCCTCGGTCGAATATCTCCATGCTGTTCAGGACAGCAATGTGTTCGACCCCTATACAAATGGCATGCTGAACTCGAAGGGCACGCAGGCCATCATGGCGCCGCGTGTGCTCGCGAATTTCGGTCTGACCTATAAATATGCCGGGTTCTTCGGCAACGCGAGCCTCCATTACACAGGTCCGCAATCCGTCAGTGTCGCAGGCGATCAGCGCATGCCCGGATTCGTCACGAACACGATTTCACTGGGCTATCGCTTCAAGCCAATCGGTATCGCCCAGTCGCCGACCATCAAGCTGAACTTCGCCAATGTGACGGGCTCGATTGTGCGAACGGGGGCTATGGGCGCGATCTATAGCGCGAAGGATCCGAGCACAGTCTATAGTGGCAGCCTTGCGCCCTATACCGGCTACGGCAATTCCTTCATGACGGCCGCGCGCTTCACCATGACAGGAACGGTCTCCACCAGTTTCTGAGCGGATCTCGCTCAAGGCAGAGCCATCGAAAACGCCCCGGCTGAAGCGCGGGGCGTTTTTTGCAGGTCAGCCGAAGGTGAAGGAGAATGCCTCGACACCGGGTGACAGAAACTCGATGCGAAACAGATGGTCGCCCACGTTGTTCTCACCCTGACGGATGAGCTGATAGAGACGCTGGCCGCTTACCGTTCCTATGCCGTCGGCATCGCAATCCGTACCATGCATGGCACCCGGGGGGTGGCCATCGAGGGTGACGCGAAACCTGACGGGTTTGCCGTCTTTCGCCGGGCCGAGCACAAGGTGCAGGTCACGCGCATGGAAGCGAAAGGTAATTGAACCACCCGGCTTGTTAAGACGGGCGGCTTCAGGCCCGATCGTCCAGTTCCCGCTCAAGCCCCATTCATTAAGGGCGGGGCTGTTTTCGATGACATAATCGTTGGGTGAGTCCTGAACGGCCCCTCCGGTCGAGATGAAATGACTGGCCCGTTCATAGCCGATATAGGTTTCGGGGGAGTCGATAGCAGAGAGATCGGCTTCGGATTGCTCGCCCGTTCCCACAGGATGAACGAGGTCATCTGGCACGTTCTTCGCGCCATTATCGCGCAGCATGGCCTGTAACTGATGTTCGGAGCGGTCGTAATCACCTTCACCGAAATGATGGGCCTGTATCTTGCCATCTCCTTCGACGAAATAGGCGGCAGGCCAGTATTCGTTGTTGAAGCCGTTCCAGATGGCGCGGTCGTTATCGACGGCTACCGGGAAGGTGATGTGAAAGCGCGCGACCGCTTTCTCGATGTTTTCAAGGTTTTTCTCGAAGGCAAATTCGGGCGCATGGACGCCAATCACGACAAGCCCGTAGGGTTTGTACTTATTGGCCCAGGCCTCGACATAAGGCATTTCGCGCAGGCAGTTGATGCAGGAATAGGTCCAGAAATCGACCAGAACCACCTTGCCCTTGAGCGCCTGCGCCGTGAGCGGCGCAGAGTTCAGCCAGTTGGTGGCGCCACTCAGTGAGTCGAGCGGGGCCGCTCTCGCCCCTGTAATGCCCCCCCCAAACGCCAGGGCGAAGCACAGGCCGCCCAAGGCGAGACGCATCTCCGCAAGGTGGGGGATCGCTGGCAGGCCCGACCCGAACCGGAACCGGGCTGCTTTGGGTCGCGAAATGGCAGGCTGGATTGAGAGAGGCTGGAAAGAACCGGAAGCGCGCTGAGCCATGAAAGGGCCTTTTCGGGCAAGGGCAACGCGCCTCCGGGGCCTGTCAGGTCAGTTGCCGGAGTCCGTCGCTGCGAGAAGTTCAGCGAGAACGGCGGGGGTTCCTTTCTGTTCCATTCTCTCTGCCATTTCACGTATCAGGCTGCGATGCGCTTCGCTCAGGGAAAAGCTTTCGAACACCGTCATGCTGAAAACGCTCTCCCATGACAGGGCGCGCTCGCGCTGGGCGTCGCCCATGGCGGGTTCGAACGGCTCAAAGCGTGCGCCGGCATCGGTGCGGCCGTGCAGGTAGCGAATGAAGCAGGCCAGCACGAGAGCGATGCGCTGTATGTCAGCCCCTTTTTCAACCAGCACGTTCCATGTCGGCGCAAGAAAGACGGGCAACTTGCTGCCGCCGTCACCCGTGATACGGGCCAGCCTGTCGCCCACGGCCGGATTGCTGAAACGGGCCACGATCAGGTCACGATAATCGGGCAGGGACATACCGGCGGGCGCGGTAAGATGCGGGATGACGTCCAGCGTCATGAAACGATCGACAAGAGCATGGATGCCCGGATCGGTGATCGCATCACGTACGGTGTCGAGCCCGGCAAGCTGGCCGGGATAGGCCAGCATGGAGTGGGAGGCATTGAGCATACGCACCTTGGCAAGCTCGTAGGGATGCACGTCAGGGACGAGCTGCGCGCCGACCTTTTCGAGTTCGGGGCGCCCGTTGACGAAATGATCCTCAATGACCCATTGCGCGAATTCTTCCGAGATCACGGGCAGCTGGTCAATCACCCCGCATTCCGCATTGACCCGCTCGGCATCTTCCTTGAGCACGGCTGGCGTGATGCGATCGACCATCGAACTCGGAAATGACACCTCCTGGGCGATCCAGGCCGCCAGATCGGGGTCGAGCGCCTCGGCATGGGTCAGAACGGACCGGCGCGTCACCACGCCATTATCGCGCAGGTTATCGCAGGACAGCACGGTGAAGGGCGCAATGCCCGCCTCACGGCGACGGCGCAGCCCTTCGACAATGAAGCCAAAAGCCGATTCCGGTCGGGCCGGGTCGGCCAGTTCACGCTGGGTCAGAGGGGCTTCCAAACGGTAGGCACCTGTGGCGTGATCCTGATTATAGCCGCCTTCCGTGATGGTCATGGAGACGATGCGCGTCGCAGGAGCAGCAATGCGGGTCAGAACGGCCTCAGGGTCGGCCGGGGCGAAAAGATAGGCGATCATGCTGCCGATCACCTGATGGCGGGTCTTTCCGTCAGGGGCGTAGCGGGTCAGCGTGTACAGGTCGTTCTGCGCCGGAAATGCCTCCAGCTTGAGGCGCTCGGTGGCGTCATCAATCAGCCCGACGCCGCAGAAGGCCCAATGGCTGTTGCCCGGTTCGTGCAGAAGCTTGTCCATGTACCAAAGCTGATGAGCGCGGTGGAAATTGCCCACGCTCAGATGCACGATCCCGGCTGTCAGGGCGTCGCGATCATAGGAGAATGTCTCGACACTGGAGGGCAGGGCCGGGAGAGTTGCTGTGGAAAGAGCAATCATGAGCTATCCTGGGTGTGATCTTTCGCGATCACAACAATGGCGTTGGGGTCGTCCTGCCCCGGATGGAAAAATGCCGGAACAGTCCGGGCATGGCCTCGTTCAGCCACGCAATCTGTAGTGCAGCGCGCCGGATGATGTGGCGGTTCCCTGATATCCCTCAAGCGATAAAACGGACTGTCTATGGCACTATTTGGTGAGGAGGATTACACCGCCTCGATGATGAACAGGAAAACGATTGCCGTAATTGGCGCGGGCCCGGCCGGACTTGCCGCTGCCGAGCGGATTTCGGCGGCCGGGCACGATGTGGTGGTCTATGACCATATGCCAAGCCCGGCCCGTAAATTCCTGATGGCCGGGCGCAGCGGGCTGAACCTCACCCATGCCGAAGATCTCTCCCTGTTCCGGACGCGCTATGGTGCAGCAGAAGCATGGCTGACGCCGTTCATCGAGCGCTTTCCTCCGCAAGCGCTGCGCGACTGGGCCGACGGGCTGGGGCAGAGCTGTTTTACGGGCAGCAGCGGTCGCGTCTTTCCTCATGCCATGAAGGCCTCACCGCTTTTGCGGGCGTGGCTCGGGCGTCTGGCAGCGCAAAACGTGCGGCTTGCTTTGCGCCACCGCTGGACCGGATGGGACGCGCAGGGACGGCTGCTATTTTCGACACCAGAGGGCATGGCCAGCGCCTGCCCGGACGCTGTCGTTCTGGCTCTCGGTGGTGCATCATGGTCTCGTCTGGGGAGTGATGGCGGATGGGTTGAGTATCTGCCCCCCGATAGCGTTGCTCCGCTCCAGCCAGCCAATTGCGGCTTTCAGACGTGTTGTCCTGCGGCCTTTCACGAGCGCTTTCACGGTGAGGTGCTCCATTCGGTCGTCATCAGCGGGGCAGGCGTGCAGGCACGGGGTGATGTGACCATCACGCAGCGCGGCATCGAAGGGGCACCCGTCTATCGCGTGTCGGCGGCATGGCGCGACGCGCTGGCGGAGAGGGCGCCGCTCGACATCAGGATCGATTTCCGCCCCGGCTTGACCCGCGACGCACTCACCCAGCGTCTGGACAAATTCCGCGCGCGGGAGAGCCAGGCGAACAGGCTGCGTCGCCTTGGCCTCTCCGCACCCGCCCGGTGGCTGCTGCGCGAGGCGCTCGAAAATCGGGTGCAACCCGCAGGGTCCTGCGTCGAAAATCAGACGGAAGGGGCCGCTGACGGGCTGGCCGCGCTCATTAAATCCTGCCCGCTGTGGCTGAGCGGTACGGATGCCCTCGACCGGGCCATTTCCACATCGGGCGGTGTGCGGCGCGATGCCGTGAACCAGGCGGTGATGCTCAAGGCGCGGCCCGGCGTGTTCGTGGCAGGAGAGATGCTGGACTGGGAAGCGCCAACGGGCGGCTATCTGCTTCAGGCCTGTTTCGCCACCGGTCGGGCGGCAGGCGATGGGGTACTGTCGTGGCTGGAGGCGGGGCCATAGAGTCTGCGCAAATTCTGGTCCGAGAATGGCGATAATCGCATGGGACGAATTGTCTTCTGACTCGCTCCATAATGTGACCCGTTCACCACGTGCAATTTCCGTGATGCTATCCGATGATAATCTGAACGCTCTGATACTTCGCTAAGCGCCAAAGGCTCTCAAGATTGCCAGGGATCGCGTTGCGTCTGGAACTACGGGCACTAGAACCGTCGATTTTGGAATTGCGGATATCGAATCACCGAAGCAGGACATTGCATGAGCACCGTCATTCCTTCCTGGCAGATCCCCACACGCTATGCTCAGGTCATCCGCACTCGAAAATATGTAGCCGTAATCTGCCTAGAAACCTGGGGCGGGATGCATTTCTCGCGCTCTGGCTGGTCGATTTTCATTCCTCGCAAACAGGTCACGACGGAATGGATCGGGGCCAATCTCAAAAAGGCGCTGTATAGCAGCGAGGATTTCGGGGCTCAGCTGCCTCGGCCGATCCCCAGTGAGATTTCAAAGCCCGCATATGATGAGTCAGACCAGAGGTCTCGCGAGTTCTGGCTGCATATCCAGGAGGAATTTGGTTTCAAGGATATCCTGACTGCCATGTCAAAATCGGCCTTGGTCTTCGTAAGGTGGCCGGAGGACAAAGAGGATCAGGTCGAAATGGTCGCTTCTCGTGGAAGCGGTGCGCATCATTCCGCCTGGGGGACCAATGAGAATTTCGGCAAGGTCTTTCACGCCTCGATCAATCTGAGTGATCTCGAATTCGGCGAGGTGGCCGTGCAGGCTCTGGATCGTTGCCAGCCGAATTACGCGTGAAACGCGCGAAGATCCGCGTTGCCGCTGGCTCGACGGGCAGTAAAACCATTGATTTCAGGATTGCTGACATCGCATGAGCACCGTGATCCCCACCCGGCGTGCCCAGGTCATCCGCACCAGAAAATATGTAGCCGTGATTTGCGAGGAACGTTGGGGTGGGAGTCACTTCTCTCGCTCCGGCTGGTCGACTTTCATTCCCCGCAAACAGGTCACGACGGAATGGATTGGGGCCAATCTTAAAAAGGCCCTGTATAGCAGCGAGGATTTCGGTGCACATTTGCCCCGGCCGATCCCCAGTGAGTTCTCAAAGCCTGCATATGACGAATCGGACTGGAAGTCGCATGAATTCTGGTTGCGCATCCAGCAGGAATTTGGCTTCGAGGATATTCTGACCGCCATGTCCAAATCTGCGGGCATCTATATCGACTGGCCCGAAGACCAGGGGGATCAGGTACGGATCGTCGCAACGCGTGGTCGTGGTGGTGGCTTTTCCGCCTGGGGGACCAATGAGAATTTCGGCAAGGTCTTTCATGCTTCGATCAACTTGAGTGATCTCGAATTCGGCGAGGTTGCGGTGCAGGCTCTGGATCGTTGCCAGCCGAATTACGCCTGAAACGCGCGAAGATCCGCGTTGCGGCTGACTTTGCAGGCAGTAAAACTATCGATTTCAGGATTGCAGACATCGCATGAGCACCATCATTCCCTCCTGGCAGATCCCCACCCGTCGTGCCCGGCTCATCCGCACCAGAAAATATGTAGCCGTAATCTGCATGGAACGCTGGGGGGGAAGTTACTTCTCACGCTCTGGCTGGTCCACCTTCATTCCCCGCAAACAGGTCACGACGGAATGGATCGGGGCCAATCTCAAGAAGGCGCTGTATAGCAGTGAAGATTTCGGGGCTCGCTTACCTAGGCCTATCCCGGATGAATCCTTTGATTCCATGGAGCCGGAATCGGGAGCCCAATTTAATG